>NZ_JBSFGB010000016.1:0-208544 GCF_053596375.1 Streptomyces sp. NPDC001709 | reverse complement strand
CGAGGAGATCAGGATGTCCCGGTTGTAGACGTGGCTGAGCTCATGGCCGATGACACCGCGCAGCTCGCGCTCGTCCAGCAGGCGCAGGATGCCCTCGGTGCAGCACACGGCCGCGTTGCGCGGGTTGCGGCCCGTGGCGAAGGCGTTGGGGGCCTCAGTGGGCGAGATGTACAGGCGGGGCATGGGCTGACGGGCCTGCGTGGACAGCTCGCGGACCATGCGGTACAGCGCCGGGGCCTCGAACTCGCTGACCGGGCGGGCGCGCATCGCGCGGAGCGCCAGCTTGTCGCTGTTCCAGTACGCGTACGCGTTCGTGCCGAGGGCGACCAGGACGGCGACGACCAGGCCGCCGCGACCGAAGAAGCTGCCGATGACGATGATGAGTGCGGACAGTCCCCCGAGGAGTACTGCGGTCCTGAGCCCGTTGTGCCGGCGGTGCACCGTACGCCCTCCAAGTCGTGCAGCTGGGGAACACTTTGGTCCAGTGGACCCTCCCGCTTGTGACAACGCCAGGCGGCGGCCACGAGTTCCCTGTTGCCTGCACGGGCGCCGGTCGGCCGTACGGGTGACGTGCTCGTTCGCGCTCACGCGCGCGTGGCGGCACGGGTGCGCTACGCGCGCGAGGCGGCTTCTCGCAATGGTCCGGTGTTGTTCTCGGAGCGGGCTCAGAACAAGCCGGTGGCCGCGAAGCGCAGGACCAGCTGGGGTGCTCCGGACAGGGCGACGCCGAGTACGCCGGTGAGGGCGAGGGCGGCCGTGAGGGGGGCGGGGACGCGGTGCCGGGCGGGTTCGCCCTCGGGGGCGCGGAACAGCAGGGCCGTCCACTGCAGGTAGTAGAAGAGGGCGATCACCACGTTGACGGCCATGACGACGGCGAGCCAGCCGAGGCCCGCGTCGACGGCTGCCGAGAACACGGTGACCTTGGCGAACAGCCCGATCACGCCCGGCGGCAGCCCGGCCAGGCACAGCAGGAAGAACGCCAGCAGAAGCGCGGTGAGCGGGTTGGTGGCGTACAGGCCCCGGTAGTCGGCGATCCGGTTGAGGGCCCGGCTACGGCCCACCAGGGCGGCCACCGCGAACGCGCCGAGGTTCACGGCGGCGTACATCAGCGCGTAGGCCACCGTGGAGCCGATCGCCTTCCGCGGGTCCTGGGCGTAGCCGGCGGCGGCGATCGGCACCAGCAGGTAGCCGGCCTGTCCGACGGAGGACCAGGCCAGCAGTCGTACCGCGCTGTACGCGCGCGTGGCCTGCTGGCGCAGGGCGCCGACGTTGCCGACGGTCATGGTGAGCGCGGCCAGCGCGGCGAGCGCAGGGCCCCAGACGTCGGCGTACGACGGGAACGCGACGACGGTGACGAGGATCAGGCCGGAGAAGCCGACCGCCTTGCCGACGACCGACAGGTACGCGGCGACGGGCAGCGGCGCGCCGACGTAGGTGTCGGGCACCCAGAAGTGGAAGGGGACGGCTGCCGTCTTGAAGGCGAAGCCGATCAGGGTGAGGACGACACCGGCCTGGGTGAGGGTGTGCAGCTGGCCGTCGACGTGTGTCAGACGCTGGGCGACCTGGGTGAGGTAGAGGGTGCCGGTGGAGGCGTAGACGAAGCTGACGCCCATCAGGCTGACCGCGGTGGCCGTCACCGAGGACAGGAAGAACTTCAGCGCGGCCTCGGAGGACCGCTTGTCGCCGTGCCGGATGCCGACGAGGGCGAAGGCCGGCAGGGAGGCGACCTCCAGGGCGACGATCAGGGTCGCCAGGTCGCGGGAGGCGGGCAGCAGGGCGGCGCCGGCCGCGGAGGACAGCAGCAGGAACCAGAACTCCCCCGGTGGGACGCGCGGCTGGTCGTCCTCGAGGTTCGTGACCGACAGCAGGGCTGCGAGCAGGGCGCCGCCGAGGACCAGGAACTGGATGACGAGCGTGAAGTGGTCGGCGGTGTAGCTGCACGCGCGCGTGGTGCCGGTCAGGCAGAAGGTGCTGCGGTCTCCGTCCAGGAGGGGCAGGAGCATCAGCGTGGCCGAGGCCAGTCCGGCGACCGAGATCCAGCCGAGGACGGGCTTGCGGGCCTCGGGCAGGAACAGGTCGGCGACCAGGACGACCAGTCCCACCGTGGCGGCGATGGTCGGCGGGGCGACGGCGAGCCAGTCGACGGACTGGACCAGCGACTCGGCGAGGGGCTGGGCGCTCATCGGGTGCCTCCTGCGAGGAGCTGGTGCACGGCCGGGTCGGTCAGGCCGAGCAGCGCCCTCGGCCACAGTCCGGCGACGACGGTGAGGGCGACGAGCGGGGTCCAGGCCGCGAACTCGTAGCCGTGGACGTCGGCGAGCTTCGGGACCTCGTGTTCGGCGCCGCCCATGCAGACGCGGCGGACCACGATCAGCATGTACGCGGCCGTCAGCAGGGTGCCGAACGCGCCGATCGCCATGAAGGTGAGGAACGCGGGCCGGCTGAGGTCGGCGGCGGGTTTGAACGCGCCGAACAGGGCCAGCATCTCGCCCCAGAACCCGGCAAGTCCGGGCAGGCCGAGCGAGGCGACGGCGCCGAAGGCGAGCAGTCCGCCGAGGCGCGGGGCCTTGCCGTAGAGGGCGGCTCCGGTCTCCTCGGCCAGGGTGTCCAGGTCGGTGCTGCCGGTGCGGTCCTTCAGCGCGCCGACCAGGAAGAAGAGCAGGCCGGTGATGAGGCCGTGGGCGATGTTGGCGAACAGGGCGCCGTTGACGCCGGTCGGGGTCATGGTGGCGATGCCCAGCAGGACGAAGCCCATGTGGCCGACGGAGGAGTAGGCGATCAGCCGCTTGAGGTCGCCCTTCGCACCCCGTTTGGCCAGGGCCAGGCAGGCCAGGGATCCGTAGATGATCCCGACCACGGCGAACGCGGCGAGGTACGGCGCGAAGGTGTGGAACCCGTGTGGCGCCACCGGCAGAAGGATGCGGACGAACCCGTACGTACCCATCTTGAGCAGGACACCGGCCAGCAGCACCGAGCCGACGGTCGGCGCCGCGGTGTGGGCGTCGGGCAGCCAGCTGTGCAGCGGCCACATCGGCGACTTGACCGCGAGCCCGATCCCGACCGCCAGAACGGCGATGACCTGCACGGATGTGGTCAGCGACCGGCCGTTGTCAGTGGCTAGTGCCACCATGTCGAACGTGCCCGCCTTGATTCCGATCAGGAGCAGGCCGAGCAGCATGACGACGGAGCCGAGCAGCGTGAACAGGATGAATTTCCACGCGGCCCGGGTCCGCCCCTCCCCGCCCCAGCGGGCGATGAGGAAGTACATCGGGATGAGCACCATCTCGAACGCGAGGAAGAACAGCAGCAGGTCGAGGACGGCGAAGGTCGCGAGGGTGCCGGACTCGAGCAGGAGCAGCAGCGCGACGAACGCCTTCGGGGAGCCGCCCGCGGGCGGCTTGAAGTAGGAGTACAGCGCGCAGAGGAAGGTCAGCAGCGCGGTCAGGACCAGAAGGGGGAGGGAAATGCCGTCGATGCCGAGGTGGATCCGCACGTCGAGCGCGGGGATCCAGCTGATGTCGGTCGTGGCCTGCATCTTCGACGGATGGTCGTGGTCGAAGCCGAGCGCCAGGGCGATCGCGGCGATGAGGATCGCGCCCGTCACGGTGACGCCGTGCCGCAGCACGGCCTGCTCGGGTGACTTCCCCTTCAGCCCGGGCGGGGCCGGGAGGAGAGCGGCGACGGCGCCGAGGAGCGGGCCGACGACGACGAATGCCAGAAGGAACTGCATCACGGACTCGTTGATATCGATCACGCCTGCTCACGCTCCCGTGGCGACGAGGACGACGGCGACCGCCAGGACGACGGTGCCGGCGAGCAGCGCGCTCACATAGGTCTGCACATTGCCGGTCTGCGCACGCCGCACGGCGGCCCCGAGCACTCGGGGCAGGGCGGCCGCGCCGGCTACGTAGGTCTCGACGACCTCGCGGTCGAGGAACCGGACGAGACTCGCTCCGGCCTGTACCGGGCGGACGAACAGCGCCGAGTACACGGCGTCCAGGTGGAAGCCGACGGCAGCGTGCCGGTACAGCGGGCCGAGCAGCATCCGCCCGGGATCGGCCAGGTCGGGCGCGTAGGCGATGTTGCCGTAGACCGGCTCGTGGCTGGCGATGGCCTCTGCCTCGACCAGCCCCGCGTCGCCCTCGGGATGCGCGGCGACCGCGCCCATCGGGATACGGGCGGCGAGTGCGCTGGTGCGTTGCCAGGCGCCGTAGGTGAGCAGCCCGCCGACCAGGGCGAGGCCCGTGCCGAGGATGGAGGTGAGCAGGGTCGGGGTCAGGTCGCGGCCGTCGAACCAGCCGGGCAGCGAGCGGTAGGCGAGCCCGCCGAAGGCCAGGGACGGCACGGCGAGGACCCACAGCACCACGGTCATCGTCAGGGGCTGGCGGCCGTGGTCGGGGGCCTCGGCGCCCCGGCCCCGGAAGGCCAGCAGCCACAGCCGGGCCGCGTAGGCGGCGGTGAGCAGCGCGGTGAGCAGACCGGCGACGAGGACGATCCAGCCGGCGGCGCCGGGGGCGTGGTCGGTGCTCCCGGTGGCGACGTGCTCGGCGGCGCCGAGGACGGACTCCTTGGAGAAGAAGCCGCTGAACGGCGGGATCGCGGCGAGCGCGAGGAGCGCCACGGTCATCGTCCAGTAGGCGTCCGGGACGCGGTCGCGCAGGCCGTTCATGCGGGACATCGCGGCCAGCGAGTTGGTGCCGGCGGCGTGGATGATCACGCCGGCCGCGAGGAACAGCAGCGCCTTGAAGGCGCCGTGCGACAGGAGGTGGAAGACGGCGGCACCGCGGTCGCCGACGGCGAGGGCGCCGGTCATGTAGCCGAGCTGGCCGATCGTCGAGTAGGCGAGGACGCGCTTGATGTCGTCCTGGGCGAGCGCGGCGAGCGCCGAGCCGACCATCGTGAGGGCGGCCATGACGGCCAGCACGGTCATCGCGGCCTGGGAGGCCTCGAACACCGGAAGGAGGCGGGCGATGAAGTAGACACCGGCGGCGACCATCGTCGCGGCGTGGATCAGCGCCGAGACAGGCGTCGGGCCCGCCATCGCGTCCGGGAGCCAGGTGTGCAGCGGGAACTGCGCCGACTTGCCCGCGACGCCCGCGAGGAGCAGCAGGGCGATCAGCGTCGGGTGGTGCAGATGGCCGCTCGCGACGGTGCCGAGGACACGGGTGATGCGGAAGGAGCCGGCGTCGGTGGCGAGGGCGAACAGGCCGATGAGGAACGGCACGTCGCCGAGCTTGGTGACCAGGAAGGCCTTCAGGGAGGCGGCGCGGGCCTCGGGGGTCTCCCAGTAGTGGCCGACCAGGAAGTAGGAGCAGATGCCCATGACTTCCCAGCCGACCAGCAGCACGATCAGGTCGCCGGAGTAGACGACCAGGAGCATCGCGGAGGTGAACAGGGAGACGAGGGCGGCGTAGGAGGGGTAGCGCGGGTCGTCGCGCAGATAGCCCGTCGAGTAGATCTGCACGCAGGCCGCGACGAACGCGACCAGGATCGCGACGAGCGCGGCGAAGCCGTCGATGTGCAGCGCCAGCTCGATCGGGACCGAGCCGGTGGGCGTCAGCTCGGTGTGGGCGTCGATGGCCTGGCCTCCGCCCTGGCGTACGGCGACCAGCGCGGCCAGGACGAGTGAGGCCAGCGGCGGCAGCACGGCGAGCGGCCGGACGAACCCGGGTGCGGTGCGGCCGAGGAGCAGTCCGGCGGCGGCGCCCAGGAACGGCAGGAGGGGGACGAGGGCGGCGAGGGTGGTCGTGGTCACGCGGTGGCCTCAGCCTTCTCGGCCGCGGAGGAGCCGGGGCTCCCGGAGTCGGGGCCCTCGGTGTCGGGGCCCTCGGCGGTGTCGCGGAGCTTGTCGATGTCGGAGGTGCCGCGGTTGCGGTAGACGGCGAGCACGATCGCCAGGCCGATGCCGATCTCGGCGGCGGCGATGGCGATGGTGAACAGGGTCAGCGCCTGGCCGGAGTGCAGCGTCTCCTTCGCGGCCCGGCTGAGCCAGACGTCGAAGGCGACCAGGTTGAGGTTGACGGCGTTGAGCATCAGCTCGACGGACATCAGCACCAGGATGGCGTTGCGGCGGGCGAGGACGCCGTACAGGCCGGTGCAGAAGAGGAGGGCCGAGAGTACGGCGGGGTAGGCGAGGTGCATCAGCGGGCGCCTTCCTGCTCGGCCGGGTGAATTCCGGAATCCGTGACGGAAGGGGAACTCTCGGTGACCGCCCGGGAGTTCACAGGGGGAGGGCTCGACTCCGCCTTCGCCTTGCGGGACAGGACGATCGCGCCGACCAGGGCCGCGAGGAGCAGCACGGACAGAGCCTCGAAGGGCAGCACCCAGTTCCGGAACAGGCTCGCGCCGGTGACCCGGGTACTGCCGGCGGCCGGGCCGCTCAGGTCGATCCAGGTGGTGCGGAAGGCGTCGACGACCACCCAGACCAGGGCGACGGCGGCGGCGACCGCGACGGTCAGCGCGGCCCAGCGGTTGCCGGAGTCGGCGTCCGGGGAGCGGCCGATGGGCGCCCTGGTGAGCATCAGACCGAACAGGAGGAGGACGACGACGGAACCGACGTAGATCAGGACCTGCACCCAGGCGATGAACTCGGCCGTGAGGAGGAGGTACTCCACGGCGAGACCCCCGAGGGCGACCACCAGCCACAGGGCGGCGTGCACCAGCTGGCGGGTGGTGACGGTGACCAGCGCGGCGCCGAAGGTGGCCAGGCCGACGAGGAGGAAGGCGATCTCGACACCGGTCGGGGACAGGAAGCCGGGATGGGCCGCGGCCAGAGGGGTGCCGTGCCCGGCGCCGGCGAGGCTCACCGCCGGGGCGAGGCCGAGGGTTGCGGTGGGGCTCACGATTCGCCTCCCTGCGGCTCCTGAGGCTCCTGCGGCTCGGCCTGCGCGGCCGCCAGCTTCTCGGCGGTCTTGCGGGCGGCGGCGATCTCCTTCGGCTCCTCCGCGGCGGGGTCCAGGGCCGGCGGGGCCGGGACGGTCCACATCCACTCGCGGAGCTTGTCCCGCTCGTGGGTGAGGTCGCGGATGTCGGTCTCGGCGTACTCGAACTCCGGGGACCAGAACAGCGCGTCGAAAGGACAGACCTCGATGCAGATACCGCAGTACATGCACAGGGAGAAGTCGATGGCGAACCGGTCGAGGACGTTGCGGCTGCGCTCGCGGCCACCGGGGGCGGCCGGCGGGACCGTCTCCTTGTGGGAGTCGATGTAGATGCACCAGTCCGGGCACTCACGGGCGCACAGCATGCAGACCGTGCAGTTCTCCTCGAACAGGCCGATCACTCCGCGGGTGCGGGGCGGCAGTTCGGGCTGGGCATCGGGGTACTGCTCGGTGACCGACTTCCTGGTCATCGTGCGCAGGGTGACGGCCAGGCCCTTGGCGAGGCCGGAGCCGGGGATGCCGGGCCGGGTGGGCGCGAGAGAACGGCGCCGGGAGGGCGGGGACGGCACAGCCATGGCTAGCTGATCACCACCTTGACAATGCCGGTGAGGGCGATCTGGGCGAGGGAGAGGGGGACGAGGAGGGTCCAGGAGAGCTTCTGGAGCTGGTCCTCGCGCAGGCGGGGATAGGTCACGCGGAGCCAGATGACGAGGAACGCGAGGATCGCCGTCTTCAGCAGGGTCCACAGCCAGCCCAGGCCGTCGTGGCCCCACGGTCCGTGCCAGCCGCCCAGGAAGAGGACGGTGGTCAGGCCGCACAGGACGACGATGCCGGCGTACTCGGCGAGGAGGAAGAGTGCGAAACGCAGGCCCGTGTACTCGGTGTAGGCGCCGAAGATAATCTCCGAGTCGGCGACGGGCATGTCGAACGGCGGGCGCTGCAGCTCGGCGAGTCCGGCGACGAAGAAGACGACCGCGCCGACGATCTGCCAGGGCACCCACCACCAGTGGAACGCGTGCAGGATGCCCGGCAGGGACACCGTGCCGGCCGCCATCGCGACCGAGGCCGCGGCAAGCAGCATCGGGAGTTCGTAGGCGAGCAGCTGGGCGGCCGTGCGCAGACCGCCGAGCAGGGAGAACTTGTTCGCGCTGGCCCAGCCGGCCATGAGCGAGCCGAGCACACCGACGCCCATCACGGCGAGCACGAAGAACACGCCCGCGTCGAGGACCTGGCCGACGGCGCCCTTGCTCGGACCAATGGGGATGGCGAGCAGAACGAGGAGGTACGGCAGCAGGGCGACGGCGGGGGCGAGCTGGAAGACACGGCGGTCGGCGCCGGCCGGGACCACGTCCTCCTTCTGCGCGAACTTCACGCCGTCGGCGATGAGCTGGGCCCAGCCGTGGAAACCGCCCGCGTACATCGGGCCTAGCCGGCCCTGCATGTGGGCCATCACCTTGTGCTCGGTCTGACCGATGATCAGCGGGAAGGTGAGGAAGACGCCGAACACGACCAGGAGTCGCAGGCCGACGTCCAGCGCGCCGTTCACTGCGGGCCTCCTGTGGGGTCGTCGTCGTTGGGGGTACGGGGAGCGGCCGGGCTCTCGCGGGTGGTCCGGCCGTTGCCGTCGGCGGGCCGGTCCTCACCGTCGGCGGGCCGGCTGGGTTGTTGCTCGATGCGGCCGGGTTCAGCGGGGGCCTGCGTGGGCTCAGCGGGGGTCCGCTCGGGCTCTGCCGGGCTCCGGTCGGGTTCTGCGGAGGTCCGCCTGGGCTCTGCCGCGGCCGGCTCGGGTTCTGCCGGGGCCTGCTCGGGCTTCGCAGAGGCCGACGTGGGCTCCACAGAGGCCTGCTCAGGCCCTGCAGAAGTCCCCTCAGGCCCCGCAGGGGTCTCCTCGGGTTCTGCAGAGGCCCGCCCAGCATCCGCAGAAGCCTGCTCGGGCTCCACAGAGGCCTGCTCAGGCCCCGCAGAAGTCCCCTCAGGCCCCGCCGGGGTCCGATCGGGCTGCGTTGGCTCCTCGAAGGCCGGGCGGGCGTGGTGCCACGGGGCGTCCGAGCTGCGCGGGGCTGTGCTCCGGCGGGCGGGGCGGGGCGCGCTGTCCGGTGTCGTCGGCTGTGCCTGGTCCGGGGCCGTGGGCTGTGTCTGGGCCGTGGGCTGTGCCTGGCCCGGGGCCGTCGGCTGTGCCTGGCCCGGGGCCGTCGGCTGTGCCTGGTCCGGGGCCGTGGGCTCGCCCGAGGTGGGTGCCGTCGGGTCCGGGGGCTGGGGCCGTTGTGAGGCCGAGCCCTGCGAGGCGCTGCGCGCTCGGCGCGGACGGGCCGGGGCCGGGGCGGGCTCGTGTGCGACGGAGGCCTCGGGGGCCGGACCTTCCGCCGCCGCGGGCTGGGGTGCGCCGGCCTCGGCCGAGGGCTGCTTGAGCTCGGCCGCGTCCTGAGGGGCCGGCGTCGGCGCCTGGCTCACCGAACCCTCGCTCGCACTCCGCATCCGCCGCGGCCGCGCGCCGGCGGGCCCGGTAGCTGCACCAGCATCAGCACCCGCTGCACCAACCGCGCCCTCACCCGCTGGGCCGGGCTGGCTCGCGGAGCCCTCCGCTGCCGTGCGGGCGCGTCGTACCGGACGGTCTGCGGCCGTGGCCGCGCGGCCCGCGCCACGCGCCGGGCGGGCCGGGGCCGGGGGCAGCTGGCCCTTCAGGGGGCCCCATTCGTTGGGGTCCGGTACGCCGGGGGGCAGCATCTGGCGGCGCTTCGGGCCGCCGTGCTCGGATTCGCCGGGCTCCTTCGCGCCGGGCCAGGCCTTGGCGACGCGCGCGGCGAGGACGAAGTCCTTGCGGAGCGGGTGGCCCTCGAAGGTCTCCGGGAGGAGCAGGTGCTCCAGGCCGGGGTGGCCCTCGAACACGACGCCGAACATCTCGTGGGTCTCGCGCTCGTGCCAGGCGGCGCCCGCGTAGACGCCGACGGCGGAGGGCAGCGCCGGCGCCTCGTGCGGGACGGTCGTCCGCACCAGCAGCCGCCGGACCGGCGAGAGCGCGACGACGTGCGCGGACACGCGGAAACCCGTGCCGGGTTCGTCGACCGCGCTCAGCCAGTCGAAGTAGGTGCAGCCCAGGGTCGTACGGGCCGTCTCCAGGGCGGTGAGCCAGGAGGACGGCGCCACGTCCACGGTCAGGAGGTCGTACGACTCCTCGGCCGTGGCGTCCGTACCGAAGAGGTCCTCGACCGGGGCGGGCAGCCAGCCGACCGTGCTCATCGGCCGTCCTCCTCACCAGCGGGGGCAGGCGGCTTCACCAGGTCGCTGGTCAGGGCGGCCGCGGACGGGCGGGAGTGGCCGTAGCGCTCCTCCAGCGACTCGCGGGCGATCTTCTCCTGGAGCTTGAGGATGCCCTGGAGCAGCGCCTCGGGGCGCGGCGGGCAGCCGGGGACGTACACGTCCACCGGGATGATCTGGTCGACGCCCTTGGTGACGGAGTAGGAGTCCCAGTAGGGGCCACCGCAGTTGGAGCAGGCGCCGAAGGAGATGACGTACTTCGGCTCGGGCATCTGCTCGTACAGGCGCTTCACGGCCGGGGCCATCTTGTCGGTCACCGTGCCCGACACCACCATCAGGTCGGCCTGGCGCGGGCCGGGCGCGAAGGGGATCACGCCGAGGCGGATGAAGTCGTGGCGGGCCATCGACGCGGCGATGAACTCGATCGCGCAGCAGGCGAGGCCGAAGTTGAAGACCCAGAGCGAGTAGCGGCGGCCCCAGTTCAGGATCACCTTCATCGGCTCGGGGGCCAGACGGGCGAGCGCGCCCAGCCGCTTCGGCTCGGGGAGCGACACAGGAGTAGGGGTCACGTCCATGTCAGGACGCCCTTCTTGTATGCGTACAGCAGGCCCACGGCGAGGAAGCCGAGGAAGATGAACATCTCCACCAGGGTCGTCGCGCCGTAGCCGGGGGCGGCGAAGACGGTCGCCCAGGGGAACAGGAAGATCGAGTCGACCGCGAAGATCACGTACAGGAAGGCGTAGACGTAGTAGCGGACCTGGGTGTGGGCCCAGCCCTCGCCGACGGGGTCGACGCCGCATTCGTAGGTCAGGAGTTTCTCGGGGGTCGGTACGACCGGGCGCAGCAGTCGGCCCGCGCCGAAGGCGACCGCGACGAACAGCACGCCGACGGCGGCGAGCAGGCCCACCACCGAGTAGGACCGGAAGTAGCCGGCCGCGATGACGTTCGCCGCGGCGGCCGTCGAGTGCCCCAACGTCTCCCGCACCGTGCGCCCCTCGCTCCCTGACTGGTGACCGGATCGACGAGATTCGACGATCTGTACGCACCGGAGTCTAGGCCCTGATAAAGACCCGGTAAGCAGCCCGTCACGGGGTGAGACAGGTGAGGTGCGCGAGGGTGGGGTTTTCCCCCGTCGGCGGAGGGCGGCGTACCGCATGGCGCGGAGGGCATCGCGCACGGCAGGCTGACCGGTATGACCGCTACCAGCTCCGCCACGGACCGGGCCGAAGGCACCGACCGGCTGCCCCCGATCCGGCCCGCGTACGACACGCACACCTGGAAGGAGATCGCGTATCTCCTGCTGAACCTGCCGGTGACGGTGTTCGGCTTCGTCTACGCGATCACCGTGCTGTCGGTCGGCGGGTCCCTGACGATCACCGTGATCGGTCTGCCGCTGCTGGCGCTCAGTCTGCTGGGCGCCCGCCAGCTGGGGAAGCTGGAGCGGGCCCGCGCCCGGTGGCTGCTCGGGGTGCGGGTCGAGGAGCCGACGCCGCTGCCGCTCGCGAAAGGCGGCGGGCTGATGCAGCGGCTGTGGATGGCGCTGAAGGACCCGGTGGGCTGGCGGACGCTGCTGTACGACGCCATCCGGCTGCCCTGGGGCGTCCTCACCTTCTGTACGGTGCTGACCTCGCTGTTCGTGCTGTGGCCCGTGCTGCCGTACCTGGCACGGGGGTTCACCAACGTGGACCGGTTCATGGTGCGCGGACTGCTGTCGCCCTCGGACGAGCTGGAACGCCGTATCGCCGAGCTGGAGTCGGACCGCGGGGTCGTGGTCGACACGGCCGCCGCCGACCTGCGGCGCATCGAGCGGGATCTGCACGACGGGGCGCAGGCCCGGCTGGTCAACCTGGCCATGGGGCTCGGTCTGGCCAAGGAGAAGCTGCTGGAGGATCCGGACTCGGCGGCGGCGATGGTGGAGGAGGCGCACGGCGAGGTGAAGCTGGCCCTCCAGGAGCTGCGCGACCTCGCCCGCGGCATCCATCCGGCCGTGCTCACCGACCGGGGCCTGGACGCGGCCCTGTCCTCGGTCGCCACCCGCTGCACCGTGCCGGTGAAGGTGACCGTGGACCTGCCGGACCGCCCCGCCCCGGCCATCGAGGGCATCGCCTACTTCACCGTCTCCGAGCTGCTCCAGAACATCAGCAAGCACAGCCAGGCCCGGTCCGCCTCGGTGGACGTCTGGCGCACGGAGGACCGGCTGCTCATCCAGGTCCGGGACGACGGCCGCGGCGGCGCCCGGCTGGAGGGCGGCACGGGTATGCGGGGCCTCGCGGAGCGGCTGGGCGCGGTGGACGGCCTGTTCGTGCTCGACTCCCCGGCCGGCGGCCCGACGACGGTCACGGCAGAGCTCCCGTGGCGTGACCGGACGCAGTAGCCGATGGCTCCGCATACGCGTACGGCGGCTGCAATCCCCTAGGGGCGCGGGGAACCGCGCGAGCAAGCACGACGCCCCCGCGGCCGCCCCACAAGCACAACCCCCCACGAAGATCGCGCACAGCGGCGCCCACAGCCGACCGCGCAAGAAGCCAACCGCACGGGGAGAACGGCCCGGCCGCCGGAGGCAAGGGGTGGGGAAAACCCCCGCTCCAAGACGCCGACGGACTCCATGGCCCGAAAAGCCCCGGCGCACGACTCTGGAGACACGGCTGATGCGCCGCTGCGACGAGGAGAACAGGACGGGATCGATGGCCACGGAGTACGGACAGGGGTACGGGTACGGGCGGGAGGACGGACGGTCCGCCGGCACCGGCCATCGGCTGCCCGCCGCGCTGCGGGCGCCGTTCGAGGCGCGCACCTGGCGCGAGTTCGGCTATGTCCTGCTGAGCCTGCCGCTCTCCATCATCCTGTTCACCTGGACGGTGACCATGGTGTCGCTCGGTGCGGGCCTGCTGGTGACCTTCATCGGCATCCCGGTGCTCGCGGCGGCGCTCGCCGGCTGCCGCGGCTTCGGCGCGCTGGAGCGGGCGCGGGCGCGCGGGCTGCTGCGGCTGGACGTGGCCGAGCCGGAGCCGCTGCGGATGCGCAAGCCGGGCGCGGCGGCCTGGATGGGCGCGGTGCTCAAGAGCGGCGGCTCCTGGCGGAACATGCTGTACGCGCTGCTGCAGTTCCCGTGGGTGGTGTTCTCGTTCTCGGTGGCGGTGAGCCTGTGGACGGTCGGCTGGGCGCTGCTGACGTACCCGCTGTGGTTCTGGGTCTTCCCCGCGTACGCCGGCCAGGGCGGGCTGCAGCTGTACGGCGACGAGCACCACAGCGTCTATCTGGACAACCCGTTCGAGATCACCGTGACCGCGCTGGTCGGTCTGCTGTTCACACTGGCCACGCCGTGGATCGTACGGGCCCTGACGACCGTCGACGGGCTGCTGGTCCGGGGGCTGCTCGGGCCGTCGCCGCTGTCGGCGCGGGTGGTGGAGCTGGAGTCGGACCGCGGGGTCGTGGTCGACACGGCCGCCGCCGACCTGCGGCGCATCGAGCGGGATCTGCACGACGGGGCGCAGGCCCGGCTGGTCAACCTGGCCATGGATCTGGGGCTGGCCAAGGAGAAGCTCCGGGAGGACCCGCGGTCGGCGGCGCGGATGGTGGAGGAGGCGCACGGCGAGGTGAAGACGGCGCTGCAGGAGCTGCGCGACCTCGCCCGCGGCATCCATCCGGCCGTACTGACCGACCGGGGTCTGGACGCGGCGCTGTCCTCGGTCGCCTCCCGCTGCACGGTGCCGGTGCGGGTCGAGGTCGATCTGCCGGCCCGCCCGGCGCCGGCCATCGAGGGCATCGCCTACTTCACCGTCTCCGAGCTGCTGCAGAACATCAGCAAGCACAGCCGGGCCCGGTCCGCGTCGGTGGACGTCTGGCGCTCGGAGGACCGGCTGATGCTGCAGGTGGCCGACGACGGTGTGGGCGGCGCGGACGTCTCCCGCGGCTCGGGCCTGGCCGGCCTCGCCGGACGCCTCGACGCGGTGGACGGCGTCCTCGTGGTGGACTCCCCGGCCGGCGGCCCCACCCGGGTGATCGCGGAACTGCCCTGGCGAACCTGACGCCGCGGAGGGGCGGCCCGGCGCCCTGAGGCGGGTGACACCGCCCTGCCGCACACCGAGGCCGACCGCCGACAAGCGGGCCCGGCGGCAACCGGCACCGGCCCACCAGCGGACCGGGGGTCGGCCCAAACCGGCGGACGGGGGGCGGCCCAAACCGGCGGACCGGGCATCGACCCAGACCGGCGGACCGGTCATCAGCCCAACCGAGAGCCCGGGCACCACTCCAGCGACAACCCCGACATCACCCCCACCAGCAACCCCGACATCACCCCCACCAGCAACCTGGACATCGCCCCCACCAGCAACCCAGGCACCACCCCACCGACACCCCGGACATCACCCCACCGGCCCCCACTCGCCCCCGACACCGGTCTCCTTGAACGCGATCGCCCGCATGGTCATGGTTCCGAACAGGCCCCGTACCGGCCGGTATTCCGGGGTGGGGCGGCGGCGCGTACCGAATGCTGGAATGCTGGACCCGCATACGGGACCTCCGTACGGACGAGTGCCGTCGGAGAGCGGGATCGGGCTTGGGGGGCCGAAAGATCGTGGAGGACAGGGTGCGGGTGGTCATCGCCGAGGACTCAGTGCTGCTCAGGGAGGGCCTGACCCGGCTGCTGACCGACCGCGGGCACGATGTCGTGGCCGGCGTCGGGGACGCGGAGGCGTTGGTCAAGACCGTCGCCGACCTTCAGGCGCAGGACGCGCTGCCCGACGTGGTGGTGGCGGACGTACGGATGCCGCCGACGCACACCGACGAGGGCGTACGGGCGGCCGTACGGCTGCGGAAGGCGTACCCGGGGCTCGGGGTGCTGGTGCTGTCGCAGTACGTGGAGGAGCGCTACGCCACCGAGCTGCTGGCCGGTTCCAGCCGGGGTGTGGGCTATCTACTCAAGGACCGGGTCGCCGAGGTGCGCGAGTTCGTGGACGCGGTGGTGCGGGTGGCCGAGGGCGGTACGGCGCTGGACCCGGAGGTGGTCGCGCAGCTGCTCGGCCGCAGCCGCAAGCAGGACGTGCTGGCGGGGCTGACCCCGCGGGAGCGCGAGGTGCTCGGGCTGATGGCGGAGGGGCGCACGAACTCGGCGATCGCCCGGCAGCTGGTGGTGAGCGACGGAGCCGTGGAGAAGCACGTCAGCAACATCTTCCTGAAGCTCGGCCTGGCCCCGAGCGACGGGGACCACCGGCGTGTTCTGGCGGTGCTGACCTATCTGAACTCCTGATCGACGGACACTGTGTCGGCAAGGTGTCGGATCGTCCGGCTTCCACGGGAGAGCGAGGGTGCCCGGATGGAAGACCGGAGGAGGGAACCGGGAAGGAAGTCCGACGCGTCGGCGCTGTACCTGGTGTGAGCACGCTCCAGGCCGGCTCAAGAGCGCTGGAGCACACTCGAAAGCGCTACAGGCCGGCTCGAAAATGCCGTCCAATCCGCGGATCGCCTCGGGAAGGCGACCCTAACCGACGTAGGGTTGATCTGGGATGGTCCGTGGCACGACCAGGCCCGGACAGCCGCCTCGAAGGAGGTCCAGTTCAGTGACCAGCCAGGTCAGTAGCCCAACGGAGCAGACCGACGGATCTGTCGTCGGAGAGCAGCGCAAACCCGGCGGCGCGAAGGATGTGCGGCGTCTGGACCGAGTGATCATCCGGTTCGCGGGGGACTCGGGTGACGGTATGCAGCTCACGGGTGACCGGTTCACCTCGGAGACCGCGTCCTTCGGTAATGACCTCTCCACGCTGCCGAACTTTCCCGCCGAGATCCGTGCGCCCGCCGGCACCCTGCCGGGTGTCTCCAGTTTCCAGCTGCACTTCGCTGATCATGACATCCTCACGCCGGGTGACGCGCCGAACGTGCTGGTGGCGATGAATCCGGCGGCGTTGAAGGCGAATGTCGGGGATCTGCCGCGGGGTGCGGAGATCATCGTGAACACGGACGAGTTCACCAAGCGTGCCCTGCAGAAGGTGGGCTATGCCGTCTCCCCTTTGGAGGACGGCTCGCTGGACGGCTACAGCCTGCACCCGGTGCCGTTGACCACGCTCACGGTGGAGGCGCTGAAGGAGTTCGACCTCTCCCGCAAGGAGGCCGAGCGCAGCAAGAACATGTTCGCCCTCGGTCTGCTGTCGTGGATGTATCACCGGCCCACGGAGGGCACGGAGAAGTTCCTGAAGTCGAAGTTCGCGAAGAAGCCCGAGATCATGGCGGCGAACATCGCGGCGTTCAGGGCAGGCTGGAATTTCGGTGAGACGACGGAGGACTTCGCGGTCTCCTTCGAGGTCGCCCCGGCCACCAAGGCCTTCCCGGTGGGTACCTACCGCAACATCTCCGGCAACCTGGCGCTGGCCTACGGCCTGGTCACGGCCTCGCAGCAGGCGGACCTGCCGCTGTTCCTGGGCTCGTACCCGATCACGCCGGCCTCGGACATCCTGCACGAGCTGAGCCGGCACAAGAACTTCGGTGTGCGCACCTTCCAGGCGGAGGACGAGATCGCCGGGATCGGCGCGGCTCTGGGTGCGGCGTTCGGCGGCTCGCTCGCGGTGACCACGACCTCCGGTCCCGGTGTGGCGTTGAAGAGCGAGACGATCGGTCTCGCGGTGTCGCTGGAGCTGCCGCTGCTGGTGGTGGACATCCAGCGTGGCGGCCCGTCGACGGGGCTGCCGACCAAGACCGAGCAGGCGGATCTGTTGCAGGCGATGTTCGGCCGCAACGGCGAGGCACCGGTCCCCATCGTCGCGCCGCGCACTCCGGCGGACTGCTTCGATGCCGCTCTGGAGGCGGCGAGGATCGCGCTGACCTACCGCACACCGGTGATGCTGCTCTCCGACGGCTACCTGGCCAACGGCTCCGAGCCGTGGCGGATCCCGGAGCTGGACGAACTGCCCGATCTGCGGGTGCAGTTCGCCACCAGCGCCAATCACACGCTTGCCGACGGCAGTGAGGTGTTCTGGCCCTACAAGCGGGATCCCAAGACCCTGGCCCGGCCGTGGGCCGTTCCGGGCACGCCGGGTCTGGAGCACCGCATCGGCGGCATCGAGAAGCAGGACGGCACGGGCAACATCTCCTACGACCCGGCCAACCACGACTTCATGGTCCGCACCCGCCAGGCCAAGATCGACGGCATCGACGTTCCGGACGTCGAGGTCGACGACCCCGACGGCGCGCGCACGCTGGTGCTGGGCTGGGGCTCGACGTACGGGCCGATCACGGCCGCGGTACGGCGGCTGCGCGGCGCCGGTGAGTCGATCGCGCAGGCCCATCTGCGCCACCTCAACCCCTTCCCCCGCAACCTCGGAAGCGTGCTGAAGGGGTACGACAAGGTGGTGATCCCGGAGATGAACCTCGGCCAGCTCGCCACCCTGATCCGGGCCAGATACCTGGTCGACGCCCACTCCTACAACCAGGTCAACGGCATGCCGTTCAAGGCGGAACAGCTCGCCGCCGCTCTGAAGGAGGCCATCGATGACTGACGCCACCAACGGGCTGCTGCAGCTGGTCCCCAAGGCCGAGGCCAAGCAGTCGATGAAGGACTTCAAAACCGACCAGGAGGTGCGCTGGTGCCCCGGCTGCGGTGACTACGCCATCCTCGCCGCCGTCCAGGGCTTCATGCCCGAACTGGGACTGGCCAAGGAGAACATCGTCTTCGTCTCCGGCATCGGCTGCTCCTCCCGCTTCCCGTACTACATGAACACCTACGGGATGCACTCCATCCACGGCCGCGCCCCCGCCATCGCCACCGGCCTGGCCACCAGCAGGCGGGATCTGTCCGTGTGGGTCGTCACCGGCGACGGCGACGCCCTCTCCATCGGCGGCAACCACCTCATCCACGCCCTGCGCCGCAACGTCAACCTCAAGATCCTGCTCTTCAACAACCGGATCTACGGCCTGACCAAGGGCCAGTACTCCCCGACCTCCGAACTGGGCAAGATCACCAAGTCCACCCCGATGGGCTCCCTGGACGCCCCCTTCAACCCGGTGTCCCTGGCCATCGGCGCGGAAGCCTCCTTCGTCGCCCGCACCATCGACTCCGACCGCAAACACCTCACCGAGGTCCTGCGCCAGGCCGCCGACCACCCCGGCACCGCCCTGATCGAGATCTACCAGAACTGCAACATCTTCAACGACGGCGCCTTCGACGCCCTCAAGGACAACCAGCAGGCCCAGGAGACACTGATCCGCCTGGAACACGGACAGCCGATCCGCTTCGGGGCGGACGGTTCACGTGGGGTCGTACGCAACCGGTCCACCGGTGACCTGGAGGTCGTCACGGTGACGGACGAGAACCAGGAGGACATCCTCGTCCACGACGCCCACGCCGCGTCCCCGACGACCGCCTTCGCCCTCTCCCGGCTCGCCGACCCCGACACCCTGCACCACACCCCCATCGGCGTCTTCCGCGACATCGACCGGCCCGTCTACGACACCGCCATGGCCGACCAGCTCGACACCGCGATCGAACAGAAGGGCAAGGGCGACCTCGCCGCACTGCTCGCCGGCGGCGACACCTGGACCGTCGTCGGCTGAGGCCGCCGTCGCCCATTGCAAGGCTCCTCTATGTGCAAGGCTCGCCTATTGCAAGGCTCGTCCATTGCAAGGCTTGTCGCTCACGAGGCCCGGGACTGGATTTCCCGGGCCTCGTCGTATGCCCGACGGGCGCTGAGCACGTCGTCCATGCGCTGCGCGGTCCACTGCGCCAGCGCCCGCACCTGCTCCGCCGCCTCGCGGCCGAGGTCCGTGAGGGAGTAGTCGACGCGCGGCGGGATGACGGGCTTGGCGTCCCGGTGGACAAGACCGTCGCGCTCCAGGGTCTGGAGGGTCTGCGTGAGCATCTTCTCGCTGACGCGACCGATCGCGCGGCGCAGTTCGCTGAAGCGGTACGGGCGGTCGAGGAGCTGGATCAGCACCAGCACCCCCCACCGGCTGGTGACGTGCTCCAGGACCAGGCGCTGGGGGCACATGGCCTCGCCGCCGCCCTTCCACTCACTTACCGACATGCCTGTACCTTACTTCAAAGTGGGTACTTTCCAACAGTTAGCGCCCCTCTTAGGGTTAGCGATAGACGCACCCGAGAAGGAGATCGCAATCATGAGCATCGTCGTCACCGGAGCCACCGGACACCTCGGCCGGCACGTAGTGGAGCAGCTGCTGGAGAAGGTTCCGGCGGAGCAGATCACCGCCGTCGTGCGCGACGAGACGAAGGCCGCCGACTTCGCGGCCCGCGGGGTGAGGCTGGCCGTCGCCGACTACAACACGCCCGAGACCTTCGACGACCTGTTCGCCGCCGGCGACAAGGTGCTGCTGATCTCCGGCAACGAGTTCGACAAGGGCCGGGTACAGCAGCACAGGGTCGTCATCGACGCGGCGAAGGCGGCCGGCGTGGCGCTGCTCGCGTACACCAGCGCCCCGGGCAGCCTCACAGCCGCGCTCGCGGACGACCACCGGGCGACGGAGGAGGCACTGCTCGCCTCCGGCCTGCCGTACACCCTGCTGCGCAACGGCTGGTACTTCGAGAACTACACCGAGAACCTGGCCCCGGTGCTGGAGCACGGCGCCGTCGTCCAGGCCGCCGGTGACGGCCGGATCTCCGCCGCCTCCCGCGCCGACTACGCCGCCGCCGCGGTCGCGGTGCTGACCGGCGAGGGCCACGAGAACAAGACGTACGAGCTGGGCGGCGACGAGGCGTTCGGCTTCGCCGAGTACGCGGCCGAGCTGAGCCGGCAGACCGGCAAGGAGATCGTCTACAACCCGGTCTCCGTCGAGGCCTTCGCCGGCATCCTGACCGGCGCCGGGCTGCCCGGGCCGCTGGCCGCGATCCTGGCCGGCGTGGACGTCTCGGTCGAGAAGGGCGAGCTGGTGATCTCCTCCGGCGACCTGTCGCGCCTGACCGGCCGTCCGACCACCCCGCTGGCGGAGGCGGTCGCCGCCGCGCTCAAGGGCTGATCCGTCCGCCACAACGGCAGCTCTCTCCGGGACCACCCCCGCCTGTCATGACCGTATGCCGATACACACATGACAGGCGGGGGTGCCCGGCGCTACCTTCTTTCTCGCGTGTCTGACGTGAGAGGGAGGGGCTGTGGCAGCGGAGTCCAAGGGTGAGCACCGGGCAGGCCTGCTGAACGGCTTCGTCGCGTACGGTCTGTGGGGCCTGGTGCCCCTGTTCTGGCCCCTGTTGAAACCCGCCGGGGCGGTGGAGATCCTTGCCCACCGCATGGTGTGGTCCCTGGTCGTCGTCGCCGTCGCGCTGCTGTTCGTGCGGCGCTGGGCCTGGGCCGGAGAGCTGCTGCGCCAGCCGCGCCGGCTGGGGCTCGTCGCGGTGGCCGCCGCCGTCATCACCGTGAACTGGGGCGTCTACATCTGGGCCGTGAACTCCGGCCATGTGGTCGAGTCCTCCCTCGGGTACTTCATCAACCCGCTGGTGACCATCGCGATGGGCGTGCTGCTGCTGAAGGAGCGCTTGCGGCCCGTGCAGTGGGCGGCGGTCGCGACCGGTTTCGCCGCCGTCCTCGTCCTGACCGTCGGCTACGGCCGCCCGCCGTGGATCTCGCTCGTCCTCGCCTTCTCCTTCGCCACCTACGGCCTGGTCAAGAAGAAGGTCGGCCTCGGCGGGGTCGAGTCGCTGGCCGCCGAGACCGCTGTCCAGTTCCTGCCCGCGCTCGGCTATCTGCTGTGGCTCGCCGCGCACGGCGACGCGAGCTTTCTGAACGACAGCGCCGGGCACGCCGCCCTCCTCGCCTCCACCGGTGTCGTCACCGCGCTGCCGCTCGTCTGCTTCGGCGCGGCGGCGATCCGCGTGCCCCTGTCCACGCTGGGCCTGCTGCAGTACCTGGCCCCCGTCTTCCAGTTCCTGTGCGGCGTCCTCTACTTCCACGAGGCCATGCCGCCCGAGCGCTGGGCCGGCTTCGCCCTGGTCTGGCTGGCGCTGCTCCTACTCACGGGCGACGCGCTGCGCTCCGCGCGGCGGGCGCGGGGATCCGTTGTGGTGGCGTGCGCCGAGCGGACCGAGTCCGCCGCGGTGGACGCCTGACGGCTGCTGCACGGCTGCTGTACGGCTGGTGTGCGGCCGCTGTGCAGTGCTGTACGGCTGCTGGGCGGCCATTGTCAGTGCCGCGCGCTATAAGTGACGACCATGTCGACACAGACGCCCGCACCCTTGCACTGGAAACTCGTCATCGACGCGGCCGACCCGCACACGCAGGCCGACTTCTGGGCCGCCGCGCTGCACTACACGGCCGAGGACAACAGCGCGCTGATCGAACGCCTGCTGTCTGCCGGCGCGCTGCCCGGCGAGGCCACGGTCGAGTACCACGGCCGGCCCGCCTTCCGTGACCTGATCGCCGTACGGCACCCCGACGACCCGTACGACCCGGAGACCGGCACCGGGCTCGGGCGGCGGCTGCTGTTCCAGCGCGTGCCCGAGCCGAAGACCGTGAAGAACCGCCTCCACCTCGACCTGCATCCCGGCCCGGAGCGGCGCGCGGCGGAGGCGGCGCGACTGGAGGCACTGGGCGCGCGGGTGGTGCGCGAGGTGAAGGAGCGCGGTGGGGAGTGGCTGGTGATGACGGACCCGGAAGGCAATGAATTCTGCCTGCAATAGGCGGGAGTGTGTGGGTAGACGGGGTCGTGCGGCGTTGCGCGGGTGCAGCCGTTACGGCTGTGCCGCGCGTGCCGCTCGGTCGGTGAGGCGGACCATGCGGGCGCGGGCGGACTCCAGGGGGCCCGGGTCTGCGGCGGCGGGCCCCGGCTCGGTGGTGAGGTCCGTCCACAGCTCGATCAGGTCGCGGCCCAGCCGCAGCCCTTCCTCGGGATCACGCACGGCGCGCCACGCGGTCGCCGCGCTCTGTACGTTGCCGTACGCGGCCTCCGTGTCCCGCGCCTGCCGGCGCAGCCGGGCGAGGTCCAGGGACTGCTGGAAGGCCCGGACCGGCTCGCCCCCCAAGTAGGCGATGTAGGCGGACAGTTCGCGCAGGTGCAGCACCTCGGCGTGGCGGGGGCCCAGCATGGTGGTCGCCTCGGCGACCGTACGGTCGGCGAGGTCCGCCGCCGCCTCGATACGACCGGCTCGCACGGCCTCGTTGATCCGTGCCATCGGCTCGGCGAGCAATTCGGCGCCCTCCGCGGTCTCGGTCACGGGCCCGTCCCCGAGCACCTCCTCGGCGACGGCGTCGAACCCTCGGGGCGGGGTGGGTGTGGCAGTGGATGCGGAGGCCGCGGGGGCGGGCTCGAACTCCGGGATGAGGGCCGTGGGAAGCGGCGCGGGCTCCGGGACTGCGGCCGCGGGAAGCGGCGCGGGCTCCGGGGCAACGGGCGCGGGAATCGGCGCAAGCTCCGCGACAACAGCCGCGGGAATCGGCGCGGGCTCCGGGACTGCGGCCGTGGGGACGGGCGCGGGCGCCGCGGTTTCGGTGACGGGCGCCGGGGCCTGACCCACCGACATGACCGGCGGGGGGCCGAACTGTCCCGTCGGCGCCTGCACCGTCCCGGCCGGCACGGGCTCCGGCCGCTTCGCCGGGGGTACATCCGGCGTCCCCGCGCGCGAAGGCACCTCGCTCACGCCCCCCGGCGGAGCCACCCGTACCGCCTTCCCCGTGACCCGGCTGGAGCCGTCCGCCGAGACCTCCAGGGGAACCACGCAGCCCGCGAGGTCGTCGTGGATCGTGGCGCTTATGGGGGCACCGAGGCTGATGGCGAGGCGCTGGAGGTGGTTGAGCACGGCCTGCTGGATCTCCTGGCCGGGCTCCGCCACCACCGTCGTCCCGCCCACCGACGCACCTCCCGCGCCGAACACCCGGACGGCCACCACCGCCGGATGCGCCGCGGGCTGCTGCGCCCGCTTCTTCTCGAAGCTGAGTCGAGACATCGGTTTTCCCTCGCTCCCCCGGCGTCACGATCCGGTCGTACGCGTCCTGCCAACCAGTGTGTCGGTTCCCTTCGGCTTCCGCGTCACCGCAGCGTCACAGCCTCGCACCAGCCGCACCCTGAAACACCCTGGCGCGAATTGCTTGCGTGTGCATAAAATGCATACGCCTTTATCGACCGTACGACAGCACACACCTGGGGGACCCATGAGCCGTCGTTTCCTCTTCGTCCTGGGCAGCGCCCGCGCCGAGGGCAACACCGAGCTGCTGGCCCGCGCGGCGGCCGAGCAACTGCCCGGTGACGTCGAACAGCGCTGGATCCGCCTGGCCGAGCACCCGCTGCCCGACTTCGCGGACCTGCGGCACGACAGCGAGCACGTACGGCCGTCGGCGGACAGCACCGCCGGTCTGCTGCTGGACGCCACGCTCGCGGCCACCGACATCGTGATCGCCTCGCCGCTGTACTGGTACTCGGTGTCCGGCCTCACCAAGCGCTACCTGGACCACTGGTCGGGCTGGCTGCGCATCCCCGGCGTCGACTTCAAGGCGACCCTGGCCGGCCGCACGCTCTGGGGCATCGCCGCGCTGGCGCACGACGAGACGTCCGTCGCCGACCCTTATGTCGGCACGCTCAACAACTCCGCCGCCTACATGGGGATGCGCTTCGGCGGAGTACTGCTCGGCAACGGCACCGCGCCCGGTGACGTCCTGAAGGACACCGACGCGCTGACGCGCGCGAAGACGTTCTTCACACAGGACGCGCCCCTCGCCCGCTTCCCGTACCACAGCACCTGACGGGGCCTATGCGCTGATGTCCTTCGTCGTGAACCGCGCCCAGGCCGCCGAGCCGAACACGGCCGCGTACAGCGCCTGGAGGCCGAGGTTCCTCACCAGGTCGTCCCAGTAGACGGGGTCGCGCATCAAGTCGGCGAAGGACAGCCAGTAGTGCGAGAAGAGGTACGGCTGGAGCGCGTGCAACTGGGGTATCTGGTCGAGGATCTGGACGGTGATGAGCAGACCGACCGTGGTCGCCATCGCCGCGATGCCGCTGCCCGTGAGGGTCGACACGAACAGGCCGAGCGCCGCCACGCCGACCAGTGAAGCCGCGACCACCAGGGCTATCAGCAATGCCCGGCCGAGACCCTCGGTGAAGCTGATCCGGGTGCCGGATATGGTCGTGAGGTCGCCCAGCGGGAACAGCAGCGCGCCCACGGCCAGCGCCGAGACGGCCACGACCAGCGTGGCGAGCACACAGAAGGCCATCACGGTCGTGTACTTGGTGAGCAGCAGCCGGGTACGCCCCGCCGGGGCGACCAGCAGATAGCGCAGGGTGCCCGCGCCCGCCTCGCCGGCTATCGCGTCGCCCGCTACGACCCCGACGGCCATCGGCAGGAAGAACGGCAGGGTCGCGGCCAGCGCCGTGAACACCAGGAACAGGCCGTTGTTGGTGATCTGCGTGATGAACGCCGGGCCCTGGCCGCTGTGGTCCGCCGCGCCACCGCCCCGCGTCTGGATCTTCACGGCGATCCCGACCAGCACCGGCACCGAGGCCAGCACCCCGAGCAGGGCGAGCGTGCGCCAGCGGCGGACGGTCATGACCAGTTCGCTGCGCAGCAGCCCGAACGTCCACACAGGACTCGGCCGGCGTACGGCGGAGACCGGGACCGTATCGGATCCGGGGGCCGCCTCGGATCCGGGGGCTGTCTGGGATCCGGGGGCCGTCTCAGCCCGCGACATCGAAACCCTCCCCCGTCAGTGCCACGAACGCGTCCTCCAGCGAGGCCCGTTCGACCGTGAACCCGCGGACCCGGATCCCCGCCGCGACCAGGGCCGCGTTCACCTCGGCGAGGTCCCGCGCGGGTGGTTCACCGGTGACCCGGTCGCCGTCGGCGGTGACATCACCGGCGCCCTGTTCCTTCAGCACCCGGGCCGCCTCGGCCGGATCCGGGGTGGTCACCACGAGCCGGCCGCGCGCCCCGGCGGCCAGGTCGGCCACCAGGCCCTGGGTGACGAGCCGGCCCCGCGCCATGACCGCCGCGTGGGTGCAGACCTGCTCGATCTCGTCGAGGAGGTGGGAGGAGAGGAAGACGGTCGTGCCGTCGGCGGCCAGCTCCCGGATCAGGGTGCGGATCTCGCGCATGCCCTGCGGGTCGAGGCCGTTGGTGGGCTCGTCCAGGACGAGCAGCCGGCGCGGCTGGAGCAGCGCGGCGGCGAGACCGAGGCGCTGTTTCATACCGAGCGAGTACGCCTTCGCCTTCTTGCCCGCTGCCGCCCCGAGGCCCACCCGGTCCAGGGCGGCGGCGACGCGGACACGCCGGGTGCGGGGGTCGGCGGTCGGGTCGGCGGCGTCGTAGCGCAGCAGGTTGTCCCGGCCGGAGAGGAAGCCGTACAGGGCCGGGCCCTCGATGAGCGCGCCGACCTGCGGCAGGACGGCACGGGCCGCCCGGGGCATCGGGCGGCCCAGCACGCGGGCGGTGCCCGCCGTCGGCTCGATCAGGCCCATCAGCATGCGGATGGTGGTGGTCTTGCCCGAGCCGTTCGGTCCGAGGAAGCCGAAGACGCTGCCCGCCGGGACGGTCAGGTCGAGGCCGTCGACGGCGAGCTGTCCACCGCGGTAGCGCTTGGTGAGGCCGCGGGTGACGATGACACTCGCCTCCGCCCGGTCCGGGGCACGCCGTTCGGCGTCCCCGGCCTCCCCCGTGGCCCCCGCGTCCCGCTCCGTGGCGGACGGTCCGTCCATCGGCTCCCCCTCGATCCGCACTCCCTGAAGGGTCAACGCACGATCACGGCCCGTAGTGCCCGGACCGGATCACTTCCCCTCGTTCGCCGCCTTCACCAGGGCGTCCTTGGTCACCGCGCCGGCGTAGACCTTGCCGTCGTCGGTGATCAGGGCGTTGACCAGGCGGGTGGAGAAGACCGTGCCCTTGCCGAACTTGCCGGAGACCTTGTCGCCGATCGAGCCGAGGAAGCCGCCGAGGTCACCGGCCCTGGAGCCGCCGGTGGGCAGGCCGGCCTTGGAGCCGGTGTCGAAGGTGGCGATGGACGTCCAGCCCTTGCCGAGAACGGTGCCCCCGTCGTGGCCTTGGAGGAAGCCCTCGCCGGCCTTCGGAGCGTGCTCCCGCGCCGCGGGGTCCCGCTTCTCCTCCGTCACCTTCGCGCCCTTGGGCGGGGTGAAGTCGAAGGTGGACGCGGCCGGTTCGGCGAAGGAGACCTGCGTGAAGCCCGCGTCGAGGACGGCGGCTCCGCCGCTCTTCGGCGTCAGCGTGAACTTCAGCGGCATGCCCGTCTTCGCGTCGACGGCGATGCTGATCGCGCCGACCGTCGTGCCGGACTGCCGGGGCTTGATCAGCAGCTTGTAGGCGTCGCGGCCGGCCACCCGCTCGGTGCCGTCGACGGTGACGGACGTGGTGTCGTCCACCGACTTCAGCGCCTGGTCGGCGAAGTCCTTCGGCGTGGCCGGGGGCTCGGCCTTGCGCTCCTTGCCGGAGTCGGCCGAGGTGCCGTGAGAGACCTCGTTGCTCTTGCTGTCGTAGCCCCACACGTTCTTGCCGTTGTGGATGAGGCTGTACTCGGAACCGCTCTCCAGCAGCGACAGCTTCTGCTTCTCGGGGCCGTCGGCGGCCACGCGCAGCGTGTGCGTGCCGGAGACCAGCGAGGTGAGCTTGGACTGCGGGTCGGCGGAGGAGCCGTCGCCGGAGCCCTTGGCTGCGCCGGAGGCCAGGCTGTCCTCCAGGCCGCCGAGGTTGGGCAGGCCGAGGTCGGTGTTGATCCGCACGGTGCCGGACAGCTGCTGCACGTCCGACTTGGCGATCTTCTCGATGAGCTGCTGTGCGGTGATCTTGGGCAGGTCGGGGTCACCGGAGGCGGCGAGCGCCGGGACCAGCCCGATCGTGGCCGCCGCCACCCCCACCACCGCGACCGGGACCGCGTAGCGGGCGGCCTTGCGGCGTCCGGCGTGCGGGGCCGCGTCCCGCGCGACGTCCCCTCGCGCGGCGTCCACTGCGTCGTCGGATTCGTACGGTGCCATGTGTGCCTTACCTCCGTCGTCGGCGGCGGCTGTCCTCACGCTGGTCCACCAGAGCCGCCATTCTCACCCGAATCGGTGAGGAGTGGTGATTTCCGTGGCTTCCATCTCACCAAATCGGCCATGAGGAAGCGTCAGACCACGGAGCCAACTCCGTGTACGCCTGCGGTATGACACGTAGGGGCAACGACTCCCCCGACCCGTAAGGGTCTCACCGGAACGGGCGGAGCCGGACGGGGTCGCCTGGGCTCGTGCGGCTGGTTGCACCGGGGGTGCCGAGTGTGGCGGGCAGCCGGGGGCGGCGGAGGTCACGGCTCGGCGGATGGCCGCGGGGCCGCAGGACGTGGCTCGGCGGGCGTGGCTCGATAGGTGACCGGTGGGCGTGGCTCGATGGGTGACCGGTGGGCGTGGCTCGGCGGGCGGCCGGAGGGCGGAGCTCGGCGACCGACCAGCGGGCGGAGCTCAGCGGCCGACCGGAGGGTATAGCTCGGCGGGCGGCCGGAGGACGTAGCTCGGCGGGCGGCCGAGGTCGGCCGATGCAGCGTCCGGAGACGCGGTACGGCGGCGAGCCGGGGTCAGCCCGGCACGGGCCGGATGGTGTGGTGCGGCAGGCAGCCGGGGGTCGGCCGACGCGGCGCCGGGGAGCCGCGGCGCGGCGGACACCCGCAGTCAGCCGACCGAGCCGGAAGGCGTGCCGCGACAGGCAGCCGGGCTGTCAGCCGACCCCACGCCGAAGGCGTGCGCCGCAGGCATGGCGCCGCAGGCGGCGAGGGTTCAGCCGGCCCGCCACCGGAAGGCGTACCGCACCAGGCGGCCGGGCTCAGCCCGCGCGGTGCACCACCGCGTCGCACAGCTCCATCAGCGCGGCCTTGGCGTCGCATTCCCGCAGCGGTGCCAGCGCCGCGCGGGCCTCCTCCGCGTACCGGACCGTGTCCCGGCGGGCCTGCTCCAGCGCGGGGTGCGTGCGCAGCCCGGCCAGTGCCTCGGCGTGCCGGGCGTCGTCGCTGAGGTCGGAGTCGAGCAGCTCGCACAGCGCGATGTCCTCGGCCAGACCGAGGCGGGCGGCGCGCTCGCGCAGCCGGAGCACGGGCAGGGTCGGGATGCCCTCGCGCAGGTCGGTGCCCGGGGTCTTGCCGGACTCGTGCGAGTCGGAGGCGATGTCCAGGACGTCGTCGGCGAGCTGGAAGGCGACCCCGAGCCGCTCGCCGTACTGGGTGAGCACGTCGACGACCGTCTCGTCGGCGCCGGACATCATCGCGCCGAACCGGCACGACACCGCCACCAGCGAGCCCGTCTTGCCGCCGAGCACGTCCAGGTAGTGCTCGACCGGGTCGCGGCCGTCCGAGGGGCCGGCGGTCTCCAGGATCTGGCCCGTGACCAGCCGCTCGAACGCGAGGGCCTGCACCCGGACCGCCTCCGGACCGAGGTCGGCGAGGATCTGGGAGGCGCGCGCGAAGAGGAAGTCGCCGGTGAGGACCGCGACGGAGTTGCCCCAGCGGGTGTTGGCGCTGTCCACGCCGCGCCGCACCGCGGCCTCGTCCATGACGTCGTCGTGGTACAGCGTGGCCAGATGGGTCAGCTCCACGACCACGGCCGACGGCACGACACCCGGCGCGTAGGGGTCGCCGAACTGGGCCGCGAGCATCACGAGCAGCGGCCGGAACCGCTTCCCGCCGGCCCGAACGAGGTGCTGCGCGGCCTCCGTGATGAACGGGACCTCGCTCTTGGTGGCCTCGAGCAAGCCTTCCTCGACAGCCGCCAATCCGGCCTGGACATCGGCTTCCAGAGCCTGGTCCCGCACGCTCAGCCCGAACGGCCCGACGACGGTCACGAGGGGTCTCCTGTCTGCTGGTGTCTGCTGGCGATTACACGGTTTGTCGATAGGTCGCTGCCATCACTCAAGTCAGCGTATCCGGTCCTCTTTCGATCACCGATAGCGCCCACCGGTCCAGCCCGGGCGGTATCGAATCATGGCCGGTATGTTTTTGATCAAGTGGTAAGAACGGACATTTATCGACTTAACAGGAATCCGCACACTTTGTCGCGAACCGAGGGGCGAGCGGAGTAACGCCGACACCCCCCTCCACGCCGCGACGATCATGCATGACACGGCGGCCGCCGCGATCACTGCGGCCATCAGGACAACGACGGGCATCGCATCACGGCTTCCACCACCCGGCCGATCCACCCGAATCCCTCATGTCCGATTTGAAATACTTTGCTATTTCGTGAGTTGGGTCACGAAGGCCCATCGGTGCCCCGACCCCGCCGAACCACCCTTCCCCCTTGCCCCGTCGGCGACTTGAGGGTTGGCAACCGCAAAGGATCAAGCACCACATACGGCACAGACCAAGGTCAAATGGCACGTTGTGTGACTCCGGCACTTGTTCCGGACATGTGCTCTCGCATACGTTCCGGGCCGTCGGGCGGACGCCTAATCCTGCCGCCGCCCGCGTAACCCATCGACGAACTCATTCGTACGGCAGGAGCGGGGGACCCAGGTAAGTCGCCGGACCGGACGGCACACGTCGCACCGGAACGGCTAGGGGTGAAGCCGTGCCTTCCCGGGCACGGCCGGGCACCTCCCCGCCCGAACCCGACAGCTCACCTCGCAGGCGCCGGAGAGGAATTCCCCATGTCTGCTGCCGCTCAGCCCCGCCGTACCCGGACCAGCCGTCTCTTCCGCACCCTCGCCGTCGCCGGCACCGGTGCCGGCGTCCTCGCCCTGCCGCTCATCGGCGCCACCAGTGCCTCCGCGGCCACCCCCACGGCCGCCACGACGGCCTCCACCACCGTCGCCGGGTACCCGAACAACCTCGACGGCTGGATCCGCGAGTCGCTCGCGATCATGGCCCAGAAGGGCATCCCGGGCAGCTACAACGGCATTTACCGCAACATCATGCGGGAGTCCTCCGGCAACCCGTTCGCCATCAACAACTGGGACTCCAACGCCGCCGCCGGCACCCCGTCCAAGGGCCTGCTCCAGGTGATCGACCCGACCTTCAACGCCTACCACGTGGCCGGCACCGCGTTCTCCCCCTACGACCCGGTCGCCAACATCACCGCGGCCTGCAACTACGCCGCCGCGCGGTACGGGTCGATCGACAACGTGTTCAGCGCGTACTGACAGTCCCCGAGGACCGGCGGGACCGCCTGTCCGGCCGCGCCTCGGTGAAGCGGCACGGCATCGGCCGCCCGGCACGTTCCCGCACCTGACGGACGGGGCGTGCGGGGCGGCCGCCGCGTCTTCCCGGACGGCCGGATACTGATGTGCCGGTCAGTCGGTCGGGAACAGTTTTTCGAGGACGACGGCGATGCCGTCGTCCTCGTTCGACAGAGTGACCTCGTCGGCCGCCGCCTTGAGTTCGGGGTGCGCGTTGGCCATGGCGACCCCGTGTCCGGCCCAGTCGAACATCGGGATGTCATTGGGCATGTCGCCGAACGCCAGGGCCTCCTGCGCGGCGATCCCGAGCCGCTCGGCGGCGAGCGCGAGACCGGTCGCCTTGGTCACCCCGGACGGCTGGAGCTCCACCGTCCCCGGCCCCGACATGGTGACCGTCGCCAGCGAGCCCACCACCGCGCGCGCGACGGCCGCCAACTCGTCGTCGGACAGGGCGGCATGGCGCAGCAGCACCTTGCTGATGGGCTCGCACCACAGGTCGTCGCGCCGGCCGACCCGCACCGCGGGCAGGGTCGGGTGCGGCATCCGATAGCCGGGTTCGATGAGCGTGAGCCCGTCGACGCCGTCCTGGTCGACCGCCGCGTAGACCTGCCCCACCTCGGCCTCGATCTTGCCGAGCGCGGTCTCGGCCAGCTCCCGGTCCAGCCGGACCGACCACAGCAGACGGCCGGACGCGGCGTCGTAGACCTGTGCGCCCTGCCCGCACACCGCGAGCCCCGTGTAGCCGAGGAGCTCGAGGAGGGGCCGTACCCGCGGGGCCGGGCGGCCCGTCACCACCAGGTGCCGGGCACCGGCCCGCGCCACCCGCGCGAGCGCGGCGAGCGACCGGTCGGAGACGGTGTCGTCGCCGCGCAGCAGTGTTCCGTCCAGGTCGGTGGCGATCAGTGAATACGCGGGGGAGGCTGCCATGATCAGAGAATACGGATACCGCGCCCCGCCGACTCACCTTGTGACCCTGGGCACTTACGTACTGATCGTCCCCAAGTGGTGCCTGCCAGGCCCTAGATGAGGGGGCCGTAGGCTTCAGCCGTGGGCCGCCGCCAGGTGTTTCGCCAGGCGTGGGGAGGCGAACTCCGTACCGCAGACGAAACGCATCACCGGGCCGTACGACGACGCCGCCGGCAGACCGGTGAAGTACAGGCCGGGGACGGACGAGACGAAGCCGGAACCGAGCTTCGGCGTGCCGCGGCTCACCGCGAGCCGGGTGCGCAGTTCATGACCGAGGAAGTCCATCGCCGCTATGTCGACGCGGTAGCCGGTGGCGGCGATGATGTGGTCGGCGGTGAGCCGCTCGGCCTGTCCGCCGTGGGTGCGGACGGTGAGGACGGGGCTGCCGTCCGGCGCCTCGGCGGCCACGACCCGCTCGACATCCTGCACCTGCACGGCGCTCTCGAAGCGCTCGCGCAGCCACCATGCGCCGAGCGGTCCGAGGACGCGGCGGACCAGGTAGTGGCGGGTGGCCTCGGGCAGATAGCGGTAGGGGTGCGGGTAGTAGCTGAGCGCCCACAGCGACCAGGCGTTGCCGAAGGGGGACTCGGGGCGCAGCTTCGGCTGGTCCCAGGGCGGGGCGCCGAAGGCGACCCGGCCGCGGCCGCGGGCGACCACACGCACGCGTGCCCCTGCCTCCGCGGCGAGCGCCGCCGTCTCCAGCGCGGACTGGCCGGCACCGACCACGATCAGCCCCTTGCCGGCGAACCGGCTCAGGTCGTGATGCTGGGAGCTGTGCGAGACCGGACCCGTGGGCGCCGGTCCGTCGGCCGCGGCTCCCGCGAGCTCCGCCGGGAGGTGCGCCAGGCCCGACAGGCCGGTGGCGACGACGACCGCGCGCGCGGTGAACATCTCCCCCGAGTCCAGCTTCAGTTCGAAGCCGCCGCTCTTGTCACGGTCGACGGAGACGACCCGCACCCGCTCCAGCTCGGGGACCAGCTTCTGCTGGAACCACTCGCCGTAGGCGATGAACGTCTCCGCCGGGATGATGTCCTCGTCGGTCACCAGGCGGCGGATCCCGGCCGCGTCGCAGTAGTCGGCGAGGGTGTGGCCGGGCTGCGGGCAGTCGAAGTTCGAGGCGGCGGGCGTCGACTTCAGGAGCATGCCCTCGGGCATGTGGTCGCGCCAGCTGACCATGGGGTCGCCGAAGACGCGGACGGGGATGCCGCGCGCCCGCAGATGGGCGGCGGTGGACAGGCCGAACGGCCCGGCCCCGATGACTGCAACCGGTCGAGTCACGAAGTCCCTCCCCAGGACACGGTGCGCCACTCTCGGTGGCCTTGCCTACTTCGTGGAGGTGGTGCTGCTGCCGCGGCGGTTGGTCCGCCACAGCTGATAGAGGTGCTTCGCGCCCGGGCGCACGAAGCGGGCGAGCATCGTGAGGAACGGCAGCGGGTCGTCACCCGCGAGCCAGGCCAGCTCCGTCCCGCTCGCCTTCGCCGGCGCGTGCGGCGTCGTATAGCCGCTGCGGCGGTAGGCGAGGAGGGCGGGGAGGTCGATGTTCTCCACGATGTAGCGGTGGCCGGCGCGCTGTTCCCCCTCCGGAACGGGGCGGCCGGTCAGGTTCAGATGCATGGCGCGTACGACGTCCACTCCCGACTCGTTCTCGAACAGCCGGAACTGGGCGCCCATGCGCGGGTTGAAGTCGAGGAGCTTGTACTGTCCGTCGCGCCGGTCGAAGCGCAGGTCGAGGTCGATGATGCCGCTGTAGCCGATCTGTTTGATGAAACGCGCGGCGAGGTCGGTGAGTTCCGGGTTGTCGACGACGTACGCGTTCGCCGTCATGCCGGCGTGCGGCGGCCATGAGCGGACCTTGACGCCGGTGAACAATGCGAGGGGGCTCGCGTCCTGGTCGAAGCAGGCGTGCACGATCCAGTCCTCGGCCTCCTCGCGCGGCAGGTACTCCTGGAGGATCACGCCCGGCTGCGCGCCCCAGTCACGGGCGAGGGCGAGCAGGCCTTCGCGGGTGGCGATCCGTGTGGTGCCGCCGACCGCGGGCCGTGTGCGCCGCACGAACGCCTCGCGGTTCTTGGCCACCACCGGGAAGCGGGCCGTGTCGGCGAAGGCGACGATGTCCTCGTACGACTCCGGGAACGCCGACGCGGGGCTCGCGATGCCGTGCTCCACGCACAGTTCGTGCAGGCCCTGCTTGCTGGCGAGGCGGCGCGGCAGCCCGGGGTCGACACGCGGAAACAGAAAGGATCCGGCCAGATCGTCCTGGTGCTCGGCGATCAGTACGGCGGCCTCTTCGTCGGTCGGGATCAGGACAGCGGGGCGGCCGATGCGGCGGCCGATGCGCAGCAGGCCCTCGACCAGGTGGCCCGGGTCCTCCGCGCCGGTCGTCGGCCACACGAAGGCCTTCTTCAGATAACGCGAGGAGGCCGCGGGCGTGTACGCGTCCTCGGTGATGGCATACATGGGCACGCCGAGCCGGCCCAGGCTGCGGATCGCACCGACGCCGCCGTGGTGCAGCGGATAGTCGCCGAACTTGACGATCAGTCCTGGTACGTCCCGGTCCGCCTCGAACGGCACACCGACGGTGTTTCCGGCCACGGGTCCCCCCACGTGTCCCCCCAATGGAACGGACCCACCCCGTCCGTGTCCCCAAAGGACGCTAAGCCGGAATTGCCGCCTCCGACAAGGCCTATTCGGACATTGCGAACTCTTTAGACAGGGTGCGAGCAACCTTTCGAAGACCCTCCGACACGCACCTTTCGGACACCCTTCGGGGTACCGCATGGGGCACTGCCCAAGACACGCGTCACGGCCGTAACGTGTGGCGCGACCACATGGAACGAGCGCCATGCACGGCCTGGATGAGAGTGAGGCAGTACCCCATGCCCCCCTTCGACGTCCCCGAGGGCGACCCCTTCGGCCCGCACAACCTTCCCTATGGCGTGTTCTCGCCCTCCGGCAGCACGGAGCGGAGGGTCGGCGTCCGGCTCGGGGACCACGTCCTCGACGCGGGCGCCGCAGCCGCCGCCCTCGGCTCGCCGCACCACGCGCTGCTCGCGCGGCCCACCCTCAACAAGCTGCTCGCCGCCGGCCGTCCGACCTGGTCCGAGGTGCGGCGCGCCCTCACGGACTGGGTCACGAACCCCGCGCACCGCGAGACCCTCGAGCCGCTGTTCCACCCCCTGTCCGAGGTGAGCCTGCACCTTCCCTTCGAGGTGGCGGACTACGTCGACTTCTACGCCTCGGAGAACCACTCCCGCAATGTCGGCCGGATCTTCCGCCCGGACGCCGAGGACTCCCTCACCCCCAACTGGAAGCATCTGCCGATCGGTTACCACGGCCGCTCCGGCACGGTGGTCGTCTCGGGCACGGACGTCGTACGGCCGTCCGGACAGCGCAAGGCGCCGGCCGACCCGGCGCCCGTCTTCGGCCCGTCGATCCGGCTGGACATCGAGGCCGAGGTCGGCTTCGTCGTGGGCGCGCCTTCCGAGATGGGCAGCCCGGTCGCGCTGGCCGACTTCCGCGAGCACGTCTTCGGGCTGTGCCTGCTCAACGACTGGTCCGCGCGGGACATCCAGGCCTGGGAGTACGTCCCCCTCGGCCCGTTCCTCGGCAAGTCCTTCGCGACCTCGGTGTCGGCGTGGATCACGCCGCTGGAAGCACTGGAGCACGCGCGCGTGGCGCCCCCGGAGCGCACGCACCCGCTGCTGCCCTATCTGGACGACTCGGCGCCCGGCATCGAGCCCGGCGGCTACGACCTGCGTATCTCCGTCGCGATCAACGGCCACGTGGTCTCCGAGCCGCCTTTCTCGACCATGTACTGGACCGCGGCCCAGCAGCTCGCCCACATGACGGTGAACGGCGCCTCGCTGCGCACCGGCGACCTGTACGGCTCGGGCACGGTGAGCGGCCCCGAGGAGCGCCAGCGCGGCTCGCTGCTGGAGCTGACCTGGAACGGCCGCGACCCCCTCGATCTCCCCGATGGCAAGCGGACCTTCCTGGAGGACGGCGACGTGGTGACCCTGTCGGCCTGGGCCCCCGGCGCGGACGGGCGCCGTGTCGGACTCGGGGAGGTCAGCGGGCGGGTCGTAGCGGGGTGAGTGATGTCGGGGTGAGCGGCGCCTTGTAGGCAGGAACGAGCAGTCCCGCCGCGACCGCTCGCCGGCGATCGTGGCCGCATGGGGGGACGTCGTGTCCACCTCCCTGCTGGGCGCGGCAGATCCCCGCCCTGATCAGCAGCGGCCTGCTGACCGAGGGCGAGCGGCCGCCGACGGTACGGCAGCCACGGCAGCCGCTCGCGGGCCTCGGCCTGGCGGCGGGCACCGTGGCTCGTACCTTCCGCGAACTGGAGGCGGCGTCCCTGATCCGGACCCGGCGCGGCGCGGGGACGCGGGTGACTCCTCGGACATAAGACCTCTGCTCCCGGAGGCGGGCCGGACGGCGGGAAGGAAGCGGGCGGCAGGAACTGCGGGACGGATCACCGCCGAGAACTGCCTCGCGCCGCCCCGCACCGTCATACTGGGCGGACACGCACCACGCGACGCGCCCTCGGCGCGTCGCCCCGCACCACCCGTCACCCGCACAACTCTCCGATCAGGAACCGGAGCCCCGGCATGACCGTCTGCCTGCTCCTGCTGAGCGTCGTCGCCCTGACGGCCGCCCTGCCGGCACCACGCGCGCTGACCCGTGCCGCCTGGCCCGAGCGGGAACCCGTGGTCGCACTGTGGGTGTGGCAGTGCCTGGTCGCCACGGTCCTGCTGTGCTGCCTGGCCGCACTGATCCTGGGCACGGCGGCCGTCTTCCACACCGTCCGCGACCGCGTGTTCGCCCCCGCGCCGCCCTCCGTCACCGCCGCCTACGACCTCTCCGCCGCGCCGGTATGGGCCGCCGCCCTCACCGTGCTGCTGGCCTGCGGGGCCGCCTGGACGACGGCGATGCTGGGCCGGGAACTCGTCGAGGCCCGGCGCAGCCGCGGCCAGGCCCGTGCGCAACTGCGCGAACGCGCCCCCGACCTGCCGGCCGGGCTGCCGGCGGCGCGCGGCCCCATGCTGGTGCTGGAGGACGAGTACCCGGACGCCTGGTGGATGCCGGGGCACCCGCCGCAGCTGGTCGTCACCACCGGCGCACTGCACCGGCTCACCGACCACCAGCTGGACGCCGTCCTCACCCACGAGCGCGGGCACGCGCGTGCCCACCACGACTGGCTGCTGCACCTGTCCACCGCGCTCGCCACGGGCTTCCCGCGCGTGCCGCTGTTCGCCCACTTCTGCGACCAGACGCACCGTCTGGTGGAACTCGCGGCCGACGACACGGCGTCCCGGCGCTGCGGGCACCTCACTACGGCCCTCGCGCTGATCGAGCTGAACCAGCACCGGGGCGTCCTGTCCTGCGACTCCAGCAGGCGCCTCCTCGGCGAACGCGTGGACCGCCTGCTTGAGCCGCCGCCGCGGCTGCTGCGCCGGCACCGCGCCCTGACGACCACGGTGGCCGCTCTGGTGCCGTTGCTGCCGCTGCTGATCACGTTCGCTCCGGGGCTGACGGCACTGTCCTGACCGCCCGGCCGGGTGGCAGATCTTCCCGCCCGGGGAGGAAAACCCGCAGCTCAGCGAGGTATCCAACGCTCCCTCACCTGGCGCAACACTTCGGCAACACGCCTTTCCCTATCGCATCGGTATGGTTCCAGCCATGCCACCCACCGACCGCCCCCGCGACCACGCCGGTCAGGGCGCAGCGACCACCGTCGCCGCCCACCGTGCGCGTCGACGGCTGCGTGCGGACCGGGCCAGGCAGCTCGCCGACCTGCTGCGCCGCCAGATCCTCACCGGCGCCTTCCAGAACGGCCCCCTCCCCCACGAGTCCACCCTCGCCGCCGACTACCGAGCCTCCCGCAACACCGTCCGCCAGGCCCTGGACCTCCTCAGGGCCGAGGGCCTGGTGGAACGGCTGCCCGGAGTCGGCACCGTGGCCGTCGCCCGGAAGTACCCGCACGGGCTCGACCGCTTGATGGGCCTCGCGGAAACCCTCCGCGAACACGGCCGCGTCATCAACGAGGTCCGCACCATGGCCCCCGCCCCCGCACCCGCCCCGGTGGCCGACCGCCTCCACGTCCCCGCCGGCGCCGACGTCCTCTACATCGAACGCCTGCGCCGCCTGAACGGCCTCCCGCTCTCCCTCGACCTCACCTACATCCCGCTCGACATCGGCACCGCGCTGCTCGGCGCCGACCTGGAGAACACCGATGTCTTCCGCCTCCTGGAAGCCATCACCGGCCGACGCCTCGGCCACGCCGAGATCACCCTGGAGGCGGTGACCGCGGACGCCCACTCCGCCGCCGTACTCCAGGCCCCGCGCGGCGCCGCCGTACTGATGCTGGAACGCCTCACTCACCTCGCCGACGGCCGCCCCGTCGACCTGGAGTTCATCCGCTTCCGCGGCGACCGGATCACCATGAGCGGCCTGCTCCACCGGTCGTAGACACCCCGCCCCCGCTCACCCCTGCCTGCACGTTTCCTGGAGACAGCCATGCCCTTGGCGCCCCAGCGGGCCGACGTGCCCGTGACCATCGACGAGTCGAAGTGCATCGACGGCTGCACCCTCTGCGTGGACATGTGCCCGCTGGACTCCCTCGCCATCGACGAGACCAACGGCAAGGCGTACATGCACGTCGACGAGTGCTGGTACTGCGGCCCGTGCGCGGCCCGCTGCCCCACCGGAGCCGTCACGGTCAACATGCCCTACCTGCTCCGGTGAAAGGCACAACCACCATGAAACGAACGGCAGTTGCCGCATCCGCCGCCGCCCTCCTCCTGCCCCTGTCCGCCTGCGGCGGCAGCGCCGAGGCGGGCAGCGGCTCCACGGTCACCGTGACCGTCGGCTACCAGTCCAAGACCATCAACACCGTCACCGCGGGCACACTCCTGCGCTCCCTCGGCTCCTTCGAGAAGCAGCTCAACTCCCTGCACGACGGCCACACCTACAAGGTCGACTGGCAGGACTACGCGACCGGAGCCCCGATCACCGCCCAGATGACCGCCGGCAAGATCGATATCGGCTCGATGGGCGACTTCCCGCTGCTGCTGAACGCCGCCCGCGGCAAGCAGCTCGGCCGCCCTACCCACCTGGTCTCAGTGACCGGCTACAACCTGCACGGCGGCCTCAACACCGTCGTCACCACACCCGATTCGAAGCTGACCTCCCTGAAGGACCTGAAGGGCAAAAAGGTCTCCACGAGCATCGGCTCCGCCGCCGACGGCACTCTCGTACGGGCCCTGCAACGCGCCGGCATCGACCCCGACAAGGGCATCGCCAAACTCAACCAGCAGCCTGCCGTGGGCGCCTCGGCACTCTCCTCCGGCAGCGTGGACGCCCTGTCGCAGTTCGTTGCCTGGCCGGGCCTGCTCACCTATCAGGGCAAGGCGAAGGCCCTGTACGACGGCGCACAGCTGAACCTGCCCACCTTCCACGGCGTCACCGCCCGCGAGGACTTCGCCGAGCAGCACCCGGCCGTCCTCGAGGCCTTCCTCAAGGCCCAGGCGGAGGCGACGGACTACCTCAACACCCAGCCCGTCGCCGCGGCCGAGAAGGTCGCCGAGGCCACCGGCCTTCCCGCCGAGGTCGTCTACCTCTACAACGGTGCCCACGGCATCGCCACCTTCGACCCAGCCGTCAAGCCGCAGCTCGTGTCCGCGCTGAAGCAGGACGTCTCCGTGCTGAAGGCCGCCAAGCTGACCGGCGACATCGACGTGGACTCCTTCGTCGACGACCAGTACGTCAAGAAGGCCCTCGGCGCCTCCTACGACAAGAGGATCACCGCCGCGCCCGCACCGGCCGCGGGCGAAGTGTGGCCCAAGGGCAGCGAGAAGACCGTCTCCTTCAAGTCCGCGAAGGAGCTGCTGGCCTACGTGTCCGGGCACCAAAACGGCATCCGCGCCGCCTACGTACCCGACGCCACCACGGGCACCCTCTGGTTCGCCGACAAGGCGGTTTGGGTGGCCGACGGCGACCAGCTGCTGCCCTTCGTCACCCCGTCGACCGCGCAGGCCTACGTCACCGCCCACCGCGGTGCCCGCACAGTGTCGTACCGCGAGGCTCTGGAGCGGGCCTCATGACCCGGCGGCCCCTCGCCCGGTATGCGCTGCGGACGGCCTCCCTGGCCGCTTTCCTCGGCCTGTGGCAGTTGCTGACCAGCCTGAACGTCGATCTGTGGCTGCGCTTCTCGCAGTTCCCGACGGTCACCGACGTGGCCCGCGCCTTCGCGGGCCGGCTCTCCGGCGGCGACTACTGGACCGACCTCACCGACAGCCTCACCCGCATCCTGACCGGCTTCGCCCTGGCGGCCGTCCTGGGGGTGGCCACGGGCGTGCTCGTCGCCCGCTCGCGCCTCGCCGAAGATCTGCTCGGCCCGGTCCTGGAAGTGATCCGCCCGATCCCGGCCATCGCCCTGGTCCCGGTCGCGATCCTCCTCTTCCCTTCCAACGAGCAGGGCATCGTGTTCATCACCTGCACCGCCGCCTTCTTCCCGGTGCTGGTCTCCACCCGGCACGCGGTCCGCGCGCTGACCCCCGTCTGGGAGGAAGCGGTGCGCACCATGGGCGGCCGCCGGCTGCGGATCCTCGGTTCGGTCGTGCTGCCGGGCGCGCTGCCCGGCATCTTCGGCGGGCTGTCGGTCGGCATCGGCGTGTCGTGGATCTGCGTGATCTCCGCCGAGATGATCTCCGGCCAGTACGGGGTCGGCTACCGCACCTGGCAGGACTACACGGTGGTGAACTACCCGGGCGTCTTCGTCGGCATGGTCACGATCGGCGTTCTCGGCTGGGTCACCTCCACGGCCGTGGAACTCCTCGGCCGGCGCCTGACCCGCTGGCTGCCCCGCACCTCGTACGTCCCCGGCGGCCGCACCCGCGTGCCCCGGCCTGTCGCCGCCCCCGTGCGTGCCGACGGCGATTCCGAGCATCAAGCCCAGCCCGAGCAGCAGGGCCAGAAGGACACCGAGGAGGCCCGCGATGAGCACCTCGTCTGAGACCGTCACCGCTCCCGTCGCGCCGGCATCGGGGGCCGTACGCGGCACCCGGCTCACTTTCCGGGCCGCCGTGCTCGGCCGCCCGGACGCGCCCGTACTGTACGACGTCGACCTGGACGTCTCCCCCGGCGAGATCCTCACCGTCGTCGGCCCGTCCGGCTGCGGCAAGTCCACGCTGTTGCGGACCCTCGCCGGGCTGCTGGCTCCGCTGGGCGGCGCGGCCGAGGTGGACGGCGTGCCGCTCACGGGGCCCTCGGCCGACCGCGCGCTGGTCTTCCAGGAGGACGCGCTGCTGCCCTGGCGCACCTTGCGCGGGAACGTCGAACTGCCGCTCGCCATCAGCGGCGTACCGCGCTCCGAACGCCGCGCACGGGCCGAGTCCTGGCTCGCTCGCGTCGGCCTCAGTGCGCAGGCAGGGCAGTTGCCGCACCGGGTGTCCGGCGGGCAGCGCCAGCGCGCCCAGTTGGCCCGCGCCCTCGCCGACAGCCCGCGCGCGGTCCTGATGGACGAGCCTTTCGGCGCCCTCGACGCACAGACCCGCTCCGGCATGCAGGACCTGCTGGTGGAGGTGTTGCGCGGTACGGGCGCGACCGTCGTCTTCGTCACGCACGACGTGGACGAGGCCCTCTTCCTCGGCGACCGCGTGGCCCTGCTCGGCTCCGGACGGGTGGTCGCCGTACGCGACGTACCCGGGCCCCGTGACCGCGGGGCCCTCGACGACCCGGCCCGCGTGGCCCTGCGCCGCGACATCCTCACCTCGCTCGGCTCCTGAAAGGCACCCCGGTGACCACCCCCGCGTCCACTTCCCCGGAGATTCCCGCCGTCACCGACGCCGAGGAGCTGACCTGCGACGTCCTCGTCATCGGCGGCGGCACCGCCGGCACCATGGCCGCCCTGACCGCCGCCGAGCGCGGTGCGAGTGTCCTGCTGCTGGAGAAGGCCCACGTCCGGCACTCCGGCGCGCTCGCCATGGGCATGGACGGCGTCAACAACGCGGTCATCCCGGGTCGCGCCGAACCCGACGACTACGTCGCCGAGATCACCCGCGCCAACGACGGCATCGTCGACCAGTCCACCGTCCGCCAGACCGCCACCCGCGGGTTCGCGATGGTCCAGCGGCTGGAGTCGTACGGGGTCAAGTTCGAGAAGGACGAGCACGGAGAGTACGCGGTCCGCCAGGTCCACCGCTCCGGCTCGTACGTACTGCCGATGCCAGAGGGCAAGGACGTCAAAAAGGTCCTCTACCGGCAGTTGCGGCGGCGCGAGATGCGGGAGCGGATCCGGATCGAGAACCGGGTGATGCCGGTCCGGGTCCTGACCGCCGGGGGGCGGGCCGTGGGCGCCACCGGCTTCCACACCCGCACCGGCGCCTTCGTCACCGTCCGCGCGGGCGCGGTCATCCTCGCCACCGGCGCCTGCGGCCGGCTCGGCCTGCCCGCCTCCGGCTACCTCTACGGCACCTACGAGAACCCCACCAACGCCGGTGACGGTTACGCCATGGCCTACCACGCCGGCGCCGAACTGACCGGTATCGAGTGCTTCCAGATCAACCCGCTGATCAAGGACTACAACGGCCCCGCCTGCGCCTACGTCGCCAACCCCTTCGGCGGCTACCAGGTCAACCGGCACGGCGAGCGCTTCGTCGACTCCGACTACTGGTCGGGACAGATGATGGCGGAGTTCGCCGCCGAGGTCGCCAGCGACCGCGGTCCGGTCTACCTCAAGCTCAGCCATCTCCCCGAGGAGTCGGTCTCCGCCCTGGAGTCGATCCTGCACTCCACCGAGCGGCCCACGCGCGGCACCTTCCACGCCGGGCGCGGGCACGACTACCGCACCCACGACGTCGAGATGCACATCTCCGAGATCGGCCTGTGCGGCGGTCACTCCGCCTCCGGCGTCCGCGTCGACGACCATGGCCGTACGACCGTCCCCCGGCTGTACGCCGCCGGGGACCTGGCCTGCGTCCCGCACAACTACATGATCGGCGCGTTCGTCTTCGGGGACCTCGCGGGCGCGGACGCCGCCCAGTACACGGCATACGACGGGGAGCTTCCGGCGGGCCAGGTGCGCGAGGCCCACGAGCTGATCTACCGCCCGCTGCGCAACCCGGACGGCCCGCCGCAGCCCCAGGTCGAATACAAGCTGCGCCGTTTCGTGAACGACTACGTGGCACCGCCGAAGTCCGGTGCGCGGCTCTCCCTCGCCCTGGAGGCCTTCGAGCGGATGCGCGCCGACATCGCCGCCATGGGCGCCCGCACCCCGCACGAGCTGATGCGCTGCGCCGAGGTCACCTTCATCCGGGACTGCGCCGAGATGGCCGCCCGTGCCTCGCTCGCCCGCACCGAGTCCCGCTGGGGCCTCTACCACGACCGTCTCGACCACCCCGGCCGCGACGACGTCTCCTGGTTCCACCATCTCGATCTGCACAAGTCCCCCTCTGGTGCGATGGAGTTCACGGCCCGTCCCGTAGCTCCGTATCTGGTCCCGGTCGAGGAGTTCACGCCGGTCGGCGGTCCCTCCCGCCGGTTGGGCGAGGTCCGTCCCGAGCACGTGGCCACGGCCGGGCCGCGCGAGGTGGCGCCGGTCGCCGCAGGACCGAAGGCCACGCGTGCCACCACCTCCGCCGACCGGGCCGGCGTGGCGGGCACCGCCTCGCCCCGGCTCCTGGAACTGCTGGAGCTTGCCGAGGCCGAACCAGAACTCCCCCTGATCGAGCCCTATTTGGCCGACCCGGACCCTGCCGTCCGCCGCACGGCCGTCTCGGTCCTCACCGAGACCGTGCCGCCCGGCACCGGGCAGGCCCTGGCCGGTGCCCTCGCCGATCCCGACGCCGAGGTCCGCGCGACCGCCGCGGCCTCACTGCGCGAGCTCGTCGAGACGCTGCCGCCCGAACCCGCCCTGGGCACCGCCCTCACCGGCGCCCTCACCGCCGCCGACCCCGTGGTCCGGGCCGCCGCCCTCGATGTGCTGCGCGCCCTGCGGCTCGGCGACACCCGGGTGTTCGCTGCGGCGCTGGACGATCCCGACATCGCCGTCCGCACCGAGGCAGTACGGGCGCTGGTCTCCGTCGACGCGGTCCGGCCGCTGACGGGTGCCGCGGACGATCCGTCCCGGGAGGTCCGGGTCACCGTGGCCAAGGCCCTGGCCTCCGTCGGCGCGGCGCCCCTGACCGCGGGTGACCGCGAGCTGCTGGCCGCCGCGCTGGACCGGCTCACCAAGGACACCGATCCGCTGGTGCGCGGCGCCGCACTCGCCGCGCTGGCCGGCACCGGCTGCCGGGCCCCGCTCGCGGCCCGCGCCGTGGCCGCACTGTCCGATCCGGCCTGGCAGGTGCGCTCCGGCGCCGCCACCGCGCTGTCGGCCGCGTCCTCCGACACGGCCGTCCCCGCCCTTGCCAAGGCTCTGGCAGACCCGAACGCAGACGTGCGCAAGGCGGCGGTGCTGGCCCTGACCCGGCACCGGACCACGGCGGAGGCGCGCGCGGCCCTCGCCACGGCCACGGCCGATTCGGACGCGGACGTCAGGGCCTACGCGGCGCGGGGGCTGTGACAGCCGCTCCGTCTGGCAGGCGGGCGGGCAGGCAGTGGGCTTATATCCAGTTGTCCGGCTCGGGCTCCTCCTGCGGCTCCGGCCAGTCGGCATCCTGCGTGTCGCCTGCGGCCGGGGCCGGCCCGTCCAGGGACGCCAGCACGGCGAGCACGCCCTCCCCGTAAGTCACCAGCTTCTTCTCGCCGACGCCGCTCACGGTGCCCAGCTCATGCACCGAAGCGGGCCGACGGCTGACGATCTCCCGGAGGGTGGCGTCGTGGAAGATGACGTACGCCGGAACGCCCTGCTCGCGGGCCTGCTCGGCACGCCAGGCGCGCAGCGCCTCGAAAGCGGGCAGGAGTTCGTCGGGCAGCTCTGCCGCGGCGGTCTTGGCCTTGCGGTCGCCACCGGAGGCACCGCCCGACCGCGACCGGGAGGCGGCCGGCTTCTTCGGCTCCTTGCGCAGCGGGACCTCCCGCTCCCGCCGCAGTACCGAGCCGCTCGCCTCGGTGAGCACCAGCGTGCCGTACTCCCCCTCGACCGCGAGCAGTCCCTGGGCCAGCAGCTGCCGGACGACGCCCCGCCACTCGGCCTCGGTGAGGTCCTGGCCGATACCGAAGACGGACAGCTGGTCGTGGTCGAACTGGATGACCTTGCCGGTGCGCTTGCCGAGCAGGATGTCGACGATCTGTACGGCGCCGAACTTCTGTCCGCGCTCCCGCTGCAGCCGTACCACCGTCGACAGCACCTTCTGCGCGGCGATCGTGCCGTCCCAGGTCTCCGGCGGGGTGAGGCAGGTGTCGCAGTTGCCGCAGCCGGCCGCATCGGGTTCCTGGCCGAAGTAGGCGAGCAGCTGGCCACGGCGGCACTGGGCCGTCTCGCACAGGGCGAGCATGGCGTCGAGGTGGGCGGTGGCCCGGCGGCGGAACGCCTCGTCGCCCTCGCCGGACTGGATCAGCTTGCGCTGCTGTATGACGTCGTTCAGGCCGTAGGCCATCCACGCCGTGGACGGCAGTCCGTCGCGGCCCGCGCGGCCGGTCTCCTGGTAGTAGCCCTCGATCGACTTGGGCAGGTCCAGGTGGGCGACGAACCGTACGTCCGGCTTGTCGATACCCATGCCGAAGGCGATGGTCGCCACCACGATCAGGCCGTCCTCGCGCAGGAAGCGGGACTGGTGGGCGGCGCGCGTGCCCGCGTCCAGGCCCGCGTGGTACGGCACCGCGTCGATGCCGTTGGCGGTCAGGAACTCCGCCGTACGCTCCACCGAGTTGCGCGACAGGCAGTACACGATGCCGGCGTCGCCCGCGTGCTCCTGGTTGAGGAAGGCGAGCAGCTGCTTTCTGGGGTCGGCCTTGGGCACGATCCGGTACTGGATGTTGGGCCGGTCGAAGCTGGCGACGAAGTGGCGGGCCGTCGGCAGGTTCAGCCGCTGGGTGATCTCCTGGTGGGTGGCATGGGTGGCCGTGGCGGTGAGCGCGATCCGCGGGACGTCCGGCCAGCGCTCGCCGAGGAGGGACAGAGCGAGGTAGTCGGGGCGGAAGTCGTGGCCCCACTGGGACACGCAGTGCGCCTCGTCGATCGCGAAGACGGAGATCTTGCCGCGCGAGAGCAGGTCGAGCGTGGTGTCCAGGCGCAGCCGCTCGGGTGCCAGATACAGCAGGTCCAGCTCGCCGGCCAGGAACTCGGCCTCGACCACGCGCCGCTCGTCGAAGTCCTGCGTGGAATTGATGAAGCCGGCCCGCACGCCGAGAGCGCGCAGGGCGTCCACCTGGTCCTGCATCAGGGCGATCAGCGGTGAGATCACCACGCCCGTACCGGCTCTGACCAGGGCCGGGATCTGGTAGCACAGCGACTTGCCACCGCCGGTCGGCATGAGGACGAGAGCATCGCCGCCCGCCACCACATGCTCGACGATCGCTTCCTGCTCGCCCCGGAAGGCCTCGTACCCGAAGACCCGGTGCAGCGTGGCCAGCGTCTCGCTGTCGGCCGCGCCCGGCCCCTCGGTCACCTGTGGCATCTCGCTGATCCCGCCCGTCGCGCCCATCGTCCTGTCCCCCGTCGGTCCCCCGTGTGTCGTCTCTCGACCGCTGCATCCACGATAGGGGCACGGACCGACAGCCACGGACTTATCCACAGGCTCTCGAGGTATCCCACGTCAAGGACACGATGGTCGTTCACACGTTCGCTGGAGACCTGCCCGTTTCCCGCCGATAGTCTGAGAGGACCGGCGAGACTCCGTCCCATGGGAGCACTGATGAGCGTCGCACCGAAGGCGTCCGCGTCCAGCTGGCCGATGCCGCCGGAGGGCGGCTGGACCGCCGACGACCTGGACCGGCTTCCGAATCTTCCTCCGCACACGGAATTGATCGACGGGAGCCTGGTCTTCGTGAGTCCGCAGACTCTGTTTCACGCCCGCGCTGTGAGCTTCTTCGAATGGCAGCTCCAGTCGCTGGCGCCAGTGGAATTCGAGGTCATCCGCGAGTTCACTGTCGACATCGACCGCCAGAACCGGCCCGAGCCGGACGTGGTCGTCGTGCAGGCGGACGTGGTGGAGGACCCGTACCAGACCCGCTTCCCGGCGGAGTCCGTCGTCCTGGCCATCGAGGTCGTCTCGGAAGACTCGGTCTCCCGCGACCGCGAGACCAAACCCCTGAAGTACGCCCGCGCGAGGATTCCCCACTACTGGCGGGTCGAGAACGAGAAGGGCCGGGCCGCCGTGCACGTCTTCGAGCTGGAGCCGACGACCGGCACCTACACCAGCACCGGCATTTTCCGCGAGCGTATGAAGCTGGACGTGCCGTTCCCGGTGGACCTCGACCTGACACAGATCAAGGCGCGCCGCGACAGGAATCAGTGATCCCGGAAACACCGCTGCCCGGCGCCCTCACGGAGGAGAGTGCCGGGCAGCGGCATGTGCGAGGCGTGCGTCAGCGCACGAACACCCCCGCCTGGCTCGCCAGGTCCAGGAAGTACTGCGGTGCCACACCGAGCACCAGGGTCACCGCGACGCCGATGGCGATGGCCGTCATGGTGAGTGGGGACGGCACGGCCACCGTCGGGCCCTCCGGCTTCGGCTCGCTGAAGAACATCAGCACGATCACGCGGATGTAGAAGAACGCGGCGATCGCCGAGGAGATCACACCGACCACGACCAGCGGGGCCGCGCCGCCGTCCGCCGCCGCCTTGAACACGGCGAACTTCCCCGCGAAACCGGAGGTCAGCGGGATACCGGCGAAGGCCAGGAGGAATACGGCGAAGACCGCGGCCACCAGCGGGGAGCGACGGCCGAGACCCGCCCACTTCGACAGGTGCGTCGCCTCGCCGCCCGCGTCGCGCACCAGCGTGACCACCGCGAAGGCACCGATCGTCACGAAGGAGTAGCCGGCCAGGTAGAAGAGGACCGACGAGACGCCGTCCTTCGAGGTGGCGATGACACCCGCGAGGATGAATCCGGCGTGCGCGATGGACGAGTACGCCAGCAGCCGCTTGATGTCGGTCTGCGTGATCGCGACGATCGCACCGCCCAGCATGGTGATGATCGCCACCGCCCACATGACCGGCCGCCAGTCCCAGCGCATCCCGGGTAGGACGACGTACAGCAGACGGAGCAGCGCGCCGAACGCGGCCACCTTCGTCGCCGCCGCCATGAAACCGGTCACGGGCGTCGGTGCGCCCTGGTAGACGTCCGGTGTCCACATGTGGAACGGCACCGCACCCACCTTGAACAGCAGGCCCATCACGATCAGGGCGCTGCCGAGCAGCAGGAGCGCGTCGTTGCCCATGGTGTTGGCGAGCGCCGGGTCGACGTTGGAGACCGTGCCGTCGACGACCTGGGCGATGCGCGCGTACGACACCGAGCCCGCGTAGCCGTACAGCAGGGCGATGCCGAACAGGGTGAACGCCGAGGCGAACGCGCCGAGCAGGAAGTACTTGACCGCGGCTTCCTGAGACATCAGCCGCTTACGGCGGGCCAGCGCGCACAGCAGGTACAGCGGCAGGGAGAAGACCTCAAGGGCCACGAACAGCGTCAGCAGGTCGTTGGCCGAGGGGAACACGAGCATGCCCGCGATCGCGAAGAGGAGCAGCGGGAAGGCCTCGGTGGTGGTGAATCCGGCCTTCACTGCGGCTTTCTCGCTGTCGCTGCCCGGTACGGAGGCGGCTTGCGCGGCGAAGGAGTCGACGCGGTTGCCGTGTGCTGCCGGGTCCAGGCGCCGCTCGGCGAAGGTGAACAGGCCGACGAGACCGGCCAGCAGGATCGTGCCTTGCAGGAAGAGGGAGGGGCCGTCGACCGCGATCGCCCCCATGGCCGCGATGTGCGCCTTGGTGGTGCCGTAGCCGTCGGCCGCCAGCGCGACCACCGCGGCGAACGCGGCGCACAGCGCTACGACGGACACGAACACCTGCGCGTAGTAGCGGGTCTTGCGCGGGAGGAACGCCTCGATGAGCACCCCGACCAGCGCCGCACCGACGACGATCAGCGTCGGCGACAATTGTCCGTATTCGATCTTCGGTGCCGGGATCTTCGAGATCGGGTCGGCCGCGGTTGTCCACAGGCTGTGGACGGCTGTTGTGCTCACTTGGCCGCCTCCACCGAGGGCTTGGGGTCTGACTTGTGTACGTCGGACATGGTCTGCTTGACCGCCGGGTTGACGATGTCCGTGACGGGCTTCGGGTAGACACCCAGGAAGATCAGCAGCACGATCAGCGGGGCGACGACCACGAGTTCACGCGCGCGGAGGTCGGGCATCGCGGAGACCTCGGGCTTCACCGGGCCCGTCATCGTCCGCTGGTACAGGACGAGGGTGTAGAGCGCGGCGAGGACGATGCCGAAGGTGGCGATGACACCGATCACCGGATAGCGCGTGAACGTGCCGACCAGGACCAGGAACTCGCTCACGAACGGGGCGAGGCCCGGCAGCGAGAGGGTGGCGAGACCGCCGATCAGGAAGGTGCCGGCGAGCACCGGGGCGACCTTCTGCACACCGCCGTAGTCCGCGATGAGCCGCGAGCCGCGCCGGGAGATCAGGAAGCCGGCGACCAGCATCAGCGCGGCCGTGGAGATGCCGTGGTTGACCATGTAGAGCGTCGCTCCGGACTGGCCCTGGCTGGTCATCGCGAAGATGCCCATGATGATGAAGCCGAAGTGCGAGATCGACGCGTAGGCGACCAGGCGCTTGATGTCCCGCTGGCCGACGGCGAGCAGTGCGCCGTAGACGATGCTGATGAGCGCCAGTACGAGAATGGCGGGCGTCGCCCACTTGCTGGCCTCCGGGAACAGCTGGAGGCAGAAGCGGAGCATTGCGAAGGTGCCCACCTTGTCGACCACCGCGGTGATGAGGACGGCGACCGGGGCGGTGGCCTCCTGCATGGCGTTGGGCAGCCAGGTGTGCAGCGGCCACAGCGGGGCCTTCACCGCGAAGGCGAAGAAGAAGCCCAGGAACAGCCAGCGTTCGGTGCTCGTCGCCATGTGCAGCGAGCCGTTCGCGCGGGCCTGCACGATCTCCTGGAGGCTGAAGTTTCCGGCCACTACGTAGACGCCGATCACCGCGGCCAGCATGATCAGGCCACCGACCAGGTTGTAGAGCAGGAACTTCACCGCCGCGTACGACCGCTGTGTCGATGCCGCTTTCTCGCCCTGCGCGTGGGCGCGGTCTCCGAAGCCGCCGATGAGGAAGTACATCGGGATGAGCATGGCTTCGAAGAAGATGTAGAAGACGAAGACGTCGGTGGCCTCGAAGGAGATGAGCACCATCGCCTCGACGGTCAGGATCAGCGCGAAGAAGCCCTGGGTGGGCCGCCAGCGGCGGCTGCCCGTCTCCAGCGGGTCGGCGTCGTGCCAGCCGGCGAGGATGATGAACGGGATCAGTACGGCGGTCAGGGCGACCAGTGCCACCCCGATGCCGTCGACGCCCAGCTCGTACCGCACCCCGAAGTTCTTGATCCAGGCGTGCGACTCGGTGAGCTGGTAGCGGGCGCCGTCCGGGTCGAAGCGGACCAGGACGGTGATCGCCAGGGCGAGCGTGGCGAGCGAGACGAGCAGCGCCAGCCACTTCGCGGCGGTGCGCTGCGCGGCCGGTACGGCGGCCGTGGCGACGGCCCCTACGGCCGGGAGCGCCGCCGTCGCTGTCAGCAGAGGAAAGGACATCGGTATCAGACCGCCCTCATCAGCAGGGTCGCGGCGACCAGGAGTGCCGCACCGCCGAACATCGAGACCGCGTAGGAGCGGGCGAAGCCGTTCTGGAGCCGGCGGAGCCGTCCGGACAGGCCGCCGAAGCCGGCCGCCGTGCCGTTGACGACGCCGTCGACCAGGGTGTGGTCGACGTACACCAGGGAGCGCGTCAGATGCTCGCCGCCGCGCACCAGGACCACGTGGTTGAAGTCGTCCTGGAGCAGGTCGCGGCGGGCCGCGCGGGTGAGCAGCGAGCCACGCGGGGCGACGACGGGAACGGGTTTGCGGCCGTACTGGGCCCAGGCGATGCCGACGCCGATGGCCAGGCAGACCATGGTCGCGCCGGTGACCGTCCAGGCGCCGACGGGAGAGTTGCCCTCGCTGTGCCCGGTGACCGGCTCGAGCCAGTGCAGGAAGCGGTCGCCGATGCTGAAGAAGCCACCGCCGAAGACCGAGCCGACGGCCAGCACGATCATCGGGATCGTCATGACCCGCGGGGACTCGTGCGGGTGGGGCTCGGCGTGCTCGCCGTGGTGCTCCGCTGCGGGTTCCGCGCTCGGTGCCTCCGGGGAGCGAGTGGGTTGGTTCTTCCAACGCTCCTCTCCGAAGAACGTCATCAGCATCACGCGCGTCATGTAGAAGGCGGTGATGGCCGCGCCCAGCAGGGCCGCGCCGCCGAGGATCCAGCCCTCGGTGCCGCCCTTGGCGAAGGCCGCCTCGATGATCTTATCCTTGGAGAAGAAGCCGGACAGGCCCGGGAAGCCGATGATGGCGAGGTAGCCGAGGCCGAAGGTGACGAAGGTGACCGGCATGTACTTCCTGAGGCCGCCGTACTTGCGCATGTCGACCTCGTCGTTCATGCCGTGCATGACGGAGCCGGCACCGAGGAAGAGCCCGGCCTTGAAGAAGCCGTGCGTCACCAGGTGCATGATCGCGAAGACATAGCCGATGGGGCCGAGGCCCGCGGCCAGGACCATGTAGCCGATCTGCGACATGGTCGAGCCGGCCAGCGCCTTCTTGATGTCGTCCTTCGCGCAACCGACGATCGCACCGAAGAGGAGCGTCACCGCGCCGACCACCGTGACGGCCAACTGGGCGTCGGGCGCCGCGTTGAAGATGGCTCCGGAGCGGACGATGAGATACACGCCCGCGGTCACCATCGTCGCCGCGTGGATCAGGGCCGAGACCGGGGTCGGGCCCTCCATGGCGTCCCCGAGCCAGGACTGCAGTGGCACCTGGGCCGACTTGCCGCAGGCGGCGAGGAGCAGCATCAGGCCGATCGCGGTGAGCTTGCCCTCGGAGGTGTCACCGGTGTGGCCGAGGACGGGGCCGAAGGCGAAGCTGCCGAAGGTGGCGAACATCAGCATGACCGCGATCGACAGACCCATGTCGCCGACGCGGTTGACCAGGAATGCCTTCTTCGCGGCCGTCGCGGCACTGGGCTTGTGCTGCCAGAAGCCGATCAGCAGGTACGAGGCGAGGCCGACGCCCTCCCAGCCGACGTACAGCAGGAGGTAGTTGTCGGCGAGGACGAGCAGCAGCATTGCCGCGAGGAACAGGTTCAGGTAGCCGAAGAAGCGGCGGCGACGCTCGTCCTGCTCCATGTACCCGACCGAGTACAGGTGGATCAGCGAGCCGACGCCGGTGATGAGCAGGACGAACGTCATCGACAGCTGGTCCAGGCGGAAGGTGACGTCCGCTTGGAAGCCGGCCACCGGGACCCAGCTGAACAGGTGTTGCATCAGCGTCCGGTGGTCCGCGCCCTTGCCCAGCAGATCGGCGAAGAGGACGAGACCGATGACGAAGGAGACGAACGAGAGCAGCGTGCCGATCCAGTGGCCGACGCGGTCCAGGCGCCGGCCGCCGACCAGGAGGACGGCCGCTCCGAGCAGGGGCGCCGCGATGAGCAGCGCGATCAGGTTCTCCACGATTCTTCCGACCCCTTACAGCTTCATCAGGCTGGCGTCGTCGACCGAGGCCGAGTGGCGGGTACGGAACAGCGACACGATGATCGCGAGGCCCACCACGACCTCCGCGGCGGCGACGACCATCGTGAAGAAGGCGATGATCTGGCCGTCGAGGTTGTCGTGCATCCGGGAGAAGGTGACGAACGCGAGGTTGCAGGCGTTCAGCATCAGCTCGATGCACATGAAGACCACGATGGCGTTGCGCCGGATGAGTACGCCGGTCGCGCCGATCGTGAACAACAGGGCCGCGAGGTAGAGGTAGTTGACCGGGTTCACTTCGACGCCTCCTCGGGCCGCTTGAACGTCGACGGTTCGACCGCCGTGCGCTCCAGGCGTTCCTTCGCGCGCTGCTCCAGCGCCCGCAGGTCGTTGAGCGCCGCCGCGGACACGTCGCGGATCTGGCCGCGCTCACGCAACGTCTTGTTGACGGTCAGCTCGGACGGGGTGCTGTCGGGGAGCAGGCCCGCGATGTCCACCGCGTTGTGCCGGGCGTAGACACCGGGGGCGGGCAGCGGCGGTACGTGCGTGCCCTCGCGGACGCGCTGCTCGGACAGCTCGCGCTGGGTCTTGGCACGCTCGGTGCGTTCGCGGTGGGTGAGCACCATGGCGCCGACGGCGGCCGTGATCAGCAGGGCGCCGGTGATTTCGAAGGCGAAGACGTACTTGGTGAAGATGAGGGAGGCGAGGCCCTGCACATTGCCGTTCGCGTTCGCCCGGCCGGTGCCGGCGAACTCCTTCAGGGCGGCGTTCCCGAGGCCCGTGAGCAGCAGGACGCCGAAACCGACCCCGCACAGAAGGGCCAGCCAGCGCTGGCCCTTGATGGTCTCCTTCAGGGAGTCCGCGGCCGTGACGCCGACGAGCATCACCACGAACAGGAACAGCATCATGATCGCGCCGGTGTAGACGACGATCTGCACGATGCCCAGGAAGTAGGCGCCGTTGGCGAGGTAGAACACCGCAAGGACGATCATGGTCCCGGCGAGGCAGAGCGCGCTGTGCACGGCCTTCTTCATGAAGACGGTGCACAGGGCGCCGATCACCGCGACGGTGCCGAGGACCCAGAACTGGAAGGCCTCACCGGTGGAGGTGGCGTAGGCCGCGAGCTGCGGGCTCATGCTTCCACCTCCTGGTCCTCCGGCTGCTCGCCCTTGGAGACGGCGACCTGGCGGACCGTGCCGGGCGCGGCCTGGGTCACCAGGCCGCGGTAGTAGTCCTGCTCGTCCGCCCCCGGGAAGATCGCGTGAGGCGTGTCGACCATGCCCTCTTCGAGGCCGGCGAGGAGCTGTTCCTTGGTGTAGATCAGGTTGGCGCGGCTGGAGTCGGCCAGTTCGAACTCGTTGGTCATCGTCAGCGCGCGTGTGGGGCACGCCTCGATGCACAGTCCGCACAGGATGCAGCGGGCGTAGTTGATCTGGTAGACGCGGCCGTACCGCTCGCCCGGCGAGTAGCGCTCCTCGTCGGTGTTGTCGGCGCCTTCCACGTAGATGGCGTCGGCGGGGCAGGCCCAGGCGCACAGCTCGCAGCCGACGCACTTCTCCAGGCCGTCCGGATGGCGGTTGAGCTGGTGCCGTCCGTGGAACCGCGGAGCCGTGGTCTTCTTCTGCTCCGGGTACTGCTCGGTCAGCCGCTTCTTGAACATGGCCTTGAAGGTCACGCCGAAGCCGGCTACGGGGTTCAGGAAACCGGGCTTGGTCTCCTTGGGCTCCTCAGCCATCGGACGCCTCCTTTCCATCCGAAGATCCGTCACTGACAGTGTCCGACCCACCACTGACAATCAGTTCCCGTTCCCGGCGCGGGCGGCGCCTCGGCACCGGCGGCAGCTCCTGTCCAGGCAGCGGCGGTACGGGGAATCCGCCCGCCATCGGGTCGAATCCGGGCTGCTGGGACGCGGTCTGCTCGGCCGTCTTCGCCCTCTCGCGGAACATGTCGGCGACGAAGGAGATCAGCAGCAGGGCGAGGACCCCGCCGCCCACGTAGAGGGCGATGTCGGCGAAGTCGTAGTGCTCGTTGCGCAGGGCCCGTACGGTCGCCACCAGCATCAGCCAGGTCACGGAGACCGGGATGAGGACCTTCCAGCCGAGCTTCATCAGCTGGTCGTAGCGGACGCGCGGGAGTGTGCCGCGCAGCCAGACGAAGACGAACAGCAGCAGCACGACCTTGGCCACGAACCAGAGCATCGGCCACCAGCCGTGGTTGGCGCCCGCCCAGGCGGTGCTGATCGGCCAGGGGGCTCGCCAGCCGCCCAGGAAGAGCGTGGTCGACACGGCCGAGACCGTCACCATGTTCACGTATTCGGCGAGCATGAACATCGCGAACTTGATGGACGAGTACTCGGTGTTGAAGCCGCCGACCAGGTCGCCCTCGGACTCCGGCATGTCGAAGGGGGCGCGGTTGGTCTCGCCGACCATCGTGACGATGTAGAGGATGAACGAGACCGGCAGCAGCAGGATGTACCAGCGGTCGTGCTGCTGCGCGACGATCGTCGACGTCGACATCGACCCCGAGTACAGGAACACGGAGGCGAACGCGGCGCCCATGGCGATCTCGTAGGAGATCATCTGCGCACAGGAGCGCAGGCCGCCGAGGAGCGGGTACGTCGATCCGGAACTCCAACCCGCCAGGACGATGCCGTAGATGCCGACGGAGGCGATCGCGAGGACGTAGAGCATCGCGATCGGCAGGTCGGTCAGCTGCATCGTGGTGCGGTGGCCGAAGATCGAGATCTCGTTGTCGGCCGGCCCGAAGGGGATCACCGCGATCGCCATGAAGGCCGGGATGGCCGCGACGATCGGCGCGAGGATGTACACCACGGTGTCCGCGCGCTTGACGATGATGTCTTCCTTGAGCATCAGCTTCACGCCGTCGGCGAGCGACTGGAGCATGCCCCAGGGGCCGTGCCGGTTGGGACCGATGCGCAGCTGCATCCAGGCGATGACCTTGCGCTCCATGACGATGGAGATGAGCACGGTCACCATCAGGAAGGCGAAGCAGAACACCGCCTTGATGAGGACCAGCCACCAGGGGTCGCGGCCGAACATCGAGAGGTCTTCAGCGGCGAGGTACGGGCTCATGCCTCCACCTCCTTGGGGGCCTCTTCGGCGAGTGCCGCCGGGCCGATGCGGACGAGGGAGCCGGGCTGTGCCCCGGTGTCGGAGGCGACGCCGGCGCCGGCGGAGTTCAGCGGGAGCCAGACCACCCGGTCGGGCATCTCGGTGATCTGGAGCGGGAGTTCGACCGTGCCGGACGGTCCGGTGACGGCGAGAGGGTCACCGTCCTTGACGCCTGCCTCGGCGGCCGTCGCCGCCGACACGCGCGCGCGTGCGGCGTGCCGGGTTCCAGCGAGCGCCTCGTCGCCCTCTTGCAGGACGCCCTGGTCGAGCAGCAGCCGGTGCCCGGCGAGCACGGCCTCGCCGGCGGCCGGGCGCGGCAGCGCGCCCGCGGACTCCTGGGGCTCGGTGGCGCGCGGGCCGTCCCAGGAGCCGAGCCGGTCGATCTCCGCGCGCGTGGTGCGCAGATCCGGCAGGCCCAGGTGGACGTCCATGGCGTCGGCGAGCATCTGGAGCACGCGCGCGTCCGTCGGTGCGAGGCGGCGGGTCATCTGGTCGGGTTTGAGGGCGGCGTCGAAGAAACGCACCCTGCCTTCCCAGTTGAGGAAGGTGCCCGCCTTCTCGGCGACGGCGGCGACCGGCAGGACGACGTCGGCGTGCGCGGTGACCTCGCTGGGCCGCAGTTCCAGCGACACCAGGAAGCCGACGCTGTCGAGTGCTTCACGCGCGCGTGCCGGGTCGGGCAGGTCGGCGACCTCGACACCGGCGACCACGAGTGCCGACAGTTCGCCGGTGGCGGCGGCCTCGACGATGTGGTGGGTGTCGCGGCCGTAACGCAACGGGAGTTCGGCGAGCCCCCATACGGCGGCGACCTCCTCCCGTGCGCGCGGGTCGGTCGCAGGGCGGCCGCCCGGCAGCAGCGACGGCAGTGCACCCGCCTCGACGGCGCCGCGCTCACCGGCCCGGCGCGGGATCCACACCAGCTGGGCGCCGGTCGCGGTGGCGGCCCGTACGGCGGCGGCGAGGCCGCCGGCGACCGAGGCGAGCCGCTCGCCGACGACGATGACCGCGCCCTCGGTGCGCAGGGCTTCGGCGGCGTCTGCGCCGGCCTCCTCCAGGCCTACGCCGCTCGCGAGGGCGTCCAGCCACTCGGTCTCGGTGCCCGGCGCGGCCGGCAGCAGGGTGCCGCCCGCCTTCTGAAGGCCCCGGGTCTCGTGCGTGGCCAGCGCGAACACCTTCTGCTTGCGCTTGCGCCAGGCCTTGCGCAGCCGCAGGAAGACGCCGGGTGCCTCCTCCTCCGACTCGAAGCCGGCCAGCAGGACCGCGGGCGCCTTCTCCAGGGAGGTGTACGTGACGCCCGTACCGTCGAGGTCGCGGCCGCGGCCTGCGACCCGGGAGGCAAGGAAGTCGGCCTCCTCGCCGCTGTGCACGCGCGCGCGGAAGTCGATGTCGTTGGTGTCGAGGGCCACGCGCGCGAACTTGCTGTATGCGTAGGCGTCCTCGACGGTCAGCCGGCCGCCGATGAGAACACCGGCCCGGGAGCGGGCGGCGGTGAGCCCGCGCGCGGCAGCGTCCAGCGCCTCCGGCCAGGAGGCGGGCTCCAGGACGCCATCGGCATTGCGGACGAGCGGGGTGTCGAGGCGGTCCTTGAGCTGCGCGTACCGGAAAGCGAAGCGTCCCTTGTCGCAGATCCACTCCTCGTTGACCTCGGGGTCGTTGGCGGCGAGCCGCCGCATGACCTTGCCGCGCCGGTGGTCGGTGCGGGTGGCGCAGCCGCCGGAGCAGTGCTCGCAGACCGACGGCGAGGAGACCAGGTCGAAGGGGCGGCTACGGAAGCGGTAGGCCGCCGAGGTGAGCGCGCCGACCGGGCAGATCTGGATGGTGTTGCCGGAGAAGTACGACTCGAACGGGTCGCCCTCGCCGGTGCCGACCTGCTGGAGCGCGCCGCGTTCGAGTAGCTCGATCATCGGGTCGCCCGCGATCTGGTTGGAGAAGCGGGTGCAGCGGGCGCACAGCACGCACCGCTCGCGGTCGAGCAGCACCTGCGTGGAGATCGGTACGGGCTTTTCGTAGGTGCGCTTCTTGCCGTCGAAGCGGGACTCGGCGTTGCCGTGCGACATGGCCTGGTTCTGCAGCGGGCACTCGCCGCCCTTGTCGCAGACCGGGCAGTCCAGCGGGTGGTTGATGAGCAGCAGCTCCATCACACCGTGCTGGGCCTTCTCGGCGACCGGCGACGTGAGCTGGGTCTTCACCACCATGCCGTCGGTGCAGGTGATGGTGCAGGACGCCATGGGCTTGCGCTGGCCCTCGACCTCGACGATGCACTGACGGCAGGCGCCGACGGGGTCGAGCAGGGGGTGGTCGCAGAACCGGGGGACCTCGATGCCGAGCTGCTCGGCGGCCCGGATGACCAGGGTGCCCTTGGGCACGCTGATCTCGATGCCGTCGATCGTCAGCGTGACGAGGTCCTCCGGCGGGACCGCCGCCTCTCCCCCACCCGCGGGAGCACTGGTGGTCACGGTCATGCGTTCACCTCCGGGCGGTCCGCCCAGGCCGTCGACTTGGCCGGGTCGAAGGGGCAGCCCCGGCCCGTGATGTGCTGCTCGTACTCCTCGCGGAAGTACTTCAGCGAGGAGAAGATCGGGGACGCGGCGCCGTCGCCGAGGGCGCAGAAGGACTTGCCGTTGATGTTGTCGGCGATGTCGGCGAGCTTGTCGAGGTCGGACATGGTGCCCTTGCCGGCCTCCATGTCCCGCAGCAACTGCACCAGCCAGTACGTCCCTTCGCGGCAGGGGGTGCACTTGCCGCAGGACTCGTGGGCGTAGAACTCGGTCCAGCGGGTCACCGCCCGCACCACGCAGGTCGTCTCGTCGAAGCACTGCAGGGCTTTGGTGCCGAGCATGGAACCGGCGGCGCCCACTCCCTCGTAATCGAGAGGGACGTCGAGGTGCTCGTCGGTGAACATCGGCGTCGAGGAGCCGCCCGGCGTCCAGAACTTCAGGCGGTGGCCGGGCCGCATGCCGCCGCTCATGTCGAGGAGCTGGCGCAGGGTGATGCCGAGCGGGGCCTCGTACTGGCCGGGGCTCGCGACGTGGCCGCTGAGCGAGTAGAGCGTGAAGCCCGGGGACTTCTCGCTGCCCATCGACCTGAACCAATCTTTCCCGTTTTGCAGGATGGCGGGAACCGATGCGATCGACTCGACGTTGTTCACAACAGTCGGGCAGGCATAGAGCCCTTCGACAGCAGGGAAGGGGGGACGGAGCCGCGGTTGACCACGGCGGCCTTCGAGCGAGTCGAGCAGTGCGGTCTCCTCACCGCAGATGTACGCGCCGGCACCCGCGTGCACGGTGAGCTGGAGGTCGAGCCCGCTGCCCAGGATGTTCTCGCCGAGGTAGCCCGCCGCGTAGGCCTCGCGCACGGCCTCGTGCAACCGCCGCAGAACGGGAACGACTTCACCACGCAGATAGATGAAGGCATGCGACGACCTGATGGCATAACACGCGATCACAATGCCCTCGATGAGGCTATGCGGGTTCGCGAAGAGGAGCGGGATGTCCTTGCAGGTCCCGGGCTCCGACTCGTCGGCGTTGACAACTAGATAGTGCGGCTTTCCATCACCCTGCGGAATGAACTGCCACTTCATTCCGGTCGGGAACCCCGCGCCGCCGCGGCCGCGCAGCCCCGAGTCCTTGACGTACGCGATCACGTCGTCGGGTGACATGGCGAGCGCCTTGCGGAGCCCCTCGTACCCCTCGTGCCTCCGGTAGACGTCCAGAGTCCAGGACCGGTCCTCGTCCCAGAAGGCCGACAGCACGGGTGCGAGCAGCTTCTCGGGGCTCGTGTCCTTGAGTTCGGCTGCCACGGTCATCACTCCCCCTCCTCGGCGGTAGGCCCTGCCGGGTGGGCAGGGTCGGAGGCTGATGTCTCCTGCGGCGCGTCATGGGAACTGAGGTGCTCGGCCGGCGACGGCTCGTGCACCCGGTCACGCGGTTCCCCATGCGGTTGCTCATGCGGACCTCCGCGCGGATGGACCACGCGCGCGGGTGCGGCCTCTCCCCTTGCCAGGCGAAGGCCCACCAGCGACGCCGGTCCCGCACTGCCGCCCTCCTCGACGGCCCCGGGCCGCTCGTCGGGGAAGCCGGCCAGCATCCGCGCGGTCTCCTTGAACGTGCACAGCCGCGCCCCGCGCGTGGGCTCTACGGGCCGCCCCGCGCGCAGATCGTCGACCAGGCGCTTGGCGCTGCCGGGCGTCTGGTTGTCGAAGAACTCCCAGTTGACCATCACGACCGGCGCGTAGTCGCAGGCCGCGTTGCACTCGATGTGCTCCAGGGTGACCTTGCCGTCGTCGGTGGTCTCGCCGTTGCCGACGCCCAGGTGCTCCTGGAGGGTCTCGAAGATCGCGTCTCCGCCCATCACGGCGCACAGCGTGTTGGTGCACACGCCGACCTGGTAGTCACCGGACGGCTTGCGCCGGTACATGGTGTAGAAGGTGGCCACGGCGGTGACCTCGGCCGTGGTCAGGTCCAGCATGTCCGCGCAGAACCGCATTCCGGTGCGCGTGACATGGCCCTCCTGCGACTGCACGAGGTGGAGCAGCGGGAGCAGGGCGGACCGGGAGTCCGGGTAGCGCGCGATGATCTCGCGCGCGTCCGCCTCCAGCCGGGCCCGGACGTCGTCCGGGTAGGCGGGCGCGGGCAGCTCGGGCATGCCCAGGCTGACGCCCCGCTCCGAAGAAGAGGTGTTCACCGGTCGACGCCTCCCAAAACGGGGTCGATGGACGCGATGACGACGATGACGTCGGCCACCTGGCCGCCCTCACACATCGCCGCGATGGCCTGCAGGTTGGCGAAGGACGGGTCGCGGAAGTGGACCCGGTAGGGGCGGGTGCCGCCGTCGGAGACGGCGTGCACCCCGAGTTCGCCCTTGGGTGACTCGACGGCCGTGTACACCTGTCCCGCCGGGACGCGGAAGCCCTCGGTGACCAGCTTGAAGTGGTGGATCAGGGCCTCCATGGAGGTGCCCATGATCTTCTTGATGTGGTCGAGGGAATTGCCGAGTCCGTCCGGTCCCAGGGCGAGCTGGGCGGGCCAGGCGATCTTCTTGTCGGCGACCATGACCGGTCCGGGCTGGAGCCGGTCCAGACACTGCTCGATGATCCTGAGCGACTGGCGCATCTCCTCCAGGCGGATCAGGAAGCGGCCGTAGGCGTCGCAGGTGTCGGCGGTCGGGACGTCGAAGTCGTAGGTCTCGTAACCGCAGTACGGCTGCGTCTTGCGCAGGTCATGGGGCAGGCCGGCGGAGCGCAGGATGGGGCCGGTCGCGCCGAGGGCCATGCAGCCGGCCAGGTCGAGGTAGGCGACGTCCTGCATGCGGCCCTTGAAGACGGGGTTCCCGGTGGCGAGCTTGTCGTACTCCGGGAGGTTCTTCCTCATCTTCTTGACGAACTCGCGGATCTGGTCGACCGCGCCGGGCGGCAGGTCCTGGGCGAGGCCGCCGGGGCGGATGTACGCGTGGTTCATCCGCAGGCCCGTGATCAGTTCGTAGAGGTCGAGAATCATTTCACGATCACGGAAGCCGTAGATCATGATCGTGGTGGCGCCCAGCTCCATGCCGCCGGTGGCGATGGCGACCAGATGGGAGGACATCCGGTTCAGCTCCATCAGAAGGACCCGGATGATCGTGGCGCGGTCGGTGACCTGGTCCTCGATGCCGAGGAGCCTTTCGACGGCGAGACAGTAGGCGGTCTCGTTGAAGAAGGAGGTCAGGTAGTCCATGCGCGTGACGAAGGTGCTGCCCTGCGTCCACGTGCGGTACTCGATGTTCTTCTCGATGCCGGTGTGGAGGTAGCCGATGCCGCAGCGGGTTTCGGTGACGGTCTCGCCCTCGATCTCCAGGATCAGGCGGAGCACCCCGTGGGTGGAGGGGTGCTGGGGACCCATGTTGACCACGATGCGTTCGTCGTCGGCGCGGGCCGCGGACTGGACGACCTCGTCCCAGTCGCCACCGGTGACCGTGTAGACGGTGCCCTCGGTGGTCTCGCGCGGGGATGCCTGCGATGTGCTCACGAGTACGACCTCCGCTGGTCCGGAGCCGGGATCTGGGCGCCCTTGTACTCGACGGGGATGCCGCCGAGTGGGTAGTCCTTGCGCTGCGGGTGGCCCTGCCAGTCGTCCGGCATGATGATCCGGGTCAGGGCCGGGTGACCGTCGAAGACGATGCCGAAGAAGTCGTAGGTCTCGCGCTCGTGCCAGTCGTTCGTCGGGTAGACGGGGACCAGCGACGGGATGTGCGGGTCGCTGTCGGGGGCGCTGACTTCGAGGCGGATCAGCCGGTTATGGGTGATCGAGCGCAGGTGGTAGACGGCGTGCAGCTCGCGGCCCTTGTCGTTCGGGTAGTGGACGCCGCTGACGCCGGTGCACAGCTCGAAGCGCAGGGCCGGGTCGTCGCGCAGGGTGCGGGCGACACGGGCCAGGTACTCGCGTTCGATGTGGAAGGTGATCTCGCCGCGGTCGACGACCGTCTTCTCGATGGCGTTCTCCGGGAGGAGCCCCTGTTCCTCCAGGGCGCCTTCGAGTTCGTCGGCGACCTCGTCGAACCAGCCGCCGTAGGGCCTGCTCGCAGGTCCCGGGAGCCGGACCGAGCGGACCAGTCCGCCGTAGCCGGAGGTGTCACCGCCGTTGTTGGCACCGAACATGCCGCGCTGGACGCGGATCTCCTCGCCGCCCTGGCCGCGCTGGCCGGGGAGGTTGGAGGCGGAGAGGTCCTTCTCGGGGTTCACCCCGTTCGCGGGCCCGTTGACGCCGCCTGCGTTGCCGTTCGCGTCGCTCACCGCAGCAGCCCCTTCATCTCGATCGTGGGCAGGGCCTTGAGCGCCGCCTCCTCCGCCTCGCGGGCGGCTTCCTCGGCGTTCACGCCGAGCTTGGAGGACTGGATCTTCTGGTGGAGCTTGAGGATCGCGTCCATCAGCATCTCGGGGCGGGGCGGGCAGCCCGGGAGGTAGATGTCGACCGGGACGATGTGGTCGACGCCCTGGACGATGGCGTAGTTGTTGAACATGCCGCCCGAGGAGGCGCAGACGCCCATGGAGATCACCCATTTCGGGTTGGGCATCTGGTCGTAGACCTGCCGGAGCACCGGGGCCATCTTCTGGCTGACCCGGCCGGCGACGATCATCAGGTCCGCCTGGCGCGGTGAGCCCCGGAAGACCTCCATGCCGAAGCGCGCCAGGTCGTAACGGCCGGCGCCGGTGGTCATCATCTCGAAGGCGCAGCAGGCAAGGCCGAAGGTGGCCGGGAAGACGGACGCCTTGCGCACCCAGCCCGCGGCCTGCTCGACGGTGGTCAGCAGGAAGCCGCTCGGCAGCTTTTCTTCGAGTCCCATGTCGTTAGGCTCCTCAGTCCCATTCCAGGCCGCCGCGCCGCCATACATACGCGTACGCGACGAAGACGGTGAGCACGAAGAGCAGCATCTCCACGAGCCCGAAGATCCCCAGGGCGTCGAAGGTGACGGCCCAGGGGTAGAGGAAGACGATCTCGATGTCGAAGACGATGAAGAGCATCGCCGTCAGGTAGTACTTGATCGGGAAGCGCCCGCCTCCGGCCGGCGTGGGGGTCGGCTCGATACCGCACTCGTAGGCCTCGAGCTTGGCGCGGTTGTACCGCTTCGGACCGATCAGCGTGGCCATGACCACGGAGAAGATCGCAAAGCCTGCCCCGAGGGCTCCCAGTACGAGGATGGGCGCATACGCGTTCACCGCTCCTCGCTCCTCTCAGTCGGCGCTGACTGCTGGCGGGTTGCACTGGGCTCACAGCCGCCTCACCGGTCCCACGAATCCCGCTCGTCCCGGCGAAGATCGAGAACATGTGAAGCAGGTCACAAGCCCAACTGCCACGCATCTTATGCCCGCCGCTCTGTGATCTGCGACACGGCGTATTACTCGACCTTTGTGATCTCCACCACCTGACGAAGGATCATGAAGTCGGATGATGAGTGATCTTCATACGCGAAGCGTTCAGTTGATCACCAGAAGTGACATTTTTGCGTGTCATTGCAGGCCGGAGGGGGCGTCTCAATATCAAGAGAGTTCCGCTGCATGCAAATTGGTGATGGACGCGGCCGCCTGATAGAGGAGCGCGTTCACACATCAGTGGTAGGGGCGGGACGCGGTGTGGACGCCGGTCCGGATGCGTGCACGCGTTCACGAGGCCCGCGCGCACAGGACGCCATGCTTCCGGTAATCGTTCCGTGACCTCCGCCACATCCATGAGAGGCCCCTGAGAACCGGGCTTGGCCAACGACCCCAAGCAGTGGTAAGCGTGGGGCAATTCGGACGTAATGATCAAAGACCGTGATCAAGGGCTTGATCACGTGCGTCCGCTATGTCCGTTACGGCGTCAATAAAGAGCGACACGCCCGGGATTCTCGGTCTCGATTGAGCAACTGTGGCGCAGCACACGTTTCTTGAAGATATGAAGGAGCCCCTGGTACCCGTTATCCCCATGTCCCACACCGCTCACATACGCAGCCACCGGAAGCCCCGCCGCAGCGCGTCGACCCTCGCGATGCGGGCCGGAGTTGCCGGTGGCGTCCTCAGCACCCTGGCAGTCGCCGGGGCGTCCGGCTCGGCGAACGCTGCCGAGCCGGTGACGCAGACCCTCGAACTGCCCACCCTGACGGCCGACCTGGCCGCTCAGGCGGCGAAGTCCGCGGACGCCACCCAGCAGGCAGCCGCGAACTACCAGCTGCAGGCCGAGCGTGACGCGGCCGCCGCAAAGGCCGCGAAGCAGGCCAAGTCGGACCTCGCGGAGGCCAAGCAGAAGGCCGCCGAGGCGAAGAAGAAGGCCGAGGAGGCCGCCCGCAAGGAGGCCGCCGCCCGCGCCTCGCGCAATGCGGAGCGGACGACGCTCTCCGCCACTTCGGACTCCGGCAGCACCTCCACGGCCACCGGTTCGGCCGCGGAGATCCTCGCTTTCGCCAAGGCGCAGATCGGCAAGAGCTACGTCCTGGGTGCCTCCGGCCCCAACGCGTGGGACTGCTCCAGCCTCGTCCAGGCCGCCTTCAGGCAGGTGGGCGTCAGCCTGCCGCGCGTCTCCCAGGACCAGTCGACCCAGGGCACCCAGGTCTCGCTGAGCAACCTGCAGCCGGGCGACATCCTGTACTGGGGCAGCGCGGGCAGCGCCTACCACGTGGCGATCTACGCCGGTGACGGCATGTTCGTCGGCGCGCAGAACCCGTCCACTGGCATCGTCGAGAAGCCGCTGTCGTACGACCCACCGACCGGTGCCGTGCGGGTGCTCTGAGCGCACCCACGCACCTCTCACGCGCGTAGGGCCGCAGCCGCTCGGGGGCAGCGGCCCTTGCGTCGTTCCCGGCACGTCGCAGCGGTGCCCCTGACATGCTCTGCTCGGGCCGCCGGCCGGCGGCCCGTCCAGGAGCGAAGGAGACAGCGCGATGCCACGCGTGTTCGTCCAGGGAAGGCCCGCCGACTACTACCCCCGCCACGCCCCCGAGGCCGGGCGCGGCGCGGTGCGCCGGATCACCGAGGTCGGCGAGGAGGTCCTACACAAGCCGTGCCGGGACGTCACGGAGTTCGGGCCCGACCTCGCCGCACTCGTCGACGACATGTTCCGCACCCTGTATGTCGCCGAAGGGGCGGGACTGGCGGCGAATCAGGTGGGGGTCGATCTGCGGCTGTTCGTGTATGACTGCCCCGATGACCATGGTGTCCGACATGTCGGACACATCGCCAATCCGGTGCTCGAAACGCCCACGAGCGGGCGGCGGTTGCTGGACGAGGGCGAGGGCTGCCTATCGGTGCCGGGTGCCGTGATGGCCGTACCGCGACCGGACCGGGCCGTCGTGCGCGGGCAGGACAAGGACGGCGAGCCGGTCGTCGTCGAGGGCACGGGGTACTTCGCCCGCTGCCTCATCCACGAGACCGACCACACCAACGGGTACATCTACCTGGATCGACTCTCCAAGCGGGAGAAAAAGGACGCGCTGCGGCAGATGGCGGACCGGCGGGACGAGGTGTTCGCCCGCCGGGCCACCAGGGCCGAGGAGCTGAGCCGGGGCTAGCGGCCGCTCACGCCTTCGGGGCCACCTTGCTCAGGCCGTTGATGATGCGGTCCATCGCGTCGCCGCCCGTGGGGTCGGTGAGGTTCGCGAGGAGCTTGAGGGTGAACTTCATCAGCAGTGGGTGTGTGAGGCCGCGCTGGGCGGCGATCTGCATGACCTTCGGGTTGCCGATGAGCTTCACGAAGGCGCGGCCGAGGGTGTAGTAGCCGCCGTAGGTGTCCTTGAGGACGCGCGGGTAGCGCTGCAGGGCGATCTCGCGCTGTGCGGGCGTGGCACGCGCGTGTGCCTGGACGATGACGTCGGCGACGATCTGGCCGGACTCCATGGCGTAGGCGATGCCCTCGCCGTTGAAGGGGTTCACCAGGCCGCCGGCGTCGCCGACCAGCAGCAGGCCGCGCGTGTAGTGCGGCTGGCGGTTGAAGGCCATGGGCAGGGCGGCGCCGCGGATGGGGCCGGTCATGTTCTCGGGGGTGTAGCCCCAGTCCTCGGGCATCGAGGCGCACCAGGCCTTGAGGACCTCGCGCCAGTCCAGCTCCTTGAAGGAGGCGGAGGTGTTCAGCACGCCGAGGCCCACGTTCGACGTGCCGTCGCCCATGCCGAAGATCCAGCCGTAGCCGGGCAGCAGACGGTCCTGGGCGCCGCGGCGGTCCCACAGTTCCAGCCAGGACTCCAGGTAGTCGTCCTCGTGGCGGGGCGAGGTGAAGTAGGTGCGCACCGCGACGCCCATGGGGCGGTCCTCACGGCGGTGCAGGCCCATCGCGAGGGACAGGCGGGTGGAGTTGCCGTCGGCGGCCACCACCAGGGGCGCGTGGAAGGTCACCTCGCGCTTCTCCTCGCCGAGCTTGGCGGTGACGCCGGTGATGCGGCCGGTGCGGTCGTCGATGACGGGCCCGCCCACGTTGCAGCGCTCGTACAGCCGCGCCCCCGCCTTCTGGGCGTTGCGGGCCAGTTGCTCGTCGAAGTCGTCGCGCTTGCGGACCAGGCCGTAGTTCGGGAAGGAGGCGAGATCCGGCCAGTCCAGCTGGAGTCGGGAGCCGCCGCCGATGATGCGCAGGCCCTTGTTGCGCAGCCAGCCGGCCTCCTCGGAGATGTCGATGCCCATGGCGACGAGTTGCTTGACCGCGCGCGGGGTGAGGCCGTCGCCGCACACCTTCTCCCGCGGGAACTCGGTCTTCTCCAGGAGCAGAACGTCGAGACCGGCCTTGGCGAGGTGGTACGCGGTCGTCGAGCCCGCCGGCCCCGCGCCCACGACGATCACATCTGCGGTGTTCTCGGAGAGGGGTTCGGTCACGACGGTCACGGCGGGATCTCCCCAAGTTCGAAATCAATGTGCCGACCGGCACTGAACATGGGCAGTCTATTCAGCAGAATTGATCACCCGGCTGAAGGGCTGCCCTGTGAACCGTCCTCTCCCCGCGGTACGGCTGCGCGTCCCCACCCACGAGGACGCGTTCGCCTGGCACCGGGTCTTCGGCGACCCCGAGGTCATGGAGTTCTACGGCGGCAAACCGGCCGCACTGTCGGTCTACGAGGAACTCACCGCGCGCCAGCGGCGGCACGACGCCGAACTCGGCTTCTGCCTGTGGACCATGCTGGACGAGTCCGGCGAGGTCATCGGCTTCACCGGAGCGCAACCCTGGCAGCCCGGCTGGGGTCCGACCGGGGAGATAGAGATCGGCTGGCGGCTCGGCCGCGCACACTGGGGCAAGGGGTATGTCACCGCGGCCGCGCGCGAGACGCTTCAGCGGGTGCGGGCGGCCGGGGTGCCGCAGGTGGTGGCGATGGTCCGGCCGGGCAACGAGCGGTCGATCGCGGTGACCCGGCGGCTCGGCATGGAGCCGGCGGAGACCTATCCGCACCCCACACTGGACGAGCGCGCCCTCTGTTTCCGACTCAGCCTCGATCACGTAGAGTAGTCATCTGTCACAGACAGGCACCGTCTCCTTCCGGCCGGGGCGCGCGGGAGTTACCCTTCCAGTACCGCTGGGGGTGACATCTGTGCGCATAACACCCAAAACACCCGAAGTGCGCGTGCCACGGCTGGTCGGACTGATGGCCGTGGACGCGCGCGAAACGGCCCGGGCGCAGGGCCTGTTCCTCAATGCGCCGGACCGCCCGGACTTCCACCTCGCGGTCGTCGACTACGTCGTACGCCAGTACCCGCAGCCCGGGGTCGAGGTGCCGCGGGACTCGATGGTGTACGTGTGGTTCGACTTCGGTGAGGGAGAGGGCGGCGGGGGCGTGCGCGAGCCGCGCATCCCACGGCCGCCGAGGGGTGGGATGCAACGCGAACTCGGCGAGCCCGGTGACGCCTTCGAGATGATCAACCGCTGAGGCCTCGCCCAAAGGGCCTCGGATATGAGGCTCAGCTCTCCTTGAAGCCCCGGTGCAGCGCGACCACACCCCCGGTGAGGTTGCGCCAGGCCACCTTCGACCAGCCCGCCTTGCGCAGCCGTTCGGCGAGGGCGGGCTGGTCGGGCCAGGCGCGGATGGACTCGGCGAGATAGACGTAGGCGTCCGGGTTCGAGGAGACCGCGCGCGCGACCGGCGGCAGGGCCCGCATCAGGTACTCGGTGTAGACGGTGCGGAAGGGCGCCCAGGTCGGGTGCGAGAACTCGCAGATCACCACGCGCCCGCCGGGCCGGGTCACCCGGTACATCTCGCGCAGGGCCGAGTCCGTGTCCTGTACGTTGCGCAGCCCGAAGGAGATCGTCACCGCGTCGAAGGTGTCGTCCTTGAACGGCAGCCGCGTCGCGTCACCGGCCGTGAACGGCAACCAGGTGTGCTTCCTCTTGCCGACCTGGAGCATCCCGAGGGAGAAGTCGCAGGGGACGACGTACGCACCCGTGCGTGCGAAGGGCAGCGAGGACGTGGCCGTACCGGCGGCCAGGTCGAGGACCTTCTGCGCGGGGCGCGCGTCGACCGCCTTCGCCACCTCCTTGCGCCAGCGCCGGTCCTGGCCGAGCGACAGTACGTCGTTCGTCAGGTCGTACCGTTCCGCCACGTCGTCGAACATCGAGGCGACTTCGTGCGGCTGCTTGTTCAGGGAAGCGCGGGTCACCCGCCCATTGTGGCAGCAGGGGGTACGGCGCCCCGGAAGCGCCCTCGCCTACGCCCGCGCGGCGCACGCCCGGCCGACGAAGGTCCCGGGTCCGCCCGGTGCCCCGGGATCAGCGGCCCCGGTACACCAACCGCCCGCCGATCACGGTCGCCACGCAGGTGCCGGCGCCGCGGCGGACCAGTTCGGCGCGGTCGGCGACGTCGAACACGGCGAAGCGGGCGGGTCCGCCCGGGACGAGCCGCGGCAGCAGGATCAGCGGAGTCGGGGACAGCGCCGCCGGGCCCGGAAGGCGGTCGGGCCGCTGCCCCACCGCGAGCCCGGCCCTGCGCACCGCGTCGACCACGGCCCGCGACCGCAGTTCCCCGGCCACCGCCACCGTGCCGTGTGCCAGCATCCGCTGCACCCCGCGTCGCGCGCTCGCGCCGAGGCGTGCGGGATCACGGCGGAAGATCTCCCGGGCGCGCTCCCCGCCGATGGGTTCAGTACCGAGGGCGTCGGCCTCGCGGGGGTCGGGGTGGTAGGTGGCCTCCAGCAACTCCGGACCGTACGGGTTCAGCAGCCCAGGGGTGAGGATGCCGGGCCAACGCCGCACCTTGGCCCGGGGCTCGGCGGCGGCCAGTTCCTCGTACGGGCCGACGGCGGCGACGGACGCCCCGTCGACCAGAACCGCCGTCTCGGGAGAGCGCTCGGCGAAGTGAAGTGTCAGCACAGCGCGCCTAGTTGGACGCCAGCAGCTTCAGTTCGGGGTGGGCCGTGCCGCCCTCGATGGCCGTGGAGGAGATGTGGGAGACCACGCGGTCGTCGACGGGGTCGTTCGCCGGGTCGTCGTGGACGACGAGGTGCTCGTACGTCGTGGCGCGCTGGGCCGGGACACGGCCGGCCTTGCGGATGAGGTCGATGATCTCCAGGCGGTTGGAGCGGTGCTTGGCGCCGGCCGAGGAGACCACGTTCTCCTCCAGCATGATCGAGCCGAGGTCGTCCGCGCCGTAGTGCAGCGACAGCTGGCCGACCTCCTTGCCCGTGGTGAGCCACGAGCCCTGGATGTGCTGGACGTTGTCGAGGAAGAGGCGAGCGATCGCGATCATCCGCAGGTACTCGAAGAGGGTGGCCTGGGTGCGGCCCTTCAAGTGGTTGTTCTCGGGCTGGTAGGTGTACGGGATGAACGCGCGGAAGCCGCCCGTACGGTCCTGTACGTCCCGGATCATGCGCAGGTGCTCGATGCGCTCGGCGTTCGTCTCGCCGGTGCCCATCAGCATGGTCGAGGTGGACTCCACGCCCAGCCGGTGCGCGGTCTCCATGATCTCCAGCCAGCGCTCGCCGGACTCCTTGAGGGGCGCAATGGCCTTGCGGGGGCGCTCGGGGAGCAGCTCCGCGCCGGCGCCCGCGAAGGAGTCGAGGCCCGCCTCGTGGATGCGGGTGATGGCCTCCTCGACCGAGACCCCGGAGATACGGGCCATGTGCTCGACCTCGGACGCGCCCAGGCTGTGGATCACCAGCTGGGGGAAGGCCTCCTTGATGGCCCGGAAGTGCTTCTCGTAGTACTCGACGCCGTAGTCCGGGTGGTGGCCGCCCTGGAACATGATCTGGGTGCCGCCCAGTTCGACGGTCTCCGCGCAGCGGCGCAGGATGTCGTCGAGGTCGCGGGTCCAGCCCTTGTCCTTGTCCTTGGGGGCCGCGTAGAAGGCGCAGAACTTGCACGCCGTGACGCACACGTTCGTGTAGTTGATGTTCCGCTCGATGATGTACGTCGCGATGTGCTCGATACCGGCGTACTTGCGGCGGCGTACGGCGTCGGCGGCGGCGCCCAGCGCGTGCAGCGGGGCGTCCCGGTAGAGGTCGAGGGCTTCCTCGGGCGTGATGCGTCCGCCCGCTGCGGCTCGGTCGAGCACGGACTGGAGGTCGGCCTTCTCGGTCACCGGGCGTCCCTTTCGTCAAGGTTCGTCAAGGGGTGTGAACGGACCGAACCAGCCTACGCCAGCGCTTTCCCCGTAAAGACGTCAGGCCGCGTACGCGCCGATCAGCAGCCCGGCGAAGGCGCCGGCCAGCAGGAACGGGCCGAAGGAGATCGCCGTCTTGCGTCCCGCCCGCCGTACGACGACGAGCGCACCGCCGTACAGCGCGCCCAGCAGGAAGCCGGCGAAGGCGCCGAGCAGGACCGTGGACCAGCCGTACCAGCCGAGCACGGCGCCCATGCCGACGGCCAGTTTCACGTCGCCGAAGCCCATGCCGGAGGGGTTGATGAGGAACAGCACGAAATAGCCGGCGCCGAGAGCAAGAGCACCGTACAGCGCGGTGAGCCAGTGGCCGGCGTGTTCGGGCAGCAAGGCGGCGAGGCCCAGCAGGCCGAGCGCCGCGCCCGCGAGGGGCAGGGTCAGCGGGTCGGGCAGCCGCTGCACTCGGAGGTCGATCACGGCCAGCAGCACCCCGGCCGGTGCGAGCAGCAGCCAGACACCCAGCTCCGGGCGAGTCCCGGTGGCGGCGGCGAGAGCGGCGCACAGGAGTGCGGTCGCCGCGGACAGCAGGAGGACGGAGGGCGCGTACGGCGGCCCGGCCACATCGCCCGACTCGGCCGGCGGCTCCGGGGAACCCGCGCCGCCCCGCGTGCACTGCCCGCAGCGCGTCGGTCCGAGCCAGCCCCCGAGCGGGTGTCCCCACGGACACCGATCGCGCCACCCCTCCCCCGCCTGGACGGCGAAGCGGTAGGCGGCCCTGGGCAGCAGGGCTCCCGCCGCCGCGCCCCACAGCGCGGCGGCGGCCCACAGCAGCACGTCGCTCATCCGGCTGCGGCGATGCCCTCGCGCCAGGTGGGCACGAGTTCGTCGAGGAGGGCCTCGGTGCGCGGCGGAAGGCCGCGGGCGCCGCTGCGGGAGAGGAAATCGGCGGCACGTACGCGCAGGCGGTCCGAGTCACCGGTGGCATGAATGACCCGCAGGAGCTCGTTCCACAAGCGCTCGTCCGCCGGAGCGGTCTTCAGGGCCGCTTCGAGCGCCTCGATCGCCTTCTCCGTGCGGTTCTTCTCCATATGGAACGCCGAGAGCGCAAGACCGATGTCCGCGACGAGCAACGGGAGCTGAGCATCGATGATCTCGTGGGTGAGCCAGCCGTAGCGGCCCTCGGGGCGGTCCGCGAGCAGCGGGCCGCGCACGAGAACCAGCGCATCGGTCAGGAGGCGACCGCGTACCGCACGGCTGTTGACGCCCTTGCCCTGGGTGGCCTCGTGGTAGAGCGAGCGCAGCACGTCCAGGTCCGAGACGACGGCCTTGGCGAGGATGAGCCGGCCGGCCCCGTCCACGCTCAGGCGAGGGCCGCCGTCAGGGTCGTTCCCGAGCCAGGCGCGCAGTCGCTCGATGAGCGCGTCACGCACGTCCTCGGTCACACCGCGCGGCCACAGCGCGGAGGCCAGGACACGCGGGTGGACGCCCTCGCGGTGCATGAGCAGGAGCGCGAGCGCCTCGTGCAGCAGGGCGCTGCGGTCGCCGTCCGGGGTGTCGAGGCCGATGATCTCGTACGGCCCGACCAGGCGCGCGTACACCGCGGGCCGGCCCTGTTCGCTGATGTCGACGAGGAAGGGCGGACTGCTGGACGGGCCGTCCGGGTCGTGTTCCGGGTCTGCCTGAGCGAACAGCTCCACGACCGCGCGCTGCTGTGCGGCCGGCAGCAACTGGGCGTCCAGTTCCAGCCCGAGGAGCGGTGCGAGCAGCTTGCCTTCATGCGTGATCTGCATCTCCCAGGCAGCACCAGGCAGGCCGTCCGTCTCCGTGCCGACGAGGTAGCCGATGCCGAGGCGGCTGGCGTCAGCGGCGAGTTCGGCGAGCTTGCGCGCGTCCTCGGCGGAGGGCTGAGCGGCCAGCAGCACCAGATGCGGGGCCCAACGGGTGTGCTGGGCCGGGCCGGTGCGGCCGGTGAGCACGGAGTCGTGCCCGGCCGCACCGAGTGCGCCGCGCCGCTGCCGGGTCTCGGCCTCCATGGCTTCGATCAACGCCTCGATGTCATCGAGGTGGCGCAGGCGGTTGGGCGCGAGCGCGGTGAGGTCCTGGCCGAAACCCACGAGAGTGATGGTCATACGGTCCGACCAGCCGTTGGTGGCGAGTTCGGCGGCGACCGAGGCGAACACCGCGGCCCGGTCGGACTCACGGCCGCTCAGCGACACGATGCCGGGTACCGCCTCGAGGTTGAGCAGCAGCCGGGAGCCGTCCATGGTGCCGAGGCTGACCAGGCCGGGGTAGGGAGCGGCGGTGTCGGTGTCGTCGTAGCGCTCGGCGTCCGCGCGCGACAGCGTCCAGAAGGTCTGGTCCTGCCCCGGCCTCCAGGGCGCCGGCGGCTTTCCGGACGGCTGGGCGAGCTGCAGGTGCAGGTCGCCGCGGCTGAGCCAGACGGCGTAGACGACGGGCAACGGGCGGGACTCGGCGGCGAGGGCGGCGGCGAGCCCGCGCAGCGACCGGTTCAGAAGCCGTACGGCCTCGGGGTCGGCGCCGACGAGCAGCGCCTCCTGGGCGTTCTGGGCGTCGCCGGTCGGCGTGGGCGGTTCCATGCCGCGCCGGCCGCCGACGGCGGCGAGCGCGGACTGCCACAGCGCCTGCCGACGCCGGTGGCCGAGGGCGGCGAGCAGACCGGCGGCGAGCAGTGGAGCACCGACGAGGGCTTCGGACAAGCCGAAGGAATGGTCCTGGGAAGCGGTGGCGTGCTGCCGCGACTGCTGTCCGGCACCGTCGGCGCCCGTGCCCGTGGCCGGCCCGCGTTGCTCGGGCCGGGCCACGTGGCCGCCACCCTGGGCGTGCTGCCGCTGTCCGTGGGCGTGGTGGCCGGTCTTGTCGTACTGCTGTATCTGGTGCTGCGCGGCCGGGGAGATGTGCTCGTCGGGCATCTCGACGAGTTCGCCACCGTGGGCGTCGCCGGGCATCTCCATGATCCAGCCGGGACGGATCAGGCTGGCCTCGGTGAGGCGCGAACCGTCTGCCTGGAGGCGGTCCTTGTTGAGCTCGTAGATCTCCTTGTACCGGCGGCCGTCGCCGAGGTGGCGCTGGGCTATCTCCCACAGGGAGTCGTGGTGGCGCCCCTCGGGTGGCTGGATCCGGTAGAACTTGGTGGCTCCGTGCTTGCCGCTGTCGGACTTGGCCCGCGCCGCGACGTGGTCCACGTGTTCGGCGACGGCCGCGGCGCCCTTGGCCTGCTGCCCCGGGGTCTTCTGGGCGGACGCGATCGTGCCCTTGTGGTTTCCCTCCAGGCCGGAGTTGTGCCCGAGCTGCGACAGCCCGGGGGTGAGGCTGGCGGCGGTGGCGCCGACCAGGAGCAGCGCGGTGACGAGCTGCCGGGCGAGCAACTGGCTGGGGCCGGCGCCCGGGACGCGGCCCGGCAGACCGACACCGGAGAGGGCGGCCTTGACCTCCACGAGCACGCAGGCGGTGAACTGGGCCCAGGCGAGCCAGACGACGACGGTGAGCACGTGCAGGAAGGTCTGCACGGTGATCTGCTGCGTCAGCCAGTCCTGCGACGGCATCCCGTGCGGCAGCGGCCAGCCCACCTCTACGGCGAGTGCGCCTGGCACGCCCACGACCAGCGCCAGCAGGGCGACGAACGCGAGGAACGCCTTGACGAAGTCCCCCAACGTACGCCGCTGCACGCGCACCGGCTGAGGTGTCCGATTCCGCGGGCCCGTCGGGCTTCCCGTCGAGCCTGATGTGCTGCGTCGCGCCATGGCGGGTGTCCTGGGTCGTGTGAGTGGGAGGAGTGGGGCGGAGGGACTGGGGGGTACAGAGATCCTATTGACTGGGACTGACAGCGTCGAAGGTCGCGCGTTCCACCATGTGGGGGCCCCGGCCTCAGCCGACCTCGTTCTTCGCGACCGAGCGGCCGTGTACGACCACGTCGCCACCGTAGAACAGGCCGGTGAACACCGGCTGGTAGGTCAGCTGGACCTCGACCTCCACATGCTCGGCGTCGGCCGCGACGCAGTGGGTCGCACCGATGTCCGCGGAGCTCATGCCCATCTCGCGGGCGAACGCCTTCACCCGGGCGTCGCAGTCCTGGTACTTGATCGGCGCCGCACCGCCGTCGTTCTCGTACAGGGCGTTCTTGTCGATGTCCTGGGCGGCGTACCGGGCGGCCTGTTCCGCGATGTCGGCCGCGCGTTCCCGCTTGGAGATGGACAGGCCACCGTCGATGACGAAGGCCGCCAGAGCGAGGAAGACCAGGGCGAAGATGATGACCGCTCCCGCGCCGGAACCCCGGTCGTCCAGGCGGCTCCGGCGCGAGGACCACCAGGTGGGGACGATGTCTCTCACGCCGACCTCCGGAACGGGTCCAGCGGGGAGGAGAAGCGCGCAGAGAGGTGGGTGGGGATGTTCAGGCCCAGCATGGCCAGGCCGCGCACCTGGCAGCTCACCTCGACCGTGAAGATGGTGTCGGGCGCGAAGCCCTGGCTGGTCTGGACGACCGAGACCGGGCCGGAGCAGACGTCCGACAGGTCCGCCTCGGCGGCCTTGCGGGCCTCTGCCAGCGCCGTCGCGTGGTCCTTCTGGATCGAGCCGGCGCGGGCCGCGTCCCGGGCGGCACCGTCGACCGCGCCCCGGCCGTCGACGAGTTGACCGAAGGCGACCAGCACGAGGATGAAGAGGATCAGCACGGGGGCGAGGATGACCACCTCGACGGTGGACAGGCCCCGGTCTGCGCCGGCGCACCGCTTTCCCAGCCAGGAGAGCACTAGTTCTCGCCGTCCTTCACGAACCGCTCCACCGGCCCCGCCGACTGGGCGTGGACGGTGAGGTCGAGGCCCGGGAACACCGTCGGGACCCGTGCCGTGATCACCACGCCGACCGTGTGCGCCTCCGGCTGCACCGTCTGCACGTCCGGTGAGAGCACCAGTTGTGGGCCGAGCTGGCGGATGTAGGAATCGGCCACGTCCTTTGCCTCGCCGCGCCAGGCACCGGGTTCGGCGTCGGCGGTGGCGCGCGCCTTGCGGGCGCCCGCCTGGGCCGCCGCCTGGGCCACGTGATCCGCGAAGAAGTACAGGGCGAACTGGACGGTCGCGAAGATCATGAAGAAGAGGACCGGCGTGAGCAGCACGAACTCGATCGCGGTCATGCCGGAGTCGGCGGTCCGGCCGCGCGCGGCCGTCATCCGCCGTCGCACCCATCTGCCGACGTTCACCAGCAACCCCGTCATCCCGTTGTGCAGTACGCGTGGTCAGCAGGTCTTGGACGCGCTCGCGCCCTTGATGCAGTCGCCGACCTTGTTGGCGCCATCGCTCAGCGCGCTGTTGATGATGGCGGCCACCACGCCGACGATCGCCACGACGACCGCGGAGATGATGACCCACTCCACCGCCGAGGCACCGCGGTCCAGTTCGCCGGAGCGGGCGCGCTCGACGCGGCCGCGCAGGAAGGTGACCAGGAAGTCCATCGCCGGAATCCCGGTACTGAAGTCCCGTCCGTTCATTGTGGGTCGTCCCCTTTGTCTTCTTGGTACAGCAGCTCGAAACAGCAGTTGGAGAAGGTCTTCTGATCGCTCACACCTGGAACACCCGCATGGCCGCCGGGAAGATCAGGAACACCAGGAATCCGGCGCAGAGCAGCAGCTGGGCCACGAGCATCGACTGCGACTTCTCTCCCGCACTGCCCTCGATCTCGGCAAGTTCGCGGTGCCGCATGGTCTCGGCGCGGGAGGCGAGGGACTCACGCACCTTGGCTCCGTCGTCCGCTACGAGGGCCAACGACGCCGACAGATCCTTCAGCTCCTCCACGCCCAGTTCCTCGCCGAGCATGCCGAGTGCCTGCCACTGGCTGTGCCCGGTGATCCGGGCATCGGCCAGGGCGTTGCGGATGCGCTGGTTGGCCCAGCCGTCGGAGACCTCGGCCGCCGCCATCAGTGCCTCCGGCAGACCACGGCCGCCGGCCAGACTCATCGACACCAGGTCCAGATACGCCCCGATGACCCGGCGCAGATCCCGGCGCTTGTCGGCCGCGTCCCGCCGTACCTCCAGGTCGGGCAGGAAGAAGAACAGGGCTGCACACAGCAGGGCCAGCCAGACCGGGATGACGGGGCTGGAGCCGAAGCCCATCGTCCAGACCACCGCGAAGAGGAACGGCCCGAAGATCAGGCCGACCACCGCCAGCAGAACCTTGGTCGCGAGGAAGTTCTCCCAACTCCGCTCCAGGACGGCCAGGTCCGCGCGGAGCGAACGCTGTTCCCAGCCCTGCTGGAGATAGAACTCCGAGACGCGGACACCGATGCGGGCACGCACAGTGCCGAACCGGCCCTGGGCCTCCTTCGTCTGGCGCACGGACTCGTACGCCGATCCGCGCGCCCGCAGTGCGTCGATGCGCGCGACCTGGGCGACCGCGCTGCGTCTGGTCGGCATCAGGGCGCGGATCAGGGCGTAGACGCCCAGACCGAGGACGACACCGACGACGATCGGCAGGGTAAGACTCATCCCCGTACCCCCTCTTCCTGCGCCGCCGGGGTACGCGGCCGTACGAGCAGGACCGACGACTCGTCCCGGACCAGGAACCGTTCGGGCGTCTCGATGGTGGACAGTTTGCGCAGCCACCAGAAACCAAGCGCGAACAGGGCGCAGACGACGGCGAGGACGAGCTGTCCCACGGGGCTGCCGTACGGCGCGACGAAGTCCCGGTTGAAGACGGCGAGTCCGAGGACGAACGCGACCGACACCGCCACGACGATCTGCACCGAGCGCCGGGTGGAGGCGCGCTGGGCCATCACGCGCTGGCGCATGTCGACCTCCTCGCGTGCGGACTTGGCGAGCGCGCCGAGCACCTGCCGCAGACCGGGCCCGCGCAGCCGGGCGTTGAGGATCAGCGCGGCGACGATGATGTCGGCCGAGGCGTCATCGATCTCGTCCGCGAGCAGCTGCAGCGCGTCGGGCAGCGGGGTACGGGCGCGGAGCCGGTCGACGAGCGCATCGAGGTGGGGCCGCAGCACGGGGGCGGCCGCTCTCGCGGACGCTGGGATGGCCTGCTCCAGGCCGACGGCACCCGCGATGGTGTCGCGCAGGGACTCGGTCCACGACGCGAGGGCCTCCACACGGCGCATGGCGGCACGTTCCTCGGCGGCACCGCCGAAGAGCCGGTTCCAGAAGAAGACGAGGATGCCCGCGGCGATGCCGGCAACCGCCCAACGGGTCAGCAGCAGCACCACGAGCCCGATGACGACGGCGAGCGAGCCGCGGCGCCCCGCGAACCGGGCGAGTTCGGCGGCGCGTTCGTTGGCCCGTTGCTTTTCGTGCTCGGGCTTCGCGGGCAGGCCACGGATCGCGATCAGCAACAGCGCGAGTCCGCCGCCGACGGCGACGCCGCTGCCGATGGAGTACAGGACCGTGGTCGAGAACAGGGCGCCGAGTACACCGAAGTCCATGCTCACCCCCAGTTTCCGTGGGGCCGGTAGCCGTGGACCATCAGGTCCTCCAGGCAAGCGACGGGCGCGTGCGGTACGACCCGTCCGTCAGGGGCCTCGGCGAAGACCTCACTGGACAGCACGCGGCCGTCGACGCCGTTGACCTCGCGTACCGAGGTGACCATGCGCTGGAGGCGTCCGCCGGTCTGGTAGTTGTTGCGCCGCTGGATGAAGACGACGAAGTTGACCGCGCCCGCGATCAGCATCTGGCTGGCCTCGATGGGCAACCGCTCGGCAGCCTGCAACGCGTACGTGGAGATACGGTTGAAGACCTCGCTGGAGCTGTTGGCGTGGATCGTGGACAGCGAGCCGTCGTTGCCCTGTGACATCGCGTTCAGCATGGTGACGATCTCGTCGCCGAGGACCTCACCGACGATGACACGGGAGGGGTTCATACGCAGCGACCGCCGCACCAGCTCGGCCATGCCGATCGCCCCCTGCCCCTCGGAGTTGGGCAGCCGCTCCTCGAAGGCGACGACGTTCGGGTGCAGGTCGGGGAAGGTGTCGAGGCCCAGCTCCAGGGCACGCTCGACGGTGATGAGCCGCTCGTGCGGCGGGATCTCGTTGGCGAGCGCCCGCAGCAGGGTGGTCTTACCGGCGTTGGTGGCACCGGCGATCATGATGTTCTTGCGGGCCCGGACCGCGCAGGCCATGAAATGGGCGACCTCCGGCGTCAGCGTGCCGTTGCCGACGAGGTCGGATATGAACACCTTGCCCATGCGGGCACGCCGGATGGACAGCGCGGGCCGCCGGGCGACGTCCATGACGGCGGAGAGCCGGGAGCCGTCGGGCAGCCGCAGGTCCAGCTGCGGGTTGGCCGAGTCGAAGGGCCGGGAGGACAGGCCGGAGTAGGCGCCGAGCACCTGGATCAGCTCGATGAGCTCCTCGTCGGATTCGGCGACGGGCTCACCCGTCACCTCGCGCCCGTCGGCGTAGCCGACGAAGACCTGATCGCAGCCGTTGATGTCGATGTTCTCGACCTCGGGGTCGTCCAGCAGCGGCTGAAGCCGTCCCACGCCGAACAGTGCCGCGTGCACGGCGGCCGCGTACTGCTCCTCGGTCTCGGCGTCCAGCGGCGTACGGCCGGCGTTGATCTCGGCGCGGGCGTACTCCTCCAGGATCTGCGCGATCACCGCGCGGGCGTACTGCCGCTCGTCCTCCGGGGACATCGGCGCGACGCCGCTGACCTGGTCCAGCCGCCGCTGTTCGGCGATACGGTCACCGGCATCCTGCCGGAACCGCTTGACCAGCTGGTGGTCGACAGCGGTCATCGGCCAGCCCCCGCGTGGCCCTGCTGAGGCTGGTACGGCGGCTGCTGTCCGCCCTGCTGAGGCTGGTGCTGTCCGCCCTGCTGAGGCTGTCCGCCCTGCTGGGGCTGGCGGTACCGGGCTTGCTGAGCCTGGTGGGCCTGCTGGGCCTGGACGGAGACGGCCCAGGCGGCGCCGTACTGCTGGTTCAGATCGGCGGCGATCTTGCGGGCCGAGCGGACCAGCAGCGACTTGTCGAGGCGGCCACGCTTGCGGCCGGCCAGCATGTCGGCGCCGGCCGGGTCGTCGGCGAGGGTGCCCATGACCCGGGCGCCGGTCTGCGCGTGCACCAGCATGTCGTTGACCTGGTGGACGAGCTTGCCGGAGCCGGCCGGGTCGGCGATCAGGACGACCCCGATGAGGGGGGTGGCAAGCGCGGCGGCACCGCGGGACCCACCGTGCAGCCGCGTGGACAGGTGGGCGGCCCGGTCCCGGACCCGGGCCAGCGCCTCCGGCTCGGTACGGGAGAGGAGCAGCACCAGCGCCGCGTGTGGGAACAACTCGACGGCCGGGGTGTCCCCGCTGACGCGCCCGCAGTCGGCGATGACGTCGGCGGGCGCATGGGGCGAGTCGGCAAGGGTGGCGAAGGAGTGTCCGAGGGTCGGCCACAGGCTGGCCAGCCCGCCCGCCTGCTCGGCGATGCCGAGCCCCACGAGTACCTCCAATCCCCCACTCAACGGCTGGACGTGGTCCCACAGTTGATCGGGAACCAGCCCGCGCCGGGCGGTCGCGGCTATCGACAGCAGCCCGGTGTTGGGGTTGAGCGGCCCGCCGTGCGCGGCGGTACTGCGGTAGACGAGGTCGCCGCCCGCCGGGTCGGTCTCGGCAAGCAGGACGCGGCGCGGCCAGACCGCCGCGAGGGCGACGGCCGCCGTGGTGACGCCGGGTGAACCCTTGTCGGCGGCGAGAGCGATGAGCGCCATGGGGTGGAGGCCGCCTTCTAGTTGCCGGAGCCGGAGACGTGTACGACGGCGACCGAGCCGTCCGAAGCGGCGCGTGCCACGGCGGCGGCGTCGGCCTGGTCGACGATCAGGGTCAGCGAGAGATTGCCGGAGCTGATAGTGGCGTCTCCGCCGTCCTTCTTGTAACCGACCTTGGCGGTGGTGATGGGATCGCCGGAGGAACCGGTGGCGCTTGCGGACCCGGTACCGGTCTTGCTCGAACCGGCCGAACCGGAGCTGCCCGTGCCGACGTTGTAGACGGCGACCGTGTCACCGGCCTGGATGTCCGCCGGGTACTGGCCGTCCTTCAAGGAGACCCCGACGACGGCCTTGCCGGCCGGCAGCACATTCCCCTTCGTGAACATCTGGCCCACGACGATCGTGCCCGGGTAGATCGTGGTCCGCGCCTTGTAGTCCTTCAGGGCGCCCAGCTGGTCCCAGCGGACGTAGTCGACGCTGTCATCGGCGGCGACCATCACGGACGTGGAGTTGCTGCTGTTCACGGACTGCCCGACCTGGATCGCCTGCGTCACCTTGACGACCTCGATCCGGTTCCCGGCCCGCAGCACGAGCGTGGTCGCCCCCAGCGCACCGAGCAGGATCAGCAGCACCGCGAGCGCGGCCAAAGCGGGCTTGCGCTCGCGAGGTGGGGTGGGGAGCCGGTCGCCGACCGGAGGTTGAGCCTGCCCGGCAGAACGACCGGCGCCCGCCCCCGCACGCTCTTGGATCTTCACGCAGCCGCTCCCCCGTACACCCAAGAAAGTCTTGCCTATCAAAGTCCGCTCGGCACCGGGCCGTTCACGGCATCCGGGACACTCCACCGACTCGGCGTGTCCTGATCTGATCCCCAAGGCCTGAGCAAGTGTCAAGCCATCGCACCGTATCAGTCGCACATAAGCCCCTCAAGGCGCGTCCCGACTCTCCGTCCCCATCGATCCGAAGGAGACCACCCCTTTACACGCTACTCACAAGGTCTGCACAATTCATTCGCGAGAGTCGGCCACGTCGGGCAGGCGCACACGTGACGCAGGCAGCAGCAACCTGGTCCCCGCTGCCAGTTCACACTGGCGCGACATCAACCGCATCGCCGCCACTGAGCCCGGTCCCACATGCGTATCCCGCAGATGGCACCTCTGATCCATGGATCATTCAAGGCGGTTGGCTCGAACACCGCCCGGTTGGCCACACCCTCCCCCCGAAGCGAATGAACGCCCTGGCAAAGCCATGAACCTCACCGATACCGTCTGTGCTCTAGGCCGACGTTCTGTCTCACGGGGAGTCCATTGTGAAGCGCCCAACTTTGCCCGTTACTACAACGTTCGCCGCACTCGCAGCCGTTCTACTGACTGCCTGCGGCTCGGGTAGCGACGACAAGTCGCCTGACGGCATCAAGGGAGCGTCCACGGGGTCCAGCAGTCCGTCAGCCTCGGCTTCGGCTGCATCCAATGCGAATCGGCCGCTCATAAAGCTTCCCAGCAGCTTCCAGGCGCACTTCGAAGGCTGGACGAACAGCGATCCGGAACTCCAGACCGCCCTGAACGACGGAAGCGAACGGCTCAAGGCGTCGTACGCAGCCATCATCGCGGGCGACCCCGAGTACAAGGCACTGGCTTTCTACAGCGGCACATCGGCGATGAGCACCGGCTCCACTTGGATCAAGGGATACAAGGGCATGACAATCACAGGGATGGTCACTGTCTACAACCCCCAGATTGCCTACGTCGGCGGGGCAAAGAAGCGCGCCACCCTCTTCTACTGCGTGGACGAGAGCAAGGGCTACAGCAAGGACCTCAAGACGGGCGAAACCGACGGCACTCCAAAGGGCGAATCCCCCAAGGTCCAGTACCGGACGAGCCTCAGCAGGCAGCCGAACGGTGTCTGGAAGACCATGACGGTGGAGACGCAGCCGGGGGCATGCTGACCATGAACCCCATCCGCATGACCTGTGCCGGACTCTTGGCCTCGGTGACACTCGGCGCCGCACTGTTCCCTTCGCCCGCAGTTGCCCTCGGCAAGCCTGGACATGAAGGCCAGGCACCGAGTCCCTCCGGCGGAGCCAATGGCAACGAACTCTATGCCTCGGCCACTTACTCCCAGATCAAGGTCCGTCAGGTGAGCGGCCCTACCGGCGGCAAGCGGGGAAACGTCGCCTCGGTGGACGTGAATTGGAAGCCTCCGGCCTGCTGGTACGAGCCCGTCTTCACCGGCAAGGAGCTAAAGGCATTCGTGGACAAAACAGACGGCAACGGCGACGTCGGCATCCACGAATCCTGGTACGGCAAGAAGCTCTGGACCGATCACTACCGGGATAGCAAGCCGGAGACCAACTTCGACAACGCAAATACCACCGCCGAGGGCTACAAGAACTACAACATCGGCAAGGACGGTTACTTCTGGCGCAGCGTCGCACCGGACGACAGTGACCCCGGCTCGTGGGACTGCGGCAGGATCATGTTCTGGCAGGACGCCGGGCAGATCCCGAAGATCCCGCACGCCCCCACCCCCAAGATGCTGGCCGAGTACGCCTACAACAAGATCAAGGTTCCCGACACCGAGATCAAGCTGAAGCCAGCCGCCAAGGCCACGGTGAACCTTCCCACTTGGGTCTGGTTGGACAAGGGAATATTCAGGGAGATCAAGGTCCGCGCGGAACTTCCCAGAACCAACTTGTGGGCGGAGACGACCGCCAAGCCGGTCGCCCTCCACCTCACTCCGGGCACGGACGACGCGAGCACCTCCCCCGCCTCCGGCGACTGCACGATCAACGCGGACGGCTCGATCGGCACCCCGTACGAGAACGGTGACGCAGACAAGACTCCTGCCTGCGGCATCACCTACCTCCGCGCCACAAACGGCACCCCCTACCACCTCAAGGCCTCCCTCACCTGGCAGATCACCTGGCAGGGATCCGACGGCACCGGCGGCGACCTCCCCAACGGCACCTTCGACACGACGCAGGACGTCAACGTCCAGGAGGTCCAGTCAGTCAACCGCTGACGCCGCGGGGGCAGAACCGACCACGCACGGGCGCCGCGGGCGCCAGTTCGTAGGAGCCTGCACGACTCTTGCGTCTTGCGCGTCCGTGTTGCGTGCTGTGCCTCCTCGATAGACATCTTCTGGAATCACTCTGCATGACAATCGAACACGACCTCACTTGATCGGTTCGTTCGTTTGTTAGCATCTGCCCTCGGTGCCTGGCGGCCGATCAACTACGGGGTTGACATGGGAAGACCGGACGAACGAGGCGAGACACCCGCGCAGTTGAAGAAGCGGGCCGATGACCTGCGCGAGTGTGCCCGCAAGGCACGGACTCTTGCTGGGGGGCTGGGGCCGTATCTCGACAACGCGGTGACGCAGGCGACACCCGCCATATGGAAGGGCCCGTTCGCAGAGGCTTCCACCGCCGCACTCAGCAACCGCAAGGGCTCACTGCACTCGATGGCCAGTGATCTGATGGCCGACGCCCGGCGTTGGGAGACCGAGGCACGCAACCTCGATGAGGAAGCCGCCAAGGCCAAGAACGACAAGCCGGGCGGGTGAGCTGATGCCATTCGCCGGGTTCGACATCCCGAAGATCCGCAGCCTCGGGGGCAACCTGAAGACTCTGGGCGACAGCGCGGGCAAACTGCACAGCGACATCTCCGCAGTGCTGACCCAGGCCCAAAGCCTGCTCGGCGGGAAACCCGCCACGACGAGCCCGGCCCTCGAACCACTGGTCGGCAACCCCTTCTCCTTCTGGCCTTTCGGCGGCGGCACCCTACCTGGGTCGCTCAGCCACGAGCTGCACGACATGTCCGACTCGATCACGCGCCGCTGCAACCAGCTGGAGAAGTGCAACGAACTCCTCGCCAAGGGGTACGCCATCGACCCGGCGCTCGCCTTCGCCGACGAGAACGCCCCGGACGAGAAGAAGATCACCGCCGCACTGGCGGACATCGCCGCATTGGACGGCAAGGATTTCGGCGACGACGGCAACCGTGACGATCTGGACAAGGTCAAGGACGAACTCAACGCCCTGACCCCCGCCGAACTCGACGCCTTCCTCGCCAAGGTCCCGGCCGAGGACCTCCGCCGCTACGGCGACCTGGCGAAGAAGACTGACGACAGCGGCATGTGGTGGTGGGAGTCCCACGACGGCATACCCGACGGCCAGTTCCGCGACCACTTGAGCACATTGCTGAAGAAGGCTGGGCCGTCGCACTGGGCCAAGTTGGAGGCGGCCTTCCCGGGAATCCAGCCGGGATTCGACACGACCGACGCATGGCTCCAGGGATACAACTCGCAGCTGAACGAAGGTGTGAAGGGCATGCAGTACGGCATGCCCACCGAGCCGCTGTTCGCCACCCCGGGCAAAGTCGACCCGTCGGGCATCTCGCAAGGCCAGTTCGCGGACTGCTGGTACATCGCGTCCCTCACCGCCACCGCCCAGGCGAATCCGAGGTTCATCGCCGAAGGGATCAAACAGAACCCCAACGGCACGGTGGATGTCCGAATCTGGGACAAGGACGGCAACCAGCACTGGGTCACGGTGACGCCGGACCTTCCCATGGACGCCAACGGCAACCTGGTCTCCGCTCACGGCCAGGGCGAGACCTGGCCCGCATACTACGAGAAGGCGTTCGCCCTGATGTACGGCGGGGACAAGGGCGGAACCCCAGACAACCATGTGGGGGACAAGCTCTACGACCGCCCCGAGAAGGGCGACTACGGCGCCACCGAGTGGGACCAGACCAACATGGCCCCGCCGTACGTGACTGGTCACGACTCCAAGTCGCTCGACAACAACTTCGACGACATCAAGCAGTCCTTCGAGTCGCACCATCCGGTGATCGTCGCCACTCCGTCCGGCGACGAGCTGAAGAACAACGGCCTCGATCCGAACTGGCAGCCGGGGTACGTCACCCGGCATGTCTTCTACGTCAAGGGATTCGACAGTGACGGGAAAATGATCCTGGGCAACCCGTGGGGCCCCCCGAACGGCCAGGACATCCACGTCTCACCCGCGGATTACCAGAAGTACTTCAACAGCCCGCAGGAACTCCAGGGGACCCAATGAGCAAGGTGCGAATCGCCACAGCCCTTCCCTGCCTGCTGCTGCTGGCCGCCTGCGGCACATCGGGAAGCCCGACGGCCGACCCGTCGTCGTCCACGACGCGATACACGCCACCGCCGGCCGACAAGGGGCCGGAGTGCGAGGGTGACAAGGCCGCCAAAGGTCTTCATGTACTGCGCGCCGCGTCGGCCTCTCTGCCCGGCGGCACCAAGGTGCAGTACGCGGACGCGAAGGCGGACGGCAAGCATCGCACCGCCGAGCTCGCCGTGGGTAATGCGCGGCAGACCGTGCGCCCGGCCCAGAAGGTCACGCTCGGCGGGCACACGTACACCGTCTCTCAGATCTGCACGTACCGCGTGGTTCTCACCGCGCCGGGACTGCCCGCTCCGACGCACAAGGGGAAGCACATGCCCGTCTGGCCGACCACGTATGAAGGTCACTGGCGCCTGCGCTGGCACGTTCCGGACAACGGACCGCAGGGCATGGGTGCCGTGGTCACGGACATCGAGAGCGACCCGCTGAGTGCCACGATCAGTGCCGCCGACTCCGGGTCTCATGCCTTTTACAACAACCTCCGCCCCGGTGCCACCGTCGAGATCGCAGGCAAGCTCTGGAAGGTCGCGACCATCGACGCCGGACACATGAACGTCGAGATGAACTCGCCGGACTTCAAGGCGGGGTACGTGGACTTGCAGCAGCTCGGAGACGCGTAGCAGGGCTTTGGCTGAACGGGCGGAAGCTTCCCAACGGAACCTTCGGCAACCGAACGGTGATGTGAAGGTCCAGGAACTCCAGACCGTGAACCACTGAGGTGCACGGATGCGCCGTCGGCCGAGCCGGATAGCCTTTGCGGGCATGTCAACGTGGCAGTGCCATGGGTCCCCAGGAAGGAACACGGCCTATGCGGGTGTCCGTGACGGTGGTCCGGCAGGGCGCGGATCCACAGGACGTCATCCTCGACTTCGGTGAGGACGCGAGCATCACCGAGGTGGCCAGGGCATTGGCCCCCACGGCCGCTGCCGCCCGCCTCCCCACCACCGTCACCGCGCTCCCGCACAGCCCGTACGACCCGCGGTTCGGCGGTGAGCCGACACCCACCACAACCGGTCTGTGGGCCGACGGACGGTACTGCGAACCCGACGTCCGGGTGGGCGACGTACTCCGCGACGGTATGCGGATATCCGTCGACGACGCCATCGGCCCGTTTCTGCGGGCCGGTGAACCCTCCGGGCGGTACGAACTGCGGGTCACCGGAGGGCCCGGCGCCGGCCGGGTCGCCCGGCTGGCCGCGGGTGTGACCACGATCGGATCGGCGCGCGGCTGCACCATCGCCGTCCCCGATGCCCGCCTCCCCCCGGAGGCGCTGCGCGTGAGCGTCGCCGTCGATGGCAACGTCACCGTGGCACCAGGAGCTGCGGGTGCGGAAGTGCTGCTCGACGGCGAGGCCGTCACCGGGGAGCGCGCGTGGCCACTGGGCGCACTCGTCGCCTGCGGCAGTTCCCTGCTGGTCCTCGACGACCCGGTGGAACCCGACGCGCACCTGGCGCCGATGGGAGAGGGCGGCCTCGCCTACAACCGTCCGCCGCGGCTCTCGTCGCTGCCGCCGAGGGCACGGCTGGTGGTGCCGGACCCTCCCGGCAAGGCCGAACGCCACCGCTTCCAACTGATCGCCTCCGTCACGCCGTTGATCTTCGGCGTGGTCATGTACCTCATGACCAAGCAGGCGTACACGCTGCTGTTCTGCCTGATGAGCCCGGTGATGATGGCCGGCGAGTGGGTCAGCCAGAACCGCGAAGGCAAGAAGAAGCACCGCACCACGGTGAAGGAGTACAAGGCCCAGAAGGCCAAGTACGACGAGGACTTGGCTCGCTTGTGCGCTGCGGATCAGCGCGCCCGACGCGATGCCTATCCGGACGCCGCTTCCCTTCTGCTGTTCGCGACCGGCCCACGGCGCCGTCTGTGGGAGCGCAGGCTCACCGATCCGGATGCCCTGGTGCTGCGCGTCGGTGTCGCCGATCTGCCCGCGAACATCGAGCTCGTCGCCACTCCGGCGAAGGGCGAACAGGGGCCGCCCACACCACCGCTCGTGCTCGACGTACCGGTCCCGCTGCCGTTCACCGAACTGGGTGTGGTGGGCCTGGCCGGCGCACGCCCCCAGGTCCTGGCCGGTGCCCGCTGGCTCGCGCTTCAGTCGGCCGTCCTGCACAGCCCGCGCGATCTGTCGGTCGTGGTGTTCTCTTCCGCGCCGGACGCCGGGGACGCCTGGAGCTGGGCGCACTGGCTGCCCCACACCGCGCCGCGCAACGGACAGGACTGCGTCTCCCTCGTCGGCGCGGACTCCGAGACGATCGGACGACGTGTCACCGAATTGCTGAACGAGCTGAACCGGCGCAAGGAGGCCGCCGCCCCGGCGGGCGGAGCGGGCCGACTGCGACCCGACCCGCATGTCCTGATCGTTCTGGACGGGGCGCGGCTGCTCCGCCGGGTGCCGGGCGTCCCCCAACTGCTGCAGGAGGGGCCGCTGTACGGCATGTTCGCGCTGTGCGTGGACGAGGACGAGCGGCTGCTGCCCGAGGAGTGCCGGGCCGCGATCTGCTGGCCGCTGGGCTCCTCCGACCGCGTGGTACTGCGCGGCGCGGGACTCGACGCACTGGGTGAGGTGCTCGCCGACCAGGTGTCCCGCGAATGGTGCGAGCTGGTGGCCCGCTCACTGGCCCCCGTACGTGACGTCAGCCGCGACGACGCGGACAGCGCACTGCCCTCGTCGGCGCGCCTGCTGAACCTTCTGGAGATGCCGGATCCGACGGGTGCCGCCATCGAGCAGATCTGGCGGTTCGGGGGTGCTACCACCCGCTTCCCGGTCGGTGTCGGAGCCGAGGGGACCTTCTTCCTCGACCTCCGGCTGGACGGGCCGCACGGCCTCGTCGCCGGCACCACGGGTGCCGGAAAGTCGGAGCTGCTGCAGACCCTCATCACCTCGCTGGCCGTCCACAACCGGCCCGACGCCCTGAACTTCGTCCTGATCGACTACAAGGGCGGTGCCGCGTTCCAGGACTGCGCACGGCTCCCGCACACCGTCGGTATGGTCAGCGACCTCGACGCACACCTCACAGAACGCGCCCTGGCCTCGCTCGCAGCCGAGCTGAGACGGCGCGAGGAGCTGCTGCTTCGCGCCGCGCCCGCGAAGGACATCGAGGACTACACCGACGCCCGGCAGCTTCGGCCCGAACTGGAGCCGATGCCCCGCCTGGTCATCATTATCGACGAATTCGCCGCACTGGTCGCCGAGCTGCCCGACTTCGTCGCCGGTCTGGTCGACATCGCACGCCGAGGACGTTCTCTCGGCGTCCACCTCATTCTCGCCACGCAGCGTCCCGCAGGTGTCGTCAGCCAGGACATCCGCGCCAACACGAACCTGCGCATCGCGCTGCGCGTGACCAACCGGGACGAGTCCGCGGACGTCATCGACGCCCCGGACGCCGGTAGCATCGCGAAGTCCACCCCGGGCCGGATGTACGTACGATCGGGTGCGAACGCGCTGGTGGCGGTGCAGTCGGCCCGCATCGGTGGCCGGCGGCCCGGACAGTCGTCGCGGCCCTCCGTCGGTCTGCTCCCGCTGCCCTGGAACTCAGTCGGCCGCCCCTTGCCGAAGCCGGCCGATGACAGCGACGACGGCACTCTGGTGACGGATCTCGCGGTGCTGGTGGACGCCATCGCCGACGGTTCACGGCGCATGGGCTTCGACGCGCCGCACAGGCCGTGGCTGCCTCCGCTGCCCGAGCACGTCACGGTCGCCGACCTGAGTCAGGAAGCCGGTCCCGCGCAGGGCGACCTGACGCCGGCGGTCTTCGGCGTCATCGACGTCCCGGCACGCCAGGCCCGCTCCGCGCTGCACCTGGACTTGGTGAACGGCGAGCACTTGCTGATCGTCGGCGGTCCCCGCTCCGGTCGCTCCACCGCGTTGCGTACGATCGCCGCCTCGCTGGCCACGACCACGTCCCCGTCCGACGCACACCTGTACGGCATCGACTGTGGAGCCAACATCCTCCTGCCGCTGACCCGGCTGCCGCACTGCGGCGGAATCGTCACCCGCGACGAGACCGAACGCCTCGTACGGCTGCTGGGCCGCCTCCAGGGCGAGGTGACCCGACGTCAGCAGCTCCTCGCCCACCTCGGTGTCTCCAGTGTGGCCGAGCAGCGGGCATCGGCCCAGGGCGAGGACAGGCTGCCGTACATGGTCCTGCTCCTCGACGGCTGGGAGGGCTACGTCCAGACCTTCGAGGGCTACGACTACGGCAAGCTGATCGAAGCCATCACGCGGCTCTTCCGCGAGGGACCCGCCGTAGGCCTCCGCGTGGTGATGACCACCGACCGCAGCGGCACCACCGGCTCCGTGACCAGCTCTTTCGGCGAGCGGCTGATCCTGCGGCTCACCGATCCCAACGACTACGGCATGGTCGGCATCTCCCCGCGTTCCGTGCCCAAGGACATGCCGCCCGGGCGCGCCCTGCGTCTCACGGACGACGGCGTCCAGGAGTGCCAACTGGCCCTGCTGGCCGCCGACCCGGCCGGCAAGGCCCAGGTGGAGGCACTGCAGCAGATCGCCACCGAGACCGCCCGCATCCACCCACGGCCGCCACGTCGGCTCCGGCCGATGCGGGTCGACGCCCTGCCCATCCGGTGCACGGCCGAGGAAGCCCTCGCCCTCGACCCGGAGTTCGCCCCGACCTCGGACCTGTGGGCCCTGGTGGGCGTCGGCGGCGACGAACTGGCTCCGCTGGGCGCCGACCTGTCGGAGGCCGGTCCCGGCTTCGTCATCGCCGGCCCGCCGAAGTCGGGCCGGTCGAGCACGCTGATCACGATGGCACGCTCGCTGACCCGGGGCGGACTGCCCGTGGTACTGGTCACCCCGAAGCGCTCGCCGCTGAAGAACCTGGAGGGCGAGCCCGGCATCCTCGGCGTCCTGAGCGGTGACGCCTCGCAGCACGACCTCACCGAGCTTCTGTCGCCGGTGCAGAGCGCGCGGTACGCGGTCCTCGTGGACGACGCGGAACTGCTCTACGACTCCGCGCTGGCCGAAGGGCTGGAAGAGGTTGTCAGAAGCGGCCTGGACGGCGACCACGCCGTCATCGCGGCGGGTTCGGCCGAGTCCCTGGGATCCCAGTACCGCGGATTCATGGTCGAGGCCCGGCGCAACCGCCACGGCCTTCTCCTCGCCCCCACCCCGGACGCCGGCGAGCAACTCTTCGGCGTCCGCCTGCCCCGCACGAGCGCGGCGGGTCCTGCGGGCCGGGGCATTCTGGTCCAGGGTGGCTCGATGACTCAGGTGCAGGCGGTCGTCGACGCCTGAGAAGCCCTGAGAGGCTCATGGTACGGAAACGGCCCGGGGTGGGTCGTCCGATGCTTCGGACGACCCACCCCGGGCCGTAACTACCGGCTCAGTGCGGCTGCTTGAATCAGTGACCCGCGGTGGCCCGGCGGATGTTCTCGTGGTGGGTGTGCGAGGCCTGGTGGGCCTCGTGCAGCAGGTCCACGATCTTCTGGAGGTGCGGCTTCATCGAGGCCCACTCGTGGCGGAACTTGTCAGCAAGCGGACCGGTCCAGTACGCCTGGCTCTCGTCAGAAGCGGAGTTCAGACCGGAGAACACCGACTCCAGGTTCACCTTCTGGCTCTTGAAGTGATTGACCAGCTTGTTCAGAGCTTCGAGATCGGCACCACTGATAGCCATGGCTAGCCGCTCCTCCCCGTATCAAAAAACTCTTGTCACGGACCCGTCGCCCGCGAGTGGCACCGTACTCTACGCCACTCTCGGAACAACCGTGCCGTTGCATTCTCGGACAACAGACGTCATCCGTAGGCCCGTTGGTTCCCGTGTCATCATGTTGCTCCAACGCGAGCCATGTGCGAGTGACGGAAGCGGGGAGAACTCATGGGGGATCCGGCAGCCCAGCAGAAGGTCGACAATCCGTGGCGAGCAGCCCTGGTGACACTGAGGAACGACCTCAAGTCGGAAACCGAGCGGCTGAAGGGCCTGCTGGCAAAGGCTGACGCCGACATGCAGGGCAAGAAAGTCTGGACCAGTGAAGCCGGCGGAGTCGCCGCGAACTTCCGGGACGACCTCCACGGAAAAAGGCAGCGGATCGGGACATTGGTAGGCAATCTGATTCCGGCCGTGGAGGCCGAAATTGCCAAGTGCCCCGAGAAGGTCTCGCCCGGCGAGGCCAAGATGATGCATATGGAGATGCAGGGCTACTGAGCCCGGCGGACAAGTTCCCGGAAAGCGACTCCAACGGGGGAGTAAAGAGTGGGTGAGTTTTCGTCAATAGACCCGACAGCCATGAAGGGTATGATCACGTCCTACAGCAAGGACAAGGACGATCTACGCAGCAGCGTGTCGGCGCTCAAGTCCCGCTTCGACCGGTACGGCATCAACTCCGGCGATTTGACCCAGATCTTGGGCATCTGCAACTGGCTCGACGACCAACTGTCCACTCTCACCCGCCACCAGGTCCTCGGAGCCGCCCTCGAAAGGGAGCACCCCGGCCTCACGATGGTCCAGGTGCCCGAGCCGGTCGTGAGCACCGCCCAAGCCCGCAAGGACGGCAAGGATCTCGCCGACCGGATGAACAAGATCGACGGGACCGGCGATACCGCCCAGCAGTACCACGAGATCGCCCAGCAGCTGGCGGCCCACAAGGACGACCCCGACTACTGCTCGTCCTTCTACGCCGCACTCAACCCCAATCTCGCACAGAATCTCCCCACCTTCCTCACCTCCACGGGCAGTTCCACCGCCGGCGAGGACCTGCAGGCGTACAGCCAGGCACTCGGCACCGCCTGCAGCGACGACTACCCCGCACCCGGCTTCGACAAGGTCAAGAAGCTCTACCTGACCGCACCGCCCAAGGGCGACAACGTCCTCGCCTGGAACCGCGGAGCCATGCTCCAGTACGGCCAGTTCCCCACCGACTTCCTGGCGAAGGCGGCCCGGGTCAACGTCCTGGACTCCTTCGCCAAGGACCACGACCAGAACTTCTCCGTGCTCTCCCAGGGCAAAGGCCTGGGGCTCCCGGACAACACCATGGCGCTGTACCTCAAGGCGCTCGGCGCCAACGGTGATGCGACCCGCGACGCCCTGGGCCACATGGGTGGGTCCGGCTGCGGAACGGATCTGCAGGGCAACTTGAAGTCGCTCATCACCTACGCGAACCAGAGCCACGACCCGGATATGACCGACGCCTTGAAGTCGGCCCTGACTGCCGGATCCGGCGACCAGGTCACCCGCGGTGCCGACGGCAGCCTCCATGTCGTACCCACGATGCACGGCGGCTTCGAGGCGGACTTCGCGGCGACGGCCATGTCCTCACTCGCGCAATCGCACGCGGACTACAAGACCTACAAGGACTACATCGACACGACGTTCACCGCGTACGGGACTCCGCCCGGTGCCAACAGCGACCAGAAGGGCGCTCAAGACGCCTTCCTGCTCCGCCTCGCCACCGCCGGCGACGCAAAGTGGCCGCCGATCCGCCCCGCCATCACCGCGGTCGGCAAGGACGCTGACGCTCTCAAGGGCGACGTCGACTTCATGTCGGGGTTCTACTCACAGGGCGGCGACCGCTTCGAGGCCCAGGTCGCCATGACCCTGCACAACGAGGACGGCACGCACAACGGCCAGGTCCTCAACAAGGACTCCCAGAAGATCCTCGCCGAGTTCGGCGCCAACCTCGCAGCCGCGTCCAAGCTGGAAGCATCGGGCAAGATCCCGACCGGCCTCACCCAGACGTTCACCAACCCAGCGGACATGTGGTCGGCGACGATGCTGCTGAAGTACGGGCCGAAAGGCCGCGAGTGGGATCCCAGCTTCCTGTCCGCGATGGGCGACGCGGTCCTTCACTGGCGCGCGACGCGTGACATGCGCCCTGTTTACGTCGATGGCATGAAGACTGCGGCCGGCTACGCCTCCGGAGGCTTCGGCGACCCCAGCAACGCCTGGTACTCCGAACTGGGTTTGAGGGAAGACTCCTTCCACATGAACACGGACGCTCAGTTCGCAGTCTTCCGCGGCATCACCGACAACGACCCCAGCCTTGCCGTCCTGTCCAAGCTCGCCGACAACGCAGCAGGGTCACGAGACCTGCTCTCCGGCAAGGACGGTCTCTTCGCTGCACGACAGTTGGTGAACGACCACTGGCAGAACCCGGGTCTGGACGACGACGAGTCGGCTTTCCCTGCCAAGGTCATCACTCTTGCTACCTTGAAGACACCGGACCTCTCAGCGAACAAACAGGCTGCCACGGCCGCCCAGAACGTGTTCCAGGGTGCCATGGAGGACTACTACAGGTCGCAACACGCCAGCGGCAACGAAAACGAACTGTATCCGCATATGCCCCCGGAGCTGGCGCAGGCGCTGGCCAACATAGCGGGCGCCTACACCCCAGATCTCGCACAGAGCGTCAACAACCCGGCGCCAAAGAACCCAAAGTGGAACGATCCACGATTCGACGTCACGATCGACGCGAAGACCCACCAGCCCAGAGTGGTGACGGACGTAAATGCTCTCGACCATCTCATCCACGAAATTTTGCGCGACCCGAAAGCGGGTGGCGCTTACTCAGGGTATACCCGCGCCTATATCACAACGGTTGCCAGGACTGCTCAAAGCGACCCGGATGGCGCCCAGAAGCTCCTCCGTAAACTGGGAAACCTCGACGGTCACATCGAATTGGCCAGATCCGATGCTCCTTACTCGGCTGCCGAAAGGCAAGATGCGGCGGACGTTGAGAAACAAAAGTACACATGGGTCGTCGGCGGCGTACTGAGCGCCGTGCCGGTACCCCTTGGAGCCGAGGCACCGGCAGCTTTGGAGACCACGGTCGGCCTGGTGCAGACAGCCATCGCAGGTGAGACCGCGAACAAGTCCTATGACTTCGGTGGTGGACACGCCGCAGCTGTGGCGAGCGCGGAGCAGGCCAAGTCAAATACAGAGATGCTGAGCCTTCAGTTCCCGATCATCCAGGGACTCATCAGCGCCCACAAGCTTCCCAGGCCGGAGGACTCCAGATGGTTCCACAACGGCCAACTCGATGCTGACGAGATCTTGAAGAACCCGACTCCCTTCAACGACTGGAAGGAGAGGTACGGCATCACCGACAATCGCACCTACCAGGATCTATTCAATGCCGCGAAGGACGGCTACGGAGAGAGCACGCCCGTGCGGGGGGCGAACAGCGACCCGTACAAGGATGGGAACTAATCCCTTCCCGGTCGGGCTGTGGATGACAAGCCACCGGACCACACCCCCTATGAACCTGCTGGAAGGACTGCGGAATGCCCGTGCTTAGGAGACGGCAACTCCTGTCTCGTGCCGCCGTGGCAATGTGCTGTGGTGTGGCTTTGCTGGGTGCCTGCACGGGCTCTGACGGTTCATCCGGGGCCAAAGGTCCCCAGGCGAGCGTGTTGTCCAAGATCACCGGCAGCAGCCAGGTGGAGCAGGCCGTGGCCATGCGGCCGGGAGACGAACCCAACGGCATCTCCTCGGGACCAGACGGCACCGTGTATCTGGCGGTCCCCCCGTTTGTCGCCCGTATCTCGCCGCAAGGCAAGATCGACGCAACGGCCAGTGGCCTGGGCTCCGGTCCCGTGGACGGCGCACCGCGCGGTGCTACCGCCTTGTCAAGCGATACCGTCGCGACCGCGAGCGCTGGGCAATTGCTGCGCATTTCACCGGACAAGGAGCCCGCGGTGCTCGCTGGCATCCAACACGCGCTCCGCTCCTTCACCGACCCGGTTCCCGCCACGCAGCAGGCGGCCACCGCTCATTTTAGCCGCTACCTTGCTCCTATCGGGACCTTGCATGACGGTTCCCTCATCCTGGCCGACGGCGATGCGATCTGGTCCTTGCGCTCGGGCAAATTGACGCGGCTGTACCAGCATCCTCCGATCAAGGTTGCAGGGACCGAGCGGCCGAGCGTGACGGCTGCCGGTTCCACGGTCTCCTCCGATGGCCGGATTTACCTGCTTCCTGCCGCGCCCAAGGCGACCCTCAAGGACACTGTCGTCATCTCTACGACAGGGCGCGCAGGCCGGTTGGATCTTCCTGGCACCATCAAGGGAATTCCTGGCAACACAGGGGATCTGACACCGCTCTGGCTGACCACTGACGGCGGCAATGGCGTCTACGTGCACGCTTATCGCGCTGCCGGTAACGGAAATACAAATGGAGAATTCCTCCTCCATGTACACGCCGGACAAGGGGACTTGGTGGCCGCTTCGCACACCCAGGGTTCACCGGACACGTGCAACGCCACCAAAGCAACAGACGCCAAGCACTTCCCCTGCCCGCTCCCCTGGGCGGTCACCTACCAACCCGGCCAGCTCGTCATGGCCGGCGGCGAGCCCTATGTGGTCAAAGTGACACTTCCAAGGCGCTGAGAGCAGAAAAGGCGACGCGACGGTGAGCTACGCGCAAGTTGTTCTTGCCTGCAACATTGGCGGCTGCACGGGCGTCAAGACGGACGACAGGCCCGTTGACGTATCCGTTGCCGTTGTCGCGGGCATCATCGTGTTGTTCTTGTTCTACAAAGCCATCCAGGCCGCCAGGCAGCGCCGACTGCTGCAGAACGGGACAGCGGCCACAGCGGTCATCCTCGAGATCGAGGCCCGTGCAGTGCGCGGAGGCACGGTCGATACCGACGTGCAGCTCTCCATCACCAAGCCAGACGGTGCCGTGTTCGAAAGCCATACGACGGCCTCCTTCCCACTCACCGACCTACCCAAAGCCGGTTGGGCCGTCCCGGTCCGCTATTCAGAGAAGGACCACTCGCGCGTGGCCGTTTCCGGGCCGCCAAAGCCGCCCGCACCACCGGAACCATGAGTGCGCTCCCATAAAGGAAACTGTAGAAATACGTGAGCATTCAATCGGCCTACAACTGCCATATGGAGAACTGCACAGGATTCAAACCCGACAACACACCTTTCTATATCCTGTTCGGCTCCGTGTTCTTCGTCGTCCTTGTCGTAGCTGCAGCGGAGGCTGCAACCACTCGTCAAAGATCGAGGCTGTTGCAGCACGGCATCGCAGCGAGCGCGGGGATCAAGAAGATCACCTCACGGAAGGTCTACAAAAACGGAACAGTCAAGGTAGACCTGACGCTCGAAGTCACAACACCTGATGGTGAGGTGTTCGAAGCGCAGACCGATGGTGAGTTCCTGATCACCGAACTCCCACGGGCCGACTGGGCGATAGACGTCCGCTACTCGGCAAAGGACCGACACAGGGTGGCCGTCGACGCCGCTGCCGCACCACCCGGCGGCAAGGACAGCGGCGGCAGCGGTCGTCCTTGACATTGCGCCTCATGGTCGCACCTTCCGCTCATCGGCCTGCCCGAAACGGGCGACGCTGCCGACGAGTTGTGCATGTGTCACACCGGCACGCCCGGCCGATACACCCGTGGCGGCTGTGGTGAGCAGGCGGGGCCGGCGGGTCACGGCTGGCTCCTGGTGGGGCACTCGAGGTCAGAGAAGATGCGGGCAGCCTGTTCCAGGCTTCGTGGCGCCGATGATGGGCTGCCGTCGACGAGCTCGGCCTTGCGCCCTCAGCAGGCCGATCTCCGGGGTAGCGCTACCCGTGGTTGCCATCTGCAGGCTCGTCGCCGTCAGCGGGGTACGCGACGAAGGTGCCCTTTTGCCGGCAGCGTGACCACAAGACCCCGCTCTCGGAGCTCGCGGACGGCTCGACGAGTGGTCAGGCAAGCAACGCCATACTCCGCGCCGAGATCCCGCTCATGCCCCGGAAGGGGCGGGGTGGTCTACGAGGCGTACTGCACCACTCCCCACCACGGCGAGTGCTCGGGACCGTGGGACGCGCAGGAAGCCGCCCAGGACTGGACTCTGCGTCACACCGGGCGTACCGGTCACCCTCTCCTCCGCCGGGTGGTGATCGGCCACGCCGGGTGACCCGCGACGAGTAGCCCAGCCCGTCCGTCGACGGCCCCGGACACCTCACGAGCACCTTGCGCGACCGGGGTCGTCATCGGCACGCGCAGGATCAGGACACATCGCACACCGACGGGCCCAATACGCCCAGAAACCCCCCCATTTACAAGGAAGTTCGCTCTGGCCAAACCGAGAAGCACACCGATACCGTCTGTGCTCATAACTTGACGTCTGTCTCACGGGGAGCCCACTGTGAAGCGCCGTTCTTTGCCCGTTGCTGCCGCGCTCACCGCGTCCGCAGCCCTGCTGCTGACGGCTTGCGGTGGAGGCGGCGGTGATTCAAAGAACAGCAAGATCGCTGGCGCGGACACGGGCAGCCCGACAGCGGCTTCGCCCAGTGTCTCGGCCTCCAGCACGGCCGGCCGTCCGGCGATCATCTTCCCGTCCTATGCCAAGAACGTCTTTGAAGACCAAAAGACGGGCGACCCCACGAAGGACGCCGTCCTCGCGGACAGCGCGCTGAGCGTCAATTCCGTGGACGAGGCCATCTTCAAGGGGAACACGAGCACCAAGGCTCTCGGGTTCTACAATGCCGGCAAGGCCCTGGACGCAGCGATCACGTACGTACAGGGGTACATCGACAAGAACCACACCTGGATCGGCGAGACCCGGTACTTCGACCGCAAGGTGAATCTCTCTGGGGCCGGGGCGGCATACGTCACTTACTGCTCCGACGAGAGCAAGTCGTTCCTCAAGAACAAGAAGACCGGAAAGGTCGAAAACACTCCGACCTCCGCAGACAGTTACGTGCTCTATCACACCAAGCTCACCAAGAACTCCCAGGGCGTTTGGCAGACCACGAACATCGTCTCGAACCGGGGAGCCAAGACATGCCAGCCGTAAGGAAGTTGGCCAGGATCACGACGGTCTTCTCGCTTGCCTGTGTTCCCGTGCTCATCTCCCAGGCGGCCTACGCCGGCGGACGCGGCGGCGACGGCAACGAGGGCCAGACCGAACAGCACGGCAATGCCAGTGACGATGGGACTCTCTCGGCCACAGCCGGCGGAGTCGTCTTCGACCGCTCCAAGAACGGCACCGGCAGCTCCGTCGGCCCCGTCACCTCCACCACCTCCTGGACACCGCCCGCCTGTTGGTACGGCCCGAAATACACCCCCGCAAGCCTCAAGGCGTACCTGGAGCCGATCTGGGAGGCGGACTCGACCGGTTCCGAGTGGGACGCCAAGCAGCGCGACCGTTACGTCAACGGCCACCCCTACAAGGACTTCAACAAGGACAGGGCCGGCAAGGGCTACTGGTGGGACTCTTACGTCAACGAGGACTTCCCAGCCGGCTGGGACAAGTGCGACGAACCCATCTTCTGGGTCGACAAGGGTGATCCCCCACCGGCTGACATCGAGAACGCTGTCACCCCGAAGGTCCTTGCCGAACTCGCCTACGCCCAGATCCGCGTCCCCGGCACCAAGGTGACCCTGGCCCCTGACGGCAGGACCAAGGTCAACCTGCCCACCTGGGCATGGCTGGACGGCGCCGAGTTCAAGCCTGTCTCGGTCACCGCGACCGTCCCCGTACTGGGCATCTCCGCAACCACCACAGCCGAACCCGTCTCCCTCAAGATCGACCCCGGTACGGCGGACGCCGAGACCTACCCGACCTCCGGCGTGTGCGACATCAACAACGGCCGGATCGGTGAGCCCTATACCAAAGGCAAGGCGAACGAAACGCCACCCTGCGGCGTAAAGTACCTGCGTTCCTCGGGTGACAGCTCGTACCAGCTCAGGGCCACGATCACGTGGAAGATCCACTGGACGGGAAGCGGCGGCGCGGGTGGAGACCTGCCCGACGGCACCTTCGGGTCCACTCAGAATGTCACCGTCCAGGAAATCCAGGCAGTCAACCAGTGATCGGTCGTGGCAGCCGCACCGCGACCTTCGCCCTCCTCGTCAGCCTCGACGGCGCCGCACCGTCAGCACCGATACCTACGCCGTAGTCCTCGCGGGTGTCACCGTGACCGCCGCCGCGTTCGACGTGATCCGCGTGTACCGGCAACTGCCGGAGAAGACCACTGCTGAGGAGTACACCGCTGCTGAACGGAACATCGGCCTCGTGGTGGCGTCCCGTCCCATGCTCGTCACCTTCGCCTTTGTCCTCGCCGGCATGCCCGGCCGACATGGAGAGCGGCGGGGATGCGCCGACCGATGCCGGCAGCTTCAAGTTCCTGGTGGACAAGGAAGTACAAGGCGTGCAGGGCAATGGTCTCGGCCTGACGGACGACGGCCACGGCGCCGGCGGACGCCGTGGAGAGCTACGTCATCACCGGGACCGAGTACGACATACACGACTACGCGATGCCGACCAAGGTCACGGCAGGCGGATGCTGAACGGCAATGGACAGCCATAGGCACGCCATCCGCTGGTCTCGTCCGAAGGCAGGAGAAGACAAACCATGGAGATCGCTGCCCCGCGTCGACCGCGCAAGCACTGGGCGTGGCGGCTGGTCGCTGCAGGAACCGCAGCGCTCACTTGCGCCTGCGGACATGGCGCAAGCAGCCATGGAACAGGCGAGCCGATGCTGGGCAAGGACGACCCGTCCACAGTCGTGACGGCCTCCCAAGCCCGGTCAGCGCTTCCGCAGCTGAGTGACCTCCCGGCCGACTGGAAGGTTGCCCGCGCCGCCTCATCGCAGGATCTGCGCCATGCGGCCCATTTGTCCGGCAGTCCGGCATGCCACAACGAGCCCAAACCTTGCGGATACGAAGCCAGAGCGGAGATTCGGTTCCAGCATGCGACGGACGATGAACTAATCAAATGTGACATCACGACATTCACCAGCAAGGCCGAAGCAGTCGCCGGTTTCAAGCTGGAGAACAACGACCCCCTTGCACCTGATCCCCTCGCGATCAGTCACGTAGGCAATCAGAGCCAGGGGCACTCGGGCTCGTGGGGCCAGGACGGCAGGATTCTGATGTCCGTGGCCAGGGTGGGGACAGCTGTCGTAGTCGTTACGGCCAGTGGCCCCAAGCCGATCAAGGCATCTTCCCTGGAGGCCCTGGCGAAGATTGCCGGGCAGCGGGCCCTGCACGTGGAACTGGGAACAAGGTGATCGGCGTCGGCGGTGACCTCCTGAGCGGTGATGCGGAAGGTGCGTTGCACGACCTCGGTGGTGTCGGTGCCGATCTGAAGGAGGCGCAGTCGCTTGCGCAGGAGACACTCGAAGCGGTCCGCCCCGCCATCGGATCGACCGCCACGTCGATCGACAGCAGCTGCTGGGAGAGGTGCTCGACCGAGACACCCGGGGTGCACAGGTTCTCCTACGACTACGTCCTGAAGGTCGCCGTTCCCCAGGACGCCTCTCAGCCCATGATGGACGCGGCGCAGGCACACTTCACCAAGGCCGGATACACGCCCGACCTCCCGAACCCGAAAACGGCCAGGGTTGGAGCCACGGTCCCCAAATCCGGCGGTGGATCGGGGTGGGGGTACAGGACGCGTCATCCATGTTCATCAGCATCGGCTCGGACTGCATCCCCACCTCCTCCGACCCGAAGGTCTGACGGAGCTGCCCCGAAGATCAGACGAGCCCGAGGAGACCGCCGGTCGTGGCGGGCTGTCAGCTCGTCGTCGATCCGCACGGTCAGCAGGAGATGTGGATCTTCGGTCACGCATCGGATACGGAGCCCGATGCCCGAATTCCCCTCGTCTAGGGTTTCGAAGACGCCAGGGACGGATGGGACGCGGGGGACATGGCAGACCAGGACGACGCCGCGACGTTGCGCAGCCGGGCGAAGAATCTGCGTGAGGCCGCGCGTCAGGCGCGGAGCATAGCGCCCAAGCTGGGCGGCTACCTCAACGACGTCACCAAGCAGGCCTCCAACGGCATCAACGACTTCGTCGTACGCAACAGCTAGTGGGGTTTGGCCATATGGCACGGCCCCTACGCCCAGCAGTGCACCCAGGCCCTGCAGAAGCGCCGTTCCGCGCTCCAGTCGATGGCCACTGCGCTTCTGGCCGACGCCAAGCGGTGGGACGCCGAGGCCACGGATCTCGAGTCCAAGGCGAAGGATGCGGACAAGAAGACTGCGGCGCGTGGGGGCCACTGATGGGTGACGGATACGTCGGGTTCGACATACCGGGGGTGCGGAAGCTCGCGGGGGACCTGGACGGACTCGCCTCACACGCCTCCTCGCTCCACCGGAGCCTCAAGGCCGTCATGGAGATGGCGCAGACGAACCTGTCCGCCGGCAAGGTTGCCTGGAACGATCCGGATCTCCAGGCCCTCGCCACCCCCCTCGGTGACTTCTCCCTGTTCGGTGGCACAGTTCATCTTCCCGGCGTGCTGAGCGGCCAACTCGGTGACATGCAGACGGATATCAAGCGCCGCCTCGCCCAGCTGGAGGGGGTGCGGAAGCTGGCGGACCTGGGCTACCCGGTCGACCCTGCGATGGTCTTCGCGGACGAGAAGCCGCCGGATCCGAAGAAGATCCAGGAGGCGCTGAAGTGCTTCCGACAGCACCTCGACGACGAGGTGGTCGCCCGCGGTTTCTACGTCACCACCGGATCGGACCCGATTCTCAAGGAGTTCCAGACGCTCACCCCCACCGAGCTGGATGCGGTGGTCTCCAAGCTGTCGGACCATGAGCTGCAGAGGCTGGACCAGCAGATGGAGTTCTCGTTCGGTGACGCGGACAAGCTGCACCGCGACTGGGCGAACCTGATGTTCAGCCACCTCTCGGCGGCCAACGTGGCCAAGGTCTCGAAGGACATGCCCTGCCTGCAGCCGACGATCGACGGGGACTACGCGTACGGCGACGTCGACGGCGACCTGTTCGGAGCGAACGGCGTGGACATCAGGCACGACCTCGCCCAAGGCAACGAGGGCGACTGCTGGTTCCTGGCCTCCCTGGGCGCTGTGGGCCAGCAGGACCCCCAGTTCTTCCGGGACCACATCCGCGAGAACCCCAACGGCACCTACACCGTGACAAGGTGAAGTGGGTGGCCATCTATGAGATGGCCTTCGCCCAACTCCGCGGTGGCTACAAGGGCATCGACGGTGGCTGGGGCGACGAGGGGCTGAACGCCCTCACCGGTCAGTCGAGCGAGCGGCTCGACGCCGGCGACCTCTCCCTGACGGACCTGAAGAACAAGCTCGACCAGGGGTACGCGGTCACGACCGGCAGCAAGGACAACAAGACGCTGTGGTTCTTCGGGGGCAGCGACTCCACGGACAATCACCAGGTCGTCACCACCCACGAGTATGTGGTCGAGCACGTCGACACCGACGCGCACCCGCCTACCGTGACGCTGCTGAACCCTTGGGGCAAAGACGGGGTCGACGATGCGAACGTGAAGGTCCCGCAGGAGATCACCCTGACCGAGGACCAGTGGCACGAGTACTTTCGCGAGGTCGGCACCACGAAGGGCAAGGTGTGATCCGATGACACACGTTCCACAGGAGCATCGCCTGGTGCACAGCGGCAGGCTGCGTCTCGGCCCCGTCATTCCTGGGCATCGTCGCGATGAGCCCGGATCCTGGGGACCGCGCGGCCCGGATCGACATCCTCGACGGGGCGGCGGGCTTCGCCGACGTGGTGGAAGTCCGCGAGGGCGGGGAAGTCGCCACCGGGTGTCACACCGTCCGCTTCACCGAGGTGTTCCCCGGCGACCGTGACGGATACGTCGTCGTCACCGTCGAGGAGTCCGAGCAGACCGCAGAGACCGACGCGCCGGAGGTAAGGCCGTGAGCCCCGTCCGCCGCCGCCGACTGCTCGTCTGGGTACTCGTCCCCGTCACCGTGGTGGTCGGGAGCGTGATCGGTTTCCTCGTGTACTGGAACCAGACTCCTCCCGCCCTCGGCTCGCACGCCTCGGACGTCTACCGCGTCACCTTCTCCAACACTGGTGGCAACTCGGCCCCGCAGCTGCCCACCGCGTTCGTCAAGCTTCCCGACGGATCCAAGGTGGGGCTCCAGATCGGCCGTCCCATCCACAGCTCCGGCCCTCACCAGGCCGGCCTGATGATCCGGCCGCTCCTTGACGGTGGCTCCTACGGAGACGGCACCTCGTTCCAGGTCGCACCTGGCGACGTCGTGTGGGGACACGGCCTGCGCGTCAAGGTCCTCAAGGTCTGGGCCATGCCCGACTGGCGCAAGTCCGCCGTCGATGTGCAGGCCAACCCCGAGTGAGCGACCAGCTCGTGGACCCTCACCCCACCTTCGACATCCGCGACACCGGATTCCCCTCCGCCGAGCTGTCCGACGTGTACTTCAGGTCGTCGCCGACCGGTGTCAGCTCGATCTGGTGCGTGGCCGGGTCGCAGCCTGCGTGGTTGCCCTTGGCGCCGGTGGAGGTGGCGACCAGGTTCGTGCCGGTGACTTGTTTCAGGGTGAGGATGTCGGTGCACACCCCGCCGAGCTGGTCGGTCTGGGTCAGGCGGCCCAATTCCTCGCCGACACCGGCGCGGTGGACGGTGAGGCGGAACGTTCCGATGGGCAGGTTGCCGTCGAGGGCGGTGGCCTGGCCCTCCCAGGTGCCGAGGTAGCGGGCCGGGATCGTGCCGGGCGTGGGGTTGTTGTCCGGGGCGCCGGTGCCGCCCGTGGCCGTGCTGGACGCCGCCGTCGGTGCCTGGGAGTGGGAGGGGGCGCTGCCTGCGCCCTTGTCCTCGTCCTGGTGGGACCAGGGGCGCAGGAGTACACCGAGGCTCAGGGTGCCGGCGGCCAGCGCTCCGGCGACCGCCAGTACGACCGTGCAGCTCAGGCGGCGGCCGCGGGCGCCCTCCACCGGTGTGGCGGCCGCCGCCATGCTGACGGAGATCCGGCCGGGTGGGGGTGCGTCACGCTGCCCGGGCACGACAGTGAGTTCCGCGGGGTTCATCGCGGGCGGAGGCCCGAAGACACCGGCGTCAGTGACAGACGCGGCCGATGCCGAGGCAGGGGACTCTGTCTTCGCAGGGGTGTCGAATGGCACCGGGCCCGAGTGGGGCATCTCCCCCGTGTCCAGGTTCAGGTTCAGCAGGCGTACGGCGCTCCGGCTGACCTGCTCCATCAGAGGTCCCGGGAGCCAGCCGCCGGTCACCAGGCTGGCGGCGCCCGCGGGGGCGAGGCGGTGGCTGATCTCGGTGGGGGTAGGGCGGGAGGGCGGGTCCTTGGTCAGGCAGGCCGCCGCTAGATCGCGCAACTCCCCGTCCATGGTGGACAGTTCGGGCTCCTCGTGGACGACCTTGTAGAGCAGCGCGGCCGAGGAGTCGCCGCGGAAGGGTGGTTCGCCGGTGGCCGCATAGGCGAGGACCGCGCCGAGGGAGAAGACGTCCGCCGCGCCCGTGGCGTCGTTGCCGAGGATCTGCTCGGGTGCCATATAGCCCGGGGAGCCGATCGAGACGCCGGTGGAGGTCAGGGACGCCGTGCCGTCCATGGCGCGGGCGATGCCGAAGTCGATCAGCAGGGGGCCGTCAAGGGTCAGCAGGACGTTCGACGGCTTCACGTCACGGTGGAGCAGGCCCAGTTCGTGCACTGCCGTCAGCGCCTCGGCGAGGCCCGCGCCCAGGGCCCGTACGGTGTGCGTGGGCAGCGGGCCGGTGTCGGCGACGGCCGCGGCGAGGGACGGGCCGGCCGCGTAGGCGGTGGCGACCCAGGGCACCGGGGCGTCCGGGTCCGCGTCCAGGACGGGCGCGGTCCAGGCGCCGCCGACCCGGCGGGCGGCCGCCACCTCGCGCCGGAAGCGGGCGCGGAACTGCTCGTCCAGCGCGAAGTGCGGGTGCACGATCTTCACGGCGACCGTACGGCCGCCCGCGCTACGGCCGAGGTAGACCCGGCCCATGCCACCGGAGCCGAGCCGCCCGAGCAGCCGGTAGGGCCCGATGGCGGCCGGCTCGTCCACGCCCAGCGGCTGCATGACGCACTCCCCCCACCGCACATCCAGTGGTCAGCAGCCTAGTGACGTGCGCTCAGTGCCGCAGCAGGTCCACCTTCACGTCCGCCGGGAAACCGGTCGTCGGGCCGACGCGGCGGGCGAACTCGGCGACGGCCTCCAGCTGCGGGCTGCCGAAGCTGAAGTCGAGGGTGGTGAAGTACTGGGCCAGGGTCGCCTCGTCGAAGGCCTCCCAGCGGGCCGCCTGTTCGGCGACCTTGGCGACCTCCTCCAGGGAGAGGTTGCGGGAGGCGAGGAAGGCCTCGTGGACCTGGCGGGTGATCAGCGGCTCGCGTTCCACGTAGTCCCGGCGGGCCGCCCAGACCGCGAAGACGAACGGCAGGCCGGTCCACTCCTTCCAGAGCGCGCCGAGGTCGTGCACCTCAAGGCCATAGCGCGGGCCGTCCAGCAGGTTCGCCCGCAGCGCCGCGTCGCCGATGAGGACCGCCGCCTCCGCCTCCTGCATCATCAGGCTGAGGTCGGGCGGGCAGGTGTAGTAGTCGGGCTGGACGCCGTAGCGGTCGGCGAGCAGCAGCTGGGCGAGGCGGACCGAGGTGCGGGAGGTCGAGCCGAGCGCGACCCGGGCGCCGTGCAGGCGGTCGAGCGGGACCTGCGAGACGATCACGCAGGACATCACCGGCCCGTCGCAGCCCACGGCGATGTCCGGGAAGGCGACCAGGTCGTCGGCGTTGCGCAGGAACTCGACCAGGGTGACGGGGCCGATGTCGAGGTCGCCGCGCACGATCTGCTCGCTGAGCTTCTCCGGGGTGTCCTTGGTGAGCTCGAAGTCGAGCAGGGTGCCGGTTCTCGCGAGCCCCCAGTACAGGGGCAGGCAGTTCAGGAACTGGATGTGGCCGACGCGCGGCCGGGTGCGAGCATTGTCCACATCGCGAGACTAGACCCCGTGTTGTACGGTGCCGGGACCGACCCCACCCTCGCCACGCCGTCAATTGGCCCAGCGGATGTTCAAACATCCGGGTGACGTGATCTTGACCTCTATTGCTTTCGGCAGCCCGGATGCTAGGCTTGCCGCAAGTTGCAGTTTGGTTTCCCTTGCAGTACAGAGCCTGCGGAGCATGTGACCGCGGGCTCTCGTCGTTTTCAGACGAATGCAGTTGTGCAGCACCGTTTCGCACGTGCAGGTTCTGGAGCAGGGCAACCCTTTTGAGCCCAAGGAGGGCTTATGGCTACCGGAACCGTGAAGTGGTTCAACGCCGAAAAGGGCTTTGGCTTCATCGCCCAGGAGGGCGGCGGCCCCGACGTCTTCGTTCACTACTCCGCGATCAACGCCTCCGGCTTCCGCTCCCTCGAGGAGAACCAGCAGGTGAGCTTTGACGTGACGCAGGGCCCGAAGGGTCCGCAGGCGGAGAACGTCACCCCCGTCTGATCACTGCCTGATCGCAGAACCTGATAGCAGTACCCAAGGAGCCCCGCGCCGTTCCGGCAACGGGGCTCCTGCCTTTTCCGCACCGGCGTTGACCGGCCCGGCCTCGATGAATTCTCCGCGAATTCTCTAGGTGTGCTGCATGACGAGGACGAAGGTCGTGCCCGGCGCCAGCGCCTCGTACGAGTGGGCGACATCGCCCCGATAGGTCATGTAATCACCGGGGCCGAGTTCCGCTTCCTCGCCCGCGGGGCCCGCCTTCACCCGGCCCGAGCCGACGATCAGATGCTCGACAGTGCCAGGAATGTGCGGTTCCGACATGCGGGCCGCTCCCGGCTCGGCGCGCAGGCGGTAGATGTCCCGCCGGGCCGCCGGGGGGCTCGCGGACAGCAGGGTGGCGACGTAGTTCGCCCGTTCCGAGGCGACCTCGGGACCCTCTCCGGCGCGGATCACCTGCACGCTCGCCACCGGCGGCTCCACCAGCGCGCTGAACGGCACGCCCAGCGCGACCGCGAGCGCCCAGAGCGTCTCCACGTTCGGATTCCCGCTCGCCCCCTCCAGCTGGGACAGCGTGGACTTCGCGATTCTGGCACGTTTGGCCAGCTCGGACAGGGACAGCCCGGTGCGGGCGCGCTCGCGCTTGAGCGATGCGGCGATCCACTCCAGGGGGAGCCGGGCGGGGGTCCGGGGAGGCGGCTCGGTCATGTCGTTCGCTCCATCGGTACGATCGTTCGCCTTGACGAACATACGGTCTGCGTTCCATTGTAGAAAACATGCGTTCGGTACAGCGAACAGAAGCAGAAACAACATCCGCGGACGGGGAAACGGACTCCGAGGACGCCTCCCTGGTGCGCGACAGCTCGCTCGTCTGGCTGGCCAGCGGGATCGTCGGCGTCTCCTTCGGTGCCGTCTCCGTCGCGGGCGGGCTGCCGGTGTGGGTGCCGGTGGTGATGTCCCTCGTGGTCTACGCCGGGTCGGCCCAGTTCAGCGCGGTGGGCGTGCTGCTCGCCGGGGGTGGGCCGGTCGCCGCCGCGGCGACGGGGCTGCTGCTGAACACCCGGACGGCCGCCTTCAGTCTGGCCGTCGCCGAGATCATCGGCACCGGGCGCGCGGCGCGCTTCCTCGGCGCGCATCTGGTCACCGACGAGACGGTCGCGTTCGCCCTGGCCCAGTCCGATCCGGTACGGCGGCGCAGGGCGTTCTGGATCTCCGGGCTCGGGCTGTTCGCCGTGTGGAACATCGGGGTGGTGGCGGGTGCGCTGGCCGGGAGCGCGCTGGGGGACACCGCGCGGTACGGCCTGGACGCCGCGTTCCCCGCCGTGCTGGTCGCACTGGTGCTGCCTCAGCTGCGTGCGGACGGGGCGGTACGGCGGTGTGCCGTGCTCGGCGCCGTCATCGCCCTGGTCGCAACGCCCGCCGTGCCCGCCGGGGTGCCGGTGCTGCTGGCTCTGGCGGGGCTGTTCCTGTACCGCCGGAAGTCTGTGGAGGCCACGGCATGAATGCCACCGTCGTCCTGATCCTGGTGCTGGCCGTGGGCACGTACGCCCTCCGGCTGGTGGGGCCGGTACTGCACGGGCGCGTGGAGATACCCGCCCGGGTGCAGGAGTTGGCCTCGGCCGGGGCCGTCGTGCTGCTGGTCGCCCTGCTGGCCACGGGGGCGCTCACCGAGGGCGGCGGGTTCGCGGGCTGGGCCCGGCCGGCCGGGGTGCTGGTGGGTGGCCTTCTGGCGTGGCGCAGGGCGCCGTTCGTCGTGGTCGTCGTGGGAGCGGCCGCGGTGACGGCGTTGCTGCGGGTGGCCGGGGTGGCCTAGGCCTTGGGGCCACCCCGGGGACACGGAACCGTCAGAGCGGGTTGAGGCGGGCCTTGAGCAGGCAGAACTCATTGCCCTCGGGGTCGGCGAGAACGTGCCACTGCTCCTCGCCGGTCTGGCCGATGTCGGCCGGGCGCGCCCCGAGCTTCAGGAGGCGTTCGAGCTCGGCGTCCTGATCGCGGTCGGTGGGGTTGACGTCGATGTGCAGCCGGGGCTTCCCCTGCTCCGGCTCGTCCCTGCGGCTGAGGATGATCGTCGGCTGCGGACCGCCGAACCCCTCGCGCGGCCCGATCTCGAGGGTGCCGTCCTCCTCGCGATCGAGCACCACGAAGTCCAGGACCTCGCACCAGAACCGCGCCAGCACCTCGGGTTCGCGGCAACCGAGCACGAGCTCGCTGATACGACATGCCATCGACGAAACCTACTCTCCGCGTGGGAACTCCGCTCGAGACCGTACCGGGCGAGGCGAGCAGGTGCGAAGGGGTTTTCCAGGTTCCCAGGACGCCGTTCCTAGGACGCCCGCCAGACCGTCAGGTCCCCCTCGACGAAGCCGATGTCCGGTACCGCGGTCGACTTCGTCTGGATCACGAACAGCGCGATGTCCCCCGAGGAGTCCTTGATGCAGATCTCACTGCCGCCCGCCGCCGCGGCCAGCGTGAGACGGTGGTTCTTGGCGCTGTTGAGCATGAGACGGCACTCGTCGAGGGTGGTGCCGTGCCCGCCGAAGATCTGGACGAACACGCTGCTGTCGCTCTCCAGTTCGCAGCCGACGTCCTTGCAGCCGAAGTGGATGTCTCCCTTGCGGTTGTCGAGCGTGCCGTCCGGGTCCTTGAGGCTCAGTGAGTTCTTCGCGTTCAGCATCCGTACGGGGTACGGCTCGGCTTGCGGCTGCCGAGGCGACGGCGAGGACTCCGACGACGACTGCGGCGCGGACGCCGACGAGGATGCGGCCGAGGATGCCGACGGCCCTGCGGTGCCTCCCGCGCCGGACGTCGTGGAGCCGGTCGCGGCAGCCCGGTGACCGCCCCGGTCCCGCGCGTCCATGACCGACCAGGCCAGCGCCGACACCAGCAGCGCACCACCCGCCACGCCCGCCGCCGCGACCACCGCGGTCCGCCGCCTGCGCGCCTTCCGCTGCTCGCCCGGTACCGGCTGCGGCCACCCGGCCGTCGTCACGGTGCCCGCCACGGTCGGCTCGGGCACCGGAGCCGGAACGACGACCTCCGGCCCGGTGATGTCCCGCCACACGGCCGGTCCCCCGCCCGCGCCGGCGTCCTCGCCCAGCCGCTGCCTGCACCACGCGACGGTCTCCGCCAAGTCGGCCCGCTCGGCCGGATCGGCGGCCAGGCACCGGGCCAGCAAGGGGCGCAACGGCTCCGGCAGCAGGGACAGTTCGGGTTCGGAGTGCACGATCCGGTACAGCACGTTGAGCGCCGGGCCGTCCCCGTAGAGCGGCCTGCCCAGCGCCGCGAACGCCGCCGTCTGGCCGAGCGCGAACACATCGGTCGCCGCGGTCACCTCACCCCCGGACGCCTGCTCCGGCGCCATGAACGACGGCGTGCCGATCGTGCCGCCCGTCGCCGTGTACGAGGTGCCGTCGGCGGCCATCGCGATGCCGAAGTCGATCACCCGGGGCCCGTCGGCGGCCAGCAGCACGTTGGACGGCTTCAGGTCCCGGTGCACGATCCCCGCGCCGTGGATCGCCTGCAGCGCCTCGGCCACCCCCGCGATCAGCCACAGCACCGCCGGTACCGGCAGCGGGCCGCGCCGGGCCACCGCCTCCGTCAGGGAAGGCCCGGGCACGTACAGCGTGGCCAGCCAGGGCGGTACGCCGTCCGCGTCCGCGTCGATCAGTTCGGCGGTGTACGCGCCCCGCACCCGCTGGGCCGCCTGGATCTCCCGCCGGAACCGCCGCCGGAAATCCGGGTCGTCCGCCAGCTCCGGCCGTACGACCTTGATCGCGACCGGGCGCCCGCCCTGCGTGTGCGACAGGTACACCCGGCCCATACCCCCCGCGCCGAGCCGCGCGGCCAGCCGGTAACCGGCCACCACCGTCGGATCATCCGCCTGCAGTGGCTGAAAGACCTCCATCGCATGGGTCATCGGCCCACATCCCCCCGTTCCGCCGAGTCGGCCAAGAACAGCAGCGTAAGGGGGCTGTCGGTGCGCCCCGATACGGTCCCCCCATGACCGGCACCGCAGACTTCCTCACCGCCACCCGCACCTTCTACGACGCCGTCGCCGAGGACTACGCCAACCACTTCCGGAACCCGCTCGCCGACAGGCCGCTGGAGCGGGCGCTACTCGCCGCCTACGCCGAACTGGTCGGCGCGGACGCCCCCGTGGCCGACCTCGGCTGCGGCCCCGGCGCGGTCACGGCCCACCTCGCGAGCCTGGGCCTGTCCGTCTTCGGCCTCGACCTCTCCGAGTCCATGCTCACCGTCGCCCGCCGCGAGTATCCCGCTCTGCGGTTCGAGCAGGGGTCGATGCTGGAGCTGCCCCTCGCCGACGGTTCCCTGGACGGGGCCGTCTCCTGGTACTCCAGCATCCACACACCCGTGGCCGAACTCCCCCGCCTCTTCGCCGAGTTCCACCGCGTCCTCGTACCCGGCGGCCACCTCCTCCTCGCCTTCCAGGCGGGTGAGGTGCCGTTGCACCTGGCACAGCCTTGGGGTCGCCCGGTGAGCCTGGACTTCGAGCGCCGTCGCCCCGAATTCATGGCGGAGCTGCTGACCGACGGCGGTTTCATCCTCCGCTCCAGCACCGTGCGCGTACGGGACGCTGCGCTGGCGGAGTCAGCGGACCAGGCGTTCCTTCTCGCCCAGAAGGAAGGCTGACCAGGCGGAGGGGGTGACGGTGAGGTGGGGGGCGGCGGGTTGCTTCGAGTCGCGGATGTGGATGGTGGTGGGGTGGGCGGCTACCTCCAGGCATTCGCCGCCTTCACCGCTGCTGTAGCTGGACTAACGCCGTGGGGCGTGGCCGAGCGCACCGTCGGCAAGACGGTCTGGGCCGAAGTCCCGCTCAGCCCGCGGCAGCGCCCCGGCACTCGACCACCGTGTCGGCGAACGCCCGTGCCGGAGGGCTGAGCGCGTCCCAGCGGCGGACCGCCCAGCCGACCGGCAGCGGGCGCAAGCCGGGTAGCGGGACGAGCCGCAGCTCGCCCACCCCCGGCACCGGAAGCCCCGGTACGGCGGGTACGACCGCCCGCCCCACGCCCAGCTCGGCCAGCAGCAGGGCCGTGTCCCAGTCGGCGACGCTCGTGTCGTAGGTGAAGCGGACGCCTCGTTCGGCGCAGGCCGCATCCAGGTGGACGGCGGAGGTGGAGTTGGGGGGCAGCCGGATGAGCCGGACGTCCCGCAGTTCGGCGGGGTCGAGATCCAGCCGTCCGGCGAGCGGGTCGTCGGCGGGGACGGCGAGCACCCAGGGCAGTTCCGCGACCGTCCGCTGCTCGATGCCGCGCACCGGGGAGCCGACCGTGATCCAGGCCAGGTCGAGGGCCCCGTCGGCCAGCGCGTCGAAGGTGCCGCGTCCCGAACTGACCGTGCGGAACTCCAGGTTGACCTTCGGGTGGCGGCGGCGGAAGGTGACCACCGCGTCGGACATGAAGTGCCGGACGGTGGTGGCACCGGTGGCGACACGGACGTACCCGCTGTGGCCGTCGATGAGGTCGCGTAGCTGCCGCACCGCGAGGTCGAGGCCGGATATGCCCTCGGCCGCCGCCGCTTCCAGGATCCGGCCTGCCTGTGTGGGGACCACGCCGCGTGGCAGCCGTTCCAGCAGCGCGGCCCCTGTCTCCCGCTCCAGCCGCTTGACGTGCTGGCTGACGGCGGACTGGGTGCAGCCGAGGTCCCGGGCGACGGAACTGAGACTGCCCGCCCGGCACACGGCCACGAACACGCGAAGGTCTTCCAGGGTCACAACACCCAAGCTAACACTTGGGTTTGATAAGCAGACCCAAGGATTGACTGGGCGTCAGGTGACGTACGAGGATCGGTGCCGGGCCGCGAACCGACCCAGGCGGCAACCCGCTCCCCGCCTCGCCGAGTCCGGACGACGCGGGACCAGCGAGGAGCGGGTGCCGACCCTCACCGGCCCCTCGGAGTCAACGCCCGGCGTACAGCGCCTCCACCTCGCTCGCGAAGTCGGACGCGATCTGGGCGCGGCGCAGTTTCATCGAGGGGGTCAGGTGGCCGGCCTCCTCCGTGAAGTCCACCGGCAGCACGGCGAAGCGGCGGATGGACTCGGGGCGGGAGACCAGCTTGTTGGCCTCGTCGATGGCGCGCTGCAGGACGGCCTCCAACTCGGGGTCGCCGACGAGGAGTTCCGGCGGCACCGGGTGCTTGCCGATCATCTGCCGCCAGTGGGTGATGCCGTCGGGGTCGAGGGTGATGAGGGCGGCGACGTACGGACGGGCGTCGCCGACCAGCATCACCTGGGAGATCAGCGGGTGCTGGCGCAGCCAGTTCTCCAGCGGGGCCGGGGCCACCGACTTGCCTCCCGCCGTGATCAGCAGCTCCTTCTTGCGGCCGGTGATGGTCAGGTAGCCCTCGTCGTCCAGCTCGCCGATGTCTCCCGTGGCCAGCCAGCCGTCCCTGGTCGCGGGGACGACACCGCCGGCCTGCGGGTCCCAGTAGCCGCGCAGCACGTGCTCGCCCGCGACCAGGATCTCGCCGTCGGCGGCGATGCGGACGCGGGTGCCGGGCAGCGGCCAGCCGACCGTGCCCAGGCGGGGTTTGAGGGGTGGGGTGACGGTCGTGGCGCCGGTGGTCTCCGTCAGGCCGTAGCCCTCGAAGATCTCGATGCCCGCGCCGGCGTAGAACGCGGCGAGGCGCCGGCCGAGCGGGGAGCCGCCGCAGATGGCGTACCGGACCCGACCGCCCATCGCGGCGCGGATCTTGCGGTAGACCAGCGGGTCGTAGAAGGTGCGGGCCGTCTTCAGGGAGCGGCTCGGGCCGCTGCCGGTGCCGGTCTGACGGGCCTCCAGCGCCTCGCCGTAGCGCCGGGCCACGGCCGCCGCCCGGTCGAAGGTCGCGACCCGGCCGCCCGACTCCGCCTTCGCGCGGGCCGAGTTGTAGACCTTCTCCAGCATGTAGGGGATGGTCAGCAGACAGGTCGGTCTGAAGGCGGCGAGGTCCGGCAGCAGGTCCTCGGCGGCCAGGCTCGGCGCGTGACCGAGGCGGACCCGGGCGCGGACGCAGGCGATGGCCACCATCCGCCCGAAGACGTGGGACATCGGCAGGAAGAGCAGGACCGAGGGCTCCTCGTCCTGGGACTTGAAGACCGGGTAGAGCAGCTCGATGGCGTTGTCGACCTCGGCGAAGAAGTTGCCGTGCGAGAGGGCGCAGCCCTTGGGGCGGCCGGTGGTGCCGGAGGTGTAGATGAGCGTGGCGATGGTGTCGGGGCCCAGCATGCCGCGCCGTACGGCGACTTCGCCGTCCTGCACCGGCGCACCGGCCTCGGCGAGCCGGGTCACGTGGTCCTTGTCCATCACCCACAGATGGCGCAGGTCGGGCAGGTGCTGGAGTTCGGGGCCCACGGCGGAGGCCTGGGCGGCCGTCTCGGTGATCAGGGCGACCGCGCCGGAGTCGTGCAGGATCCAGCGCGTCTGGAAGACGGATGAGGTCGGGTAGATCGGCACGGTGACCAGGCCGGCGGCCCAGGCGGCGAAGTCGAGCAGCGTCCACTCGTAGGTCGTACGGGCCATGACGGCGATGCGGTCGCCCGGCGCCAGCCCCTCGGCGATCAGCCCCTTGGCCACGGCGAGGACCTGCTCGGCGAAGTGCGCGGCGGTCACGTCCGTCCAGCGGCCGTCCGGCAGCTTGCGGCTGAGCACGGTCTGGGCGGGGGCGGTCTCGGCGTTGTCGAACGGCAGGTCCGCGAGGGAGCCGTGTTTGACCGGGGACGTGAACGGCGGTACGGACACTTCCCGTACGGCGCCGTCCAGCCGCTGGACCCAGGGCTCCACGAGGACCGGGAGGCCGTCGTAGTCGGTGGCGGAGACCGCGGGGCCGGAGGAGACGGGGGCGTTCGGGAAGGGGGTGGACACGGGCGGCTCCTCTGGCGTGCGTGTACCTGCGGTGCCTTTGCGGGGAGGGGTTACCGCAGGTTAGGGAGGCGATCGTACGGGTCCGGCGTGAGGGGGTTGTGCGGGTTTGGGGGTGGTCCGGGGCTGGGGGTGTGCAGCGTCGGGGGTTATGTGACGGGGGCTCACTTTTGGTTCGCTTGCGCCGTTGAGGGTTCTGGCCGTTGCCGGGTGCGGGTGTGCGGTGGGTTGCTCGCGCAGTTCCCCGCGCCCCTTTGGGTTGGGACTCGCGCCGTAGGCTTACCGGCGGTAACCTTACTTCAGAGTCAGCAGGGGGCCGGATATGGCGGGCGAGTTGATGTCTCTCACGGCCGGTGTGTTGCGCTCGCCGTTCAAGCGGCCCTCCCCGGAGGCGGACTTCCCGCGCGGGCGTCTGGTGCTGCCTGGTCTGCGGGTCGATCTGGAACGGCTGGCCGCGTACGAGCGCGTCTGCGGCTTCCCGACCGGTGACAGCGCCCTCCCCGTCACCTACCCGCACGTCCTCGGCTTCCCGTTGGCCATGCGGCTGATGAGCGACCGGGCCTTTCCGCTGCCGCTGCTGGGCCTCGTCCACACGTCGATCGAGATCAGCCGGCACACCTCCCTTCCGGCGGACGGGGAGTACGAACTCAGCGTGGGGATCGGGGGATTGACCCCGCACCGGCGCGGCACCGCGGCCACGGTGGTCACGGCGATGCGGGCCGGCGGGGACGTCGTATGGGAGTCGTGCAGCACCTATCTCGCGCGGCACCGGACCGATCGGACCGACCGGACCGGCGAGTCCCGGGACGCGCGGCCGGCCCCGCTGCCCGTCGTCGCCGAGTGGCGGCTCGCCGAGGACATCGGCCGGCGCTACGGCGCCGTCTCGGGCGACCGCAACCCCATCCACCTGTACCCCCTCACCGCCCGCCTCTTCGGCTTCCCCCGGGCCATCGCACACGGCATGTGGACGGTGGCGCGCTGCCTGGCCGCCCACGGCGCACCCGACGCCACCGTGGTCCGGGCCCGGTTCCGGGCACCCGTGCTGCTGCCGGGCACGGTGGCGTACGGCGCGGACGGCGCCGGCCGGTTCGAACTGCGCGGGGGCGGCGGGGACCGGCTTCATCTCTCCGGAGAGGTACGGCTGCCATCGGCGAACCGTTCATAACCTGGCCAGGCGCCCCGCACCCCTAGGCATCTCCAGTCGGCGGAGTCCAATGGTGGCCGCTCATCAGGTTCCCCAGCCCCGCCCACGCGAAGTTCATCAGCGTGGCCGCCGCCTGCCTGGCCGTGACGCCGGGCGTCGTGTTGGCCCAGGTGGCGAGGGACTCCGCCGCGCCGACGAGTGCCTCGGCCAGGCCGGCGACCTCGTGCTCCGGCAGGTCGGGGTCGCGGTGGGCCTCGCGGGCCGTGATCGCGACCAGGCGGGTCACGAACGCGACGAGCTCCTCGCGCATCGCAGCGACCTCGGCCGCGAAGGGCTCCCCGTGAGTGCGGGCCTGGAGGTGGAGGACGGACCAGGCGTCGGGGTGCTCGGCGGTGTGCGCGAAGAAGGCCCGGAGGCCGTCCCAGAGCCGGCGATCGGCGGGCAGGTCCGCACGGACTCCGGCGCGGACGGCCTCCGCCAGGGCGGTGGCCTCGCGCCGGATGCAGGCGGTGAAGAGGTCTTCCTTGGAGTTCAGGTACAGATAGACCAGCGGCTTGGAGACGCCCGCGAGTTCGGCTATCTCGTCCATCGAGGCGGCCATGTAGCCGCGTTGCCCGAATATCCGTACGGCGGCGTCGAGCATCTGCTGCTCGCGCACGGCCCTCGGCATCCGTTTGGTCCTCGCCCCACCCATGAGGGCAAGACTAGTTGGATGCGGCTGCCCCGCCCCGCGCCCGCGCGGTGTCGTCGGCGATGTCCTCCTGGCTGCGGTTGGCGTCCAGGTTGGCCTTCATCCGGTCGACCTTGGTCACGATCTGCACCGAGGCCCGGTCCCGCTCCTTGCGCAGCACCACCCAGCTGATCGGCGCCGACAGGACCAGGGCGAGCAGCAGGACCCACAGGCCGTTGGAGTTGCCGAAGCCGCGCGGGAAGATGCCGGAGTAGACGGCTCCCCAGACCACCACGAGGCAGCCGGCGAAGATGCCGAGGCGCATCAGCGTGTAGCGGAGCATCTCAATCCAGTCGTCCGATTCCAAAACAGGTCATCGTCCAGTGAAGCATGACAGCGGAGGGATCTTGCAGGGGGGTCGCGCGGGGGGTCAGGCGAGCGTCAGCAGCATGGTGATGTCGTCGCGGTCGTCGCCCGGGGCGACCCGGATGGCGGCGGGGACCCGGCCGACCTCCTTGTAACCGCAGGAGGCGTAGAACCGCTCCAGGCCCATGCTGCCCCGGCAGGTCAGCCGGATCGCCTCGACGCCCTCGAGCGTGCGGGCCGAGTCGGCGGCGGCCGCCAGCAGATCCCGGCCGTACCCCTTGCCCTGGTGCCGGGGGTGGACCATCACCGTGTACAGCCACACCCAGTGCGTCATGAGCCGGTGCGAGTTGAGGGCGAGGACGGCGGTGGCGGCCACCTGCCCGTCCTCGTCGTGCCCGACGAGCAGCCGGCTGCGCCCCTCGGAGAGCTGGGTGAGGTAGCGGACGAGTTCGGGGCGTATGTCCTCCCGCGTCACGGGCGGCACGAAGCCGACGGCCCCGCCGGCGTTGGAGACGTCCGTCCATAGGTCCAGGAAGCCGTCGCGCAGGGCCGGGGTCATGGCGGGGTCCAGCGTGAAAGTAAGTGGCATGGAGGCACCGTATCTATTACCCAAGGGCGCGTGCAGCCACTTTCAGATCGGCGACGAGCCCCTGGTACGCGGCCTTCCTGTCCTCGTCGTCCTGCGCCCGCAGCACCGACGACGGGTGCACGGTCGGCACCAGCCGCTCCGGCCGCCCGTGGATCTCCTCCTCCAGTACGGTCCCGCGCACCTCGCCCACCCGGAACGACGACCCCAGCAGCGCCTTCCCGGCCGTCGCGCCCAGCACCACGATCAGCTTCGGCTCCACCAGCGCCAGCTCCGCCGCGAGCCAGGGCCCGCAGGCGGTCATCTCCCGCAGGCTCGGCGTCTTGTGGATCCGGCGCTTGCGGGGCTCGGTCTGCGTGAACTTGAAGTGCTTGACCGCGTTGGTGACGTAGGCGTCCGCCGGGTCTATGCCGGCTTCCGCGAGCGCCTTGTCGAGCAGCCGCCCGGCCGGGCCGACGAACGGCTTGCCCTGCCGGTCCTCCTGATCACCGGGCTGCTCCCCGACGAGCATCACGCGCGCGTGCGCGTTGCCCGCGCCGAACACCGTCTGCGTGGCGTTCTCGTGCAGGGGGCAGCCACGGCAGCCTGCGGCAGCTTGGCGGAGTGCGGCGAGGTCGGCGTCATCCGGGACGAAGGGCTCCGCCGTGTAGGCGTCTTCGGGGGCGGTCGTACGGGAACTCACCGCCCCCGGGTACCCCTCGGAGCACCCTCTTCACCAACCGAGTCGGGTGGTGGGTGGGCGAAGGCCTCACACCCGCATCGGCTGGGGGGACTCCCTGCGTGCCGGGTCGGGGCCCTCGTACTCGCGGATGATCTCGTACCGCGTGTTCCGCTCCACCGGGCGGAAACCAGCGTCGCGGATCAGCTCCAGCAGGTCCTCGCGGGTCAGCTTGTTCGGCGTGCCGAAGTTGTCCGCGTCGTGGGTGATCTTGTACTCGACGACCGAGCCGTCCATGTCGTCCGCGCCGTGCTGGAGGGCCAGCTGGGCGGTCTGCACGCCGTGCATCACCCAGAAGACCTTCACGTGCGGGACGTTGTCGAACAGCAGGCGGGAGACCGCGAAGGTCTTCAGCGCCTCCGCGCCGGTCGCCATCTGGGTGCGGGCCTGAAGGCGGTTGCGGATCTTGCCGTCCTTCATGTCCACGAAGTCGTGCTGGTAGCGCAGCGGGATGAAGACCTGGAAGCCGTTCGTCTCGTCCTGCAGTTCACGGAGCCTGAGGACGTGGTCGACCCGGTGCCTCGGCTCCTCGATGTGGCCGTAGAGCATGGTGGACGGGGTCTTCAGACCCTTCTCGTGCGCCAGGCGGTGGATGCGGGACCAGTCCTCCCAGTGGGTGCGGTGGTCCACGATGTGCTGCCGGACCTCCCAGTCGAAGATCTCGGCGCCGCCGCCGGTCAGCGACTCCAGACCGGCGTCGATCAGCTCGTCGAGGATCTCGGAGGCGGAGAGCCCGGAGATGGTCTCGAAGTGGTGGATCTCCGTGGCCGTGAAGGCCTTCAGGGAGACGTTCGGCAGGGCCGCCTTCAGCTCCCGCAGCGAGCGCGGGTAGTAGCGCCACGGCAGGTTCGGGTGCAGGCCGTTGACGATGTGCAGTTCGGTGAGGTTCTCCGACTCCATCGCCTTGGCGAGCTTGACGGCCTCCTCGATGCGCATCGTGTACGCGTCCTTCTCCCCCGGCTTGCGCTGGAAGGAGCAGTAGGCGCAGGAGGCCGTGCACACGTTGGTCATGTTCAGGTGCCGGTTGACGTTGAAGTGCACGACGTCGCCGTTCTTGCGGGTGCGCACCTCGTGGGCGAGGCCGCCGAGCCACGCCAGGTCGTCCGACTCGTACAGCGCGATGCCGTCCTCGCGGGTCAGCCGCTCACCGGAGCGGACCTTCTCCTCCAGCTCGCGCTTGAGCCCGACGTCCATGCCAACACGCCCTTTCTACGACAGCCCGACCAACGGTATCCCTAGACCTCTTCGGGCAGTTCTCCGACCCGGTTCTCCCACTTCGTGGACAGCACGATGGTGGTACGGGTCCGGGAGACGCCCTTGGTGCCGGACAGCCGCCGGATGATCCGCTCCAGGCCGTCCACGTCGGTGGCCCGCACCTTGAGCATGAAGGAGTCGTCGCCGGCGATGAACCAGCAGTCCTCGATCTCCGGCAGGTCCCTCAGGCGCTGGGCGACGTCCTCGTGGTCGGCGGCGTCGGAGAGCGAGATGCCGATCAGCGCGGTGACGCCGAGGCCGAGGGAGGCCGCGTTCACCGTGGCGCGGTAGCCGGTGATGACACCGGCCGCCTCCAGACGGTTGATGCGGTCGGTGACGCTGGGGCCCGACAGGCCGACGAGGCGTCCCAGCTCCGCGTAGGAGGCCCGGCCGTTCTCCCTCAGGGCCTGGATGAGCTGCCTGTCCACCGCGTCCATGCGATCGAAGCCTTCCGGTGAAAGTTCGTGAAGTGATGAGAGCTACTGCTTGGCTACTGCTGCCTACTGCTGATTGCCCGGTGAGCCGCCGCCCAGCTCGCCCTGCCAGCGGCGGTACAGGCCGTGCTCGACGCCCGCCGCGTCCAGCACCCGCCCGGCGACGAAGTCCACCAGGTCCTGAATGTGGGTGGCGCCGGCGTAGAAGCCGGGCGAGACCGGTACGACGGCGGCGCCGGCGTCGTCCAGCCTGACGAGGTGCCGCAGGGTCTGGCCGTTCAAGGGGGTCTCCCGTACGGCCACGATCAGCGTCCGGCGTTCCTTCAGGGTGACGCTCGCCGCACGCTGCAAGAGGTCCTTGGACAGTCCGAGGGCGACTCCGGCCACACAGGCGGTGGAGGCCGGCACGATGATCATCCCCTTCGCCGGGTACGACCCCGAGGACGGCCCGGCCGCGAGGTCGCCCGCGTTCCAGTACCGCACCGCGCTGATGTCGACGTCGAAGGTCCCGGGCTTGCCGTCGGCACCCCGGGCCAGCCATTCCCGCAGGTCGTCCTGCCAGTGGGCATCGCGGAACGAGATACCCGTCTCGTCCAGCAGGGTCAGCCGCGAGGCCCGGCTGACCACCAGGTCGACCGTCTCCCCCGCCTCCAGCAACGCCCGCAGCACGGCCGCCGCATACGGCGTCCCGGATGCACCGGACACCCCCACGATCCAAGGCACGCGCCGCGTTTCTCCTGCGTTCACACCTTGAGCGTACCGGTGGGCGGGACGTCGTTCAGGACCGGTCCGGCGTCTTCGGCTCCGCAAAGGCGTACGCCCGCCGGGGTGGCACCGGCCACTCCCGACGGGCGTTCGGTTCTTACGGCAGACGCGTCACACCCATTGGAGGCAGGCGGCGACGACGTAGCCCTTGGCGCCCTTCCACTTGACCGGGTACCAGAGGCGCTCCTTCACCCCGCAGGCCTTGTAGGTCGCGCCCGCCACATAAGACGTGTCGTTGGTCGTGATGACCGTGCCCTTGGGGATGACGCCCAGGGCAGTGGATTTGGCGGTCGGCTTCGCCCTCAGCGTGATCGACGCCAGCGTCCTGGACTTCGCCGGAGCGGCCGACGCCGCCGGAACCACCCCGGCCACCACACCGCCGACCAGCGCGACAACGGTCGCGACACGCGCAAGTTTCGTCACCATGAACCCCGTGTTCTTTTCTGTTGGTCGGTACAACTACCGTACGGACGGTAGCAACCGAAGATCAGCGGGGGCCTTCGGGGTGTGGCACCCGCACAGCCTCGACACACGCCCTCTACAAGGTCAGACCGCGCACCAGCAGGTCCAGCAGCGCGCACACGAACAGGGCGATCCCGATGAAGCCGTTGACGCTGAAGAACGCCCTGTTCAGACGGGACAGGTCGTGCGGCCGGACGATCGAGTGCTCGTAGAGGAACGCACCCGCGACGATCAGCAGGCCGAACCAGAAGAAGGCACCCGCGCCGGTGACGGCGGCGTACCAGACGAGCAGGGCCGTCGTGATCGTGTGGCAGGCCCGGGCGCCCCAGATCGCGGCCGGGATGCCGAAGCGGGCCGGGACCGACATGACGCCGGTCTCGCGGTCGGTCTCGACGTCCTGGCAGGCGTAGATCAGGTCGAAGCCGCCGATCCAGATACCGACGGCGAGGCCGAGGATCACCGCGTCCCAGTTCCAGGAGCCGGAGATGGCGAGCCAGCCGCCGACGGGGCCCATGGCCTGGGCGAGGCCGAGGATGGCCTGCGGGAAGTTCGTGAAGCGTTTGCCGTAGGGGTAGATCACCATCGGGATCACCGCCACCGGGGCCAGCGCCAGGCACAGCGGGTTCAGCAGGGCCGCCGCGCCCAGGAAGATCACCAGGGCGATCAGGGCGCCGGTCCAGGCGTGCCGGACCGACATCGCGCCGGTCACCAGCTCGCGGTGGGCCGTACGGGGGTTACGGGCGTCGATCTCGCGGTCGATGATCCGGTTGACCGCCATCGCGAACGTGCGCAGGCCGACCATGCAGACGGTGACCAGCAGCAGCCGGCCCCAGTGGATGCTCTTGTCCCACTCGTACATCGCCGTGAGGGAGGCGATGTAGGCGAAGGGGAGCGCGAAGATCGAGTGCTCGATCATCACCAGGCGCAGGAAGGCCTTGGTGCGTCCCGGCTGGGGGATCGCGGCAGAGGCGCTGCTCACAGGCCGTACTCCTTCCAGCGGCGGTCCACCAGGGCCGCCGTATCGGGGTCGGAGAGGACCATGTCCGGCCAGCCTCCGTCCCGCGTGTACCCCTCCTCCGGCCACTTCTTCGTGGCGTCGATCCCCGCCTTGCCGCCCCAGAACTGCTGGTAGGAGGCGTGGTCGAGATGGTCGACGGGGCCTTCGACGACGGTGAGGTCACGGGCGTAGTCGGTGTTACCGAGGGCCCGCCAGGCGACCTCGTGCAGATCGTGCACATCGCAGTCGGAGTCCACGACCACGATCAGCTTGGTCAGGGACATCATGTGGGCGCCCCAGATCGCGTGCATCACCTTCTGCGCGTGCTTGGGGTACTTCTTGTCGATCGAGACGATCGCGCAGTTGTGGAAGCCGCCGGCCTCGGGCAGGTGGTAGTCCACGATGTCCGGGACGATGATCTTCAGCAGCGGCAGGAAGAAGCGTTCCGTGGCGCGGCCGAGCGGGCCGTCCTCCGTCGGCGGGCGCCCGACCACGATCGACTGGAGCAGCGGGCGCTTCCGCATGGTCACGCAGTCGATCTTCAGCGCCGGGAAGGGTTCCTGCGGGGTGTAGAAGCCGGTGTGGTCGCCGAAGGGGCCCTCGGGCAGCATCTCGCCCGGCTCCAGCCAGCCCTCCAGGACGACCTCGGCGTTCGCCGGGACCTGGAGCGGGACCGTCTTGCAGTCGACCATCTCGATCCGCTTGCCCGCGATGAACCCCGCGAACAGGTACTCGTCGATGTCGCCGGGGAGCGGGGCGGTGGAGGCGTAGGTGACGGCCGGGGGGCAGCCGAAGGCGATGGCGACGGGCAGCCGCTCCCCCCTCCTGGCGGCCACCTGGTAGTGGTTCCGGCTGTCCTTGTGGATCTGCCAGTGCATGCCGATGGTGCGCTTGTCGTGGCGCTGCAGGCGGTACAGGCCCAGATTGCGGATACCGGTCTCGGGGTCCTTGGTGTGCGTGAGCCCCAGGTTGAAGAAGGAGCCGCCGTCCTGGGGCCAGGTGAAGAGGGCGGGCAGGCGGTCGAGGTCGACCTCGTCGCCGTGCAGGACGACCTCCTGCGCGGGAGCCTCTTTGACCTTCCTGGGCGGCACGTGGGTCATCGCGCCGAGCTTGCCGAAGGCCTCGCGGACGCCGACGAAGCCGTGCGGCAGCTCGGGCCGCAGCAGGCCGCCGATCTTCTCGGAGATCTCGCCGTACGACTTCAGGCCCAGCGCCTTCAGCAGGCGGCGGTCGGTGCCGAAGACGTTCATGGCGAGGGGCATCGCCGAGCCCTTCACGTTCTCGAAGAGCAGCGCCGGGCCGCCGGACTTCTGCACCCGGTCGACGATCTCCCCGACTTCCAGATAGGGGTCGACCTCGGCCTTGATGCGCTTGAGGTCGCCCTCGCGCTCCAGCGCCCGCAGCAGGGAGCGAAGATCGTCGTAAGCCATGTGTCCCAGTATCTGCCACCCGCTACCCTGGCCCGGTCACCGGGGCCGTCTCACTTCGTCGGGGGATCGCACGCCATGCTCAGGTATCTGCCGTTCCTGCTGGTACTGGCGCTGTGGATCTTTGCCTTCGTGGACTGCCTGAACACCCCCGAGGAAGAGGTGCGGCATCTGCCGAAGATCGCGTGGGTGGTCATCATCCTGCTCTTCGGCGAGGTGCTGGTCGGCCCGGTCGCCTGGCTGCTCACCGGCAAGGTGCGGCAGACCGCGCCGGCGGGGGGCGCCACGCCCGGGCGGTGGGTCGCCCCCGACGACAACCCCGAGTTCCTCAAGTCCCTGAACAAGGACGACCCCGAGAAGGGCTGATGGAACTCCGGCTGCTCGTCACCTTCGAGAAGGTCGCCGCCGTGCTGAGCTTCACCCAGGCCGCGGCCGAGCTGTCGTACGCGCAGTCCAGCGTGACCGGTCAGATCCGCGCCCTGGAGTCCTCCCTCGGCGTCGAGCTGTTCGACCGGCTCGGCAGCCGGATCCGGCTCACCGAGGCCGGTGAGCGGCTGCTGCCGTACGCCCGGCAGATCATCGAGCTGGCGGAAGAGGCCCGGGCGGCCGTCGTCGAGCCGGAGGAGCCCTCCGGCACCCTCACCGTCGGCACCATGGAGTCGCTCACCTCCTACCGGCTGCCGCCGCTGCTGGAGTACTTCCACCACCGCCACCCCAAGGTACGGCTGGCGCTGCGCACCACCATCGGCGACGAGACCCGGCAGGCGCTGCGTCAGGGCACGTACGACGTCGGGTTCCTGATGGAGGAGGAGACCGAGCACCCGGGCCTGGAGACCGCCGTGCTCGCGGTCGAGCCGCTGGCGCTCGTCGCGGCGCCCGGGCACGCCCTGGCCGGGGCGGCCGTCGCCACCTCCGACCTCGTGGCGCAGCCCCTGCTGGCCACCGAGCCGGGCTGCGCCTACCGGGACCTGTTCGAGCGGGAGCTGAAGTCCCTCGGGTCCCCCGGAGACGTCGGCTTCATGGAGTTCGGCACGATCGAGGCCACCAAGCGCGCGGCGGCGGCCGGCCTCGGTGTCTCGCTGCTGCCCGAGGTGACGGTCGCCGCCGAACTCGCGGAGGGCTCTCTCGTACGGCTCGCCTGGGAGCCGCCGTTCACGCTTCGGACGCAACTGGCGTGGCGGTCCGGGAAGCGGCTTCCGGCGCACGCCCGGCTGTTCGTGGAGCGGGCGCGGCGGCTGCTGTGCGAACAGGACGGGCGAGGCTGACCTTGAGGCTCGCCGTCACGATCAGCGGCACGCCCAGCGCCTGGACGAGCCCGATGTGGTGGCCGTAGACCAGCCAGTCCATCAGCATCGCCACGGCCGGGTAGACAAAGGCCAGTACGGCGATCTTCGCGGTCGGCAGCTTGGCGTACGCGGCGTACATCAGGACGTACATCACCCCGGTGTGGATCAGGCCGAGCCCGACGAGCCAGCCCCAGTCCCAGCCGGTCCCGCTCATCGCACCGAAGTCCGCGAAGGGGAGCAGCAGCGGGATGCCGACGAGGACCTGGACGAGGGCGATCAGGTGCGGGCGGACACCGGTGATCCGCTTGGTGACCAGGGTGGACAGGCCGTAGAGCAGGGCGGCGAGGAGGGCCTGGCCGATGCCGAGCAGGTACGAGCCGCCGCGCGCGAAGTCGCCGGGGGTGACGCCCGACACCAGGATCAGTCCGGCGAACGCGACGGCGATCCAGCCGACCTTCGCGGCGGTGAGCCGTTCGCGGAACAGCAGGGCGCCGAGGAGGACCACGTAGAAGGGCTGCGTGTGGTAGACGACCGTGGCGACCGAGATGGACGTGTTCTCGTACGACGAGAACAGCAGCACCCAGTTGAAGACGATGAACACCCCGCCCAGGACGGCGAGTCCGAGGGTGCGGCGGGTGAAGCCGTGGTCGCGCAGCCAGCCTCGGGCGGCGACATAGCCGCCCAGGGCGAGGGCGCCGAACAGGACGCGGAAGAAGACGACGTTGAAGGGTGAGGCACCCGACTCGACGACGAAGACGCCGAGCGTGCCGGAGAGCATCATGGCGGTGGTCAGCTGGGCGGTGCCCTTGAGTTCCGAGGTCATGGCCACGACGCTAGGACCAGGCCGGACATCGATCCACGGGCCAGTACGGGGTGTTGCCGATGGGCCCATCGGCGCCGCCGATACGGGCAGATCGCGGGCGCCCGGCCGGGTCAGTCACCCCTGAGGATCAGGTCCAGCAGCCCCGGGAAGCGGGCGTCGAACTCGGTCCGGCGCAGCCGGTTGACCCGCCGGGGGCCCTCGTCGCGCTGCTCCACCAGCCCGGCCCCGCGCAGCACCACGAAGTGGTGGCTGAGGGCGGCCTTGCCGACCGGCACGTCGAAGCTGCCGCAGCTGCGGGTCCAGTCGGGGGACCCGGCCAGCTCCCTGACCAGGGAGATGCGCACGGGGTCGGCGAGGGCGGCCAGCGCCGTGAGGACGGGCACGTCGTCGGGGTGGGTGTGCTCCGGGGCGGCCCGGTGACTGCCGGTGCTCACGTCACGCTCCCCTCCTCCACTTCCGCTTGCACTTCCACTCGCACTTCCGCTTGCCGAGTGTTCGATGAAAACCATACACTCACGAGTGTTCGCTTTCGATTGAACACTTGAGCCGAGTCAGGGGTGCGGCATGCGCGCTGTGGAGTTCCAGGAGTACGGCGGTCCCGAGGTGCTGCGGGTGGTGGCGACCGAGGCGCCCGAACCCGGACCCGGGCAGGTGAGCATCGACGTGGCCTACGCCGGCGTGAACTTCGCCGACCTCAAGGCCCGCGCGGAGGGCTACCGGGTGCCCGCGCTGCCGTACGTCCCGGGCGTGGAGGTCTCCGGCCGCGTCCGCGCGCTCGGCGCCGGGGTCACGGACCTCGCTGTCGGCCAGGAGGTGGTGGCGCTCACCGAGGGCGGCGCGTACGCGGAGGTGCTGGTGACCGAGGCCGCGACCGTCTTCCCGGTCCCCTCCGGCCTGGACCTGCGCACCGCCGCGACCCTGCCGGCGGTCCTGCCCACGGCGTACGCCCTCGTCCACACCGTCGGCCGGCTCCAGCCCGGCGAGTCGGTGCTCGTGCAGAGCGCGGCGGGCGGGATCGGCACGGCGGTCGGACAGCTCGCGCGGGCGGCGGGCGCCGGGGCGGTGTACGGCGTGGTGTCCTCGGCCGCGAAGGCCGCCCACGCCAAGAACCACGGGTACGACGAGGTGTTCACCGGCGCCTTCCAGGAGCCGGTGCGCGAGGCGACCGGCGGACGCGGCGTCGACCTGGTGCTGGACCCCGTCGGCGGCGACACCCTGCGCGCCGGACTCGCCTCGCTGGCGGTCTTCGGGCGCCTGGTCTCCTTCGGCAACGCGAGCGGGGCCGAGCCGTGGAGCGTGGGCCAGGCGGAGCTGGCACCGCTCGGCGTCTCGGTCTCCGGCTTCTCCATCCTCACCCTCACCACGTCCGCGCCGGACACCCTGCGCCGGCTGGTGGAGCAGGCGTTCGCGAAGGCGGTCGACGGGACGGTGACACTGCCGGTGACGGCCGAGTTCGCCCTCGCGGACGCGGCGGAGGCGCACCGGCTGATGGGCGGACGGACGAGCACGGGGAAGCTGCTGCTGCGCGTGACCGACTGAGTCGGCGTCAACTGTCAGCCCCGGCACCGCCGGACGGCGGCGGCCTCAGGTCCGGGCCCAGCTCTGCGAGGACGCCCCCGATGTGCAGGTCGCCTCGGCCACGCCGCCTCCGAAGGCGAGGTCGAGGCAGCCGCCGTCGTAGACCGTGCGCAGGGAGTTGCCGGAGCCCGTCGTCCAGCGCAGGTTGCTGCCGCCCTGCGAGCAGTCGCCGACGAAGACGGCCTGGCCGTTGCCGTTGGCGCTCAGGCAGGCGCCGGTCGAGACGTTGACGACCTTGACGGTGCCGCCGGCGGCGCTGCGGAAGGTCCAGCGGGCCGAGGAGTCCGAGCAACTGCCGAGGCCGGTGGAGCCGTAGACCTGGATCAGGCACTTGCCGTTCTCGCCGTTCTTCAGCCGGAAGGCGTCGGAATCGGTGCCGCCGCTCCCGGTCGGCCCACCGCTGCTCGAACCACCGGCGCCGGACCCACCGCCGCTACTGGAGCCACCCGAGCTGCTGGAACCGCCGGAGCTGCCCGAGCTGCCGGAGCTACCCGACCCGCCGGAGCCGCCCGAGCTGCCGGTTCCGGAGCCGGAGCTGGTGCTGCCGCTGCCGCCTCCACTCCCGCCGCTCCCTCCGCTCCCTCCGCTCCTGGCCTTCGAGTCCCCCTTGCCCCGCTGATTCTTCTCACCGGCCGGTGTGGCGGAGCCCTTCTTGCCCGGCTCGGCCGTCCCGGAGGGGCTCCCCGAGGAGTGGCCGGGCCCGGGGGCGGCCGGCGCGGAGACGGAGGATCCCGGAGTGCCGGCGGCGTCGCTCCGGTGGGTGTCGGTGGCGTACGGGGCCAGCTGAAACGCGAGGGTCGCGACACCGGCGCCGACCACGACCGGCACGACAGCCACCAGCACGCGCCTGCGGCCCCGCTCCCGCTCCGGCCGGCGCTTGGAGGGCCCCACGACGATCTCGGGCTCGGGCCGACCGTCCCCCTCCGTCCCCTCGGTCCCCTCCGTCCCCTCTGCCTCCTCGGCCGGGCCGGGCTCCGGTACCGCCGACGCGAACTCGGCGCGTGCGGTGAGGTGTTCGGTGATGGCGGGCGGCCATGGCGAGGAGCCGGGAGACGGGACGTGGCCGGCGGTCAGGTTCAGGAGTTCGGGCGCGGTGGGGCGGCCTTCGGGGTCCTTGTCCAGACAGGAGGCGACGACCGACGCCAACTCCGGGTCCACCGCGCGCAGTTCCGCCAGGTCGGGCTGCTCGTGGACGATCCGGTACAGCACCCCGTGGCCGGACTCGTCACCGAACGGCGGCCGCCCGGACCCGGCGTACGCCACCACGGACCCGAGCGCGAAGACGTCCACCGCGCCGGTCAACCGCCGCGCACCCGAGGCCTGTTCCGGTGACATGTAGGCGGGGGTGCCGACCACCATGCCGGTCCGGGTCAGCTGGCTCTGCTCGGCGGCCCGGGCGACCCCGAAGTCGATGAGGGTGACCCCGTCGAGGGTCAGCATGACGTTGGACGGCTTGACGTCCCGGTGCACCATGCCCAGCCCGTGCACCGCCGCGAGACCCGCCGCCGCCTCCCGCAGCAGCCGCCACAGCGACGCGGCCGGCAGCGGCCCGCCGTGCGCCTCGACGGCCTCGCGCAGGGTCAGCCCGGGGACGTACGCGGTGGCGAACCACGGTGGCCGGGCGTCCCGGTCCCCGGCGAGCAGGGGTGCGGTGGCCCCGGCGGGCAGCCGGGAGAGGTTGTCCAGTTCGTGCCCGAAGCGACGGACGAAGTCCTTGTCCTCGCCGACGACCGACGGCAGGACCTGTTTGACGGCGGCGTACCGCCCCTCGTGCACACCGAGGTAGACCCGCCCCATGCCGCCGGCCCCGAGCCGGCCGACGAGCGGGATCGGTCCGATCCGCCGGGGGTCGTCCTCCTCCAGCGGCTCGACCCAGTCGTGTTCCCCGTTCAAGTCTTTCCCCCTGCTTCAGCGTGCGTAGGACCCGAGGCCCACCAGACAGTAGACGTACTCGTTCACCGTCGCCCCGTTGATCGTGTAGCGCGAGGAGAAGGCGTACTCGGTCCGGGGGTTGTCGTTGCAGCGGCTCATGTCCGAGGTCAGCGGAATCGTCTCGATCACCTTGTAGTGCGCGTCGGACGCGGAGCAGGACACCTCCTCCACACCGCTGACGGACTGGGCGGTGGTGGAGTTCGGCAGGGTGCCGTTGAGGCAGGTGCCCGAGGTGTAGGGGCTCGGGTCCGGGGTGGAGCCGCCGTAGGGGTCGCCGGTGCCGTACGACGGATCGCTGCTGTACGGATCGCTGCTGTACGGGTCGCTGGTGTACGGCTCGTCGGTCGCCGTGGCGGTCGGGTACGACGGCGAGTACGACGACGATCCGGCCGCGTCGTCGGAGGAACCGCCGCTGCCACCGCCCTGATGGGTGAGCACCAGCAGTAACACGACGACGGCGATGACACCGAGCACGCCCAGGCAGGCGAGCCCCTGCTTCTTCCCGGCCGGGGCCGGTCCGGTGCCGGCCGGCGTGACACGGATCCGCAGGCGCACCTCGCCGTCGGCGGTGCGCAGCCGTACGAGGTCGCCGTCGCGGACCGGCGGTATGCGGACCGGCGGTACGCCCGTGCTCGCCGGCAGCCTGAGGACCGTACCGGAGGCGGCTTGCTGTGGGGTGAGGGAGACGGGGATCTCGGGGATTCCGGGGTTCTCGGGTGACGACACCAGCCGCTCCTGGATGTGAGGATGAGGCAACCAGTGTGGGCCAACTGCCCACAGAACTAAAATATCTTTCTAGAAAAGTAATTCAGAATGAGCCCCAAGCAGCAGCGTGGCGAGGCCACGGTCGAACAGCTCCTGGACGCCGCACTGCGGGTGTACGCCGAGTCGGGTGAGCAGGGGCTGACGGTCGCGGCGGTCACCCGGGCGAGCGGGGTCAGCCTCGGCAGCCTGTACCACCACTTCGGCAGCGTCGACGGGCTGATGAACGCCCTGCTGACGCGGTGGCTCGGCCGGCTGCTGGGCGAGCTGGTCGCGGCGCTGGAGCACACCCGTACCGCCCACACCGGTATTCGTGCCCTCGTCGGGGCCTACCTGAACTTCGTCCAGGAGCACCGGGACGCCGCGCTGCTCCTGCACTCCTCCTATGCCGACCGGCGCGGAATGACCGAGGGCCGGCAGCTCCGGGACGCCCAGGAGGCCCGCCTGTCGCCGCTGGCGGAGTGGGCGGCCCGGTACGTGGCCTCCGGCGCCCTCGCCCCCCTCCCGGCCCCGCTGCTGGAGTCCCTCATCCTCGGCCCCGTGATCGGGATCGCGCGGCGATGGCTGGCCGGGTTCGACGACGTCGACCTTGATCAGGCGGCGGTGCTGCTGCCGGAGCGGATCTGGCGGTCGGTGGCGGCGGAGGGCTGAGCGCCGTGGGGGCCTGCCCGATGCGCCCCGCCCGCGCCGGCCGGCGCCCCCACCCCCCGTTGCCCCGCACTCCCCCGCACAGCACAGTAAAGCCATGGACGAACAACAGGCCCGCGCCTGGCTCGCCACCGCCCTGGACGAGGCCCGCGCGGGACTTGCCGAGGGCGGGATCCCGATCGGCGCCGCGCTCTACGGCCGCGACGGCACCCTCCTCGGCCGCGGCCGCAACCGCCGGGTCCAGGACGGCGACCCCTCGGCCCACGCGGAGACGGCCGCCTTCCGCGCGGCGGGCCGGCAGCGCACGTACCGCGGCACGACCATGGTCACCACGCTCTCCCCGTGCTGGTACTGCAGCGGCCTGGTCCGTCAGTTCGGGATCTCCCGGGTGGTGGTCGGCGAGGCCGCCACCTTCCACGGCGGCCACGACTGGCTCGCCGGACACGGCGTGGAGATCGTCCTGCTCGACGACCCCGCGTGCGTGGCCCTGATGACGGACTTCGTCAAGGACAACCCGGAGCTGTGGAATGAGGACATCGGTGAGTGAGTCGCGCGTTCCGACCATTGATCTGCGGCCCTGGCCCGGCGGTGGCGAGGAGGACCGCGCCGCCCTCGCGCGTACCGTTGACCAGGCCCTGCAGTCCGCCGGGTTTCTGCTGGTCACCGGGCATGGTGTGGAGCCGGGGCTGCGGGCCGGTATCCGGGCGGCCGCCCGGGAGTTCTTTCTGCTGCCCGCCGAGGTCAAGCGGGCCTACGAGGCCAAGGTCGGCGGTCGCGGCTGGCTCGGGCCCGGTGCCGAGGCCAACGGGTACGCGGAGGGCACCGAGACGCCGCCCGATCTGAAGGAGTCGCTCACGTTCGCGACGGACGAGCCCTTCGACGATCCCGTCGTGAACGCGCAGTGGTACGCGCCCAACGTGTGGCCCGCCGAGGTGCCCGCACTCCGCACCCTCTGCACGACATACCTGTCGCACATGGCCGCGCTGGAGAGGCGGCTGCTGTCGCTGCTGGGATACGCCCTCGGACTCGAACCCGACTTCTTCTCCCGGCACATGGACCATCCGACGTACGGCTTCAACATCAACTGGTATCCGGGGACGGACGTCGTCGGCGAGCCGCTGCCGGGGCAGTTCCGGATCGGGCCGCACACCGACTTCGGGACCGTGACCGTCCTGGACCGGCAGGCAGGGAAGGGCGGCCTCCAGGTGTACACCGAGGAGGGGGGCTGGGAGGACGCGCCGTACGACCCGGACGCCTTCACCATCAACGTCGGTGACCTGCTGGCCCGTTGGACCGGCGACCGGTGGCGGTCCGGGCGGCACCGGGTGCTGCCGCCGCCCGTCGACGAGCCCGCCGAGGAGCTGATCTCGCTCGTGTACTTCGGCGAGTGCACCCCGGGCACCCGGGTGGAGTCCGTGCCGGCGCCGGTGGGCCGGGTGGCGTACCCGCCGGTCGACTCGCATGTGTACCTGCGCGAGAAGCTCGACTCGATCACCGTCGGGTGAACCCCCGGGCGCACCGGACCTCGCCGCGTCACCGTCGGTTGTCCACTTCCGCGTTCGGACTGCCACCCGATCCGTTGAAATGAACTCGCCGGGCATGTCCCGCCCGCGTCCCACGGCATTGCCTTGAAGGGGGCCCGCAACCAGGGCCCCTTTCCTTGCGATGGGAGACGCGTGCGAATCACTGACATCCAGCGCTGCGAGGTCCGGCCGGGACGGCTCGTCGAGTGGACACTGAGCCCGGCGACCGTGGCGGCGGCGACGGCGCTCCCGGACGACTCCCGGCCGCCCGCCTACATCCAGGAGTCGCACATCCGGACCGCCAAGTGCGTCCGGGAGGACGGGCTGTTCGTGCCGACCTGGCTGGGCACCGCCTTCGACCTGCCTGGCCCGGTCGACCTCGATGTGCTGCAGGGTGCGCTGCGCGCCTGGACGGTGCGGCACGAGACGCTGCGCAGCGGCTTCCGCTGGGAGAACGACACCCTGCGCCGGTTCACCCTCGACGCCGCCGATGTGTCCCTGCACCGGGAGGACGCGGGCGACTTCCCGGACGCGGACGAGCTGGTACGGCACCTCCAGGACCGTTTCGACACGGTCGCGGACGCGCTGCGCTGGCCGAACCTGATCTACACGGCGGTCGTACGGGACGACGGCGCCAGCGTGTACCTGGCCTTCGACCACAGCAACGTCGACGCCTACTCGCTGCAGCGGATCCCCGCCGAGGTGCACGAGCTGTACACGCAGGGCCTGGCCGGCACAAAGCCCGGCTCCCTCGCCCCGGCGGCCAGCTACGTCGACTTCTGCGAGATCGAGCGGGCCGACGCGGACGGCATCGACGGCCGGCACGCGATCGTCGGCCGCTGGCGCGAGTTCATCCGGCGCTGCGACGGCGTGCTGCCGGGTTTCCCGGTCGATCTGGGCCTGGAGCCGGGTGGGCCGCTGCCGAGGCAGCGGATGCTGTGCGAGCCGCTGGCGGACGCGGACGAGGCGGCGGCGTTCGAGGCGTACTGCAGGCCGTACGGCGGCAGTCTGGTCGGCCTGCTGGCCGCGACGGGGCTGATCGTGCACGAGTTGGGCGGGCAGCCGGTGTACCGGACGGTGGTGCCGTTCCACACCCGGGTGAAGTCGCGGTGGAGCGACTCGGTGGGCTGGTACGTGGGCGGTGCCCCGATCGAGGTCCCGGTCGGCCCTGCGAAGGGCTTCCCGGACACCCTGCGGGCGGTGCGCGCCGAGCTGCAGGCCAACCGGTCGCTGGCCCGGATGCCGCTGGCCCGGGTGCTGAGCCTGCTCGGCGCGGACTTCCGGCCGACCTCGCCGGACCTGTACTCGATCGTCTCCTACGTCGACACCCGGGCCATCCCCGGCGCCGGACGCTGGGCCGAGCAGCGGGCGCACGCACTGCTGCGGGTGTCGTACGGCGACCAGGTGTGCGTGTGGGTGAACCGGCTGCCGGAGGGGCTGTGGCTGGCGAGCCGCTACCCGGACACGGACGTGGCGGCGAAGAACCTGCGGCTGTACGTCGAGCGGCTGCGCGACCGGATCGCCTCGGTGGCCCACGGCAGCCTGTCCGCGGTGTGCTGACCCAGGAACGCCCGCCTAGGAACGCCCCAGCTGTTCGATAAGGCGTTCGAATCTGATCCGCCAGGCGGACTCCGAGTCGCTCTCGCCCTGGAACTCGCGGGTGAAGCGCAGCACGCTGGCCGTTCCCCCGTCCCGCTCCAGATGGAACCGGATCCGCCCGCCGCCCTCCAGGCTGTACTCCGCGACCCGGTCCACGTCCCAGGCCGTGACCCGGCCGGTGCCCAGCTCGCCCAGGACGACCGTGCCGTCGAGCCGGGGTTCGAGAACGGCGACGGCGGTGCACCATCCCGTGAGTCCCTCGCGGGTGGCCACCGCCGGCCAGACGTCTTCCATGGACCTCGGGAGCCGCACCAGGAAGTGGAGTATGTGCGTGTTCCCGTGGGTCTGGCTGGTGCCCTGTGCGATGGAACCGCTCATGACACCAGTGTGGGCGACCCTCCGCTCACACGCCCGCGTAGGAGTGCTTGCCGCTGACGAAGATGTTGACGCCGTAGTAGTTGAACAGCCAGCAGCCGAAGGCGAGCATCGCCAGGTAGGCGGCCTTGCGGCCCTTCCAGCCGGCCGTCGCGCGGGCGTGCAGGTAGCAGGCGTAGGCGACCCAGGTGATGAAGGACCAGGTCTCCTTCGGGTCCCAGTTCCAGTAGCGGCCCCAGGCGTCGCCCGCCCAGATCGCGCCCGCGATGATCGTGAACGTCCACAGCGGGAAGACGGCCGCGTTGACCCGGTAGGCGAACTTGTCGAGCGAGGCGGAGGCGGGCAGCCGCTCCAGCACCGAGGCGGCGAAGGCTCCGGGCTTGCCGCCGGTCTGGAGCTTGTTCTCGTAGGAGTCCTTGAACAGGTACAGGATCGTGGCGACCGCGCCGACGTAGAACACCGCGCCGCAGAAGATCGCGGTGGAGACGTGGATGTACAGCCAGTACGAGTGCAGCGCCGGGACCAGCTGGTCGCTCGCGGTGTACAGGACGGTGACGGCCAGGCCCAGGTCGAGCAGGACCGTGGTGATCAGGAACAGGCCGAGCCAGCGCACGTTCTTCTTCAGCGCCAGCAGCGCGAGGTACACGCCGACGGCGACCGTGGAGAAGGTGATGTTGAACTCGTACATGTTGCCCCACGGCGCCCGCTCCACGGAGGCCGCGCGGGCCACGACCCCGGCCAGCTCCACCAGGAAGGCGAGCACGGTGAGCGAGATGGCGATCCGCCCGTAGAGGTCGCCCTGCGCGTCCCCGCCGTGCGCACCGGGCCCGTCCGGCACATCGCGGGCACCGGAAGCCGAGCGGACGACGACCTTGGGCCGCTCCAGCACGGCGGTGCCGCCGGCCTGCCTGACGGTGACGGCGGGAGCCTTCGCGGAGGTCTCCGTGGTCAGCGCGGCGGCCGTACGGGCCACCTTGCTGCGGCTGCCGAAGAGCCACTCCGCGATGTAGGCGAAGAAGGCCAGGGTGTAGACGGCCATCGACGAGTAGATCAGCGTGTTGCTGATGCTCGCCAGGTGTTCGTTGGTTGCGGCGGCGAGAGTCACTTCTCAGCCCCTTCGGCAGGTACGACTGGTGTGTCGGGGGATTCTGCGGAGTCGTCGTCGGGTTCGGGTGCCCCCGGCGCCTGGTCGTAGAGGGTTCCGGCGAGGTCGCCCAGTTCCTCGGGCACCTTGGCGGACTCGCTGCGGCCGAGCCCGGCCATCTCGACGACCGTCACGCCGTCGGCGCCGCGCACCGCGCGCACCCACACCCGGCGCCGCTGGATGAACAGGGAGCCGGCCAGACCGAAGATCGCGGCGAGGGCACCGCCGAGCGCCCAGCCGCTGCCGGGCTCCTGGACGATCTCGAAGCCGGCCCACTCCTTGATGTCCTTCTCGAAGGTGATGGACCCGGCGCCGTTCGGCAGCGTCAGCGTGTCGCCCGGCTGGAGGAGCTTCTTCACCAGCTGGCCCTTGCTGTCCTTGAACGCCGTCATGTGCGTCTTGTCCAGCTGGTACACGTTCTGCGAGAGGCCCGCGTTCACGCCGCCGAGGTTGCCGTGGTAGGCGTTCACCGCGAGCAGCGGGTTCACCAGCGCCGGGAACCGCGAGAGCATCGTGCCGCTCTTCGCGTCGAAGGTCGGCACGAAGAAGGCCTGGAAGCCGAGCTGTTCCTTCTTGCCCTGCGGGTTGCGGTAGCCGTCGTAGACCTTCACCACACCGTTGGAGGTGACGTTGCCGTCGAGCGGCAGCAGCGGCACGGCGTCGTGGAAGACCTCCTTGCCCTTGCCGTCGCGGACGGTGATGACGGGCGCGTAGCCGTGGCTGACGAGGTAGACCTTGGCGTCGTCGATCTTCAGCGGCTGGTTGACCTCGATGGTGGCCGGCTGGTCCTTGCCGTACGCGCCCTTGCTGTAGTCGATCTTCGCCTCGAAGGTGCGCGGGGTGCCCCTGTTGGGGCCGTTGATCTCGTAGGTGGCCCTGAAGTCCTTCAGGTCGAAGCTGAACGGCACCAGGTCGTCGTTCTGGAACAGGGTGCCGGACTTGAAGTCGTCGTACTGCGGGAGCGTGTTGGCGAAGCCATCGCCCTCGACGACCAGCTTGGTGCCGTCCGACTTGAACAGCTGGCCGGAGGCGAAGGCGACCAGCAGCACGATCAGGGCGATGTGGAAGGCCAGGTTGCCCAGCTCGCGCAGATAGCCCTTCTCGGCGGCGACGGCGTCACCGGCGATGTGGGCGCGGAAGCGGCGCTTCTTCAGCAGCGCGACCGCGGCCTCGCGGACCTGCTCGGGGTCGGCGGTCGTACGCCACGTCGTGTACGCGGGCAGCCGGGTCAGCCGCTTGGGCGCGGCCGGCGGACGGCCGCGCAGCTGGCCGACGAACTGCCAGGTGCGCGGGACGATGCAGCCGATCAGGGAGACGAACAGCAGGATGTAGATCGCGGAGAACCACACCGAGCTGTAGACGTGGAACAGGCCGAGCTTGTCGTAGATCGGCGCGAGCGTCTTGTGGGCCTTGCGGAAGTCGTCGACCTTGTTCAGGTCGGCGCCGGTCTGCGGGATGAGCGAGCCGGGGATCGCGCCGAGCGAGAGCAGCAGGAGCAGCAGCAGCGCGACCCGCATGGAGGTGAGCTGCCGCCAGAACCAGCGGGCCCAGCCGATGACGCCGAGGCCGGGTGCGGCCGAGAGCTCCTCGGCCGGGGCGGTGGACAGCTGGGATCCGGCCGCGCCGAGGTCCTCCTGGTCCCGGCTCTTGTCGGTTTCGGTCTTGCTCATCGATCAGATCCCCACAGTGAAGCCGTCGGACCAGGTCTGCACCTGCTGCACCAGACTGTCCCAGGCCCCCGTCAGCAGCAGCACACCGGTCGCGATCATCATCGTGCCGCCGATGCGCATCACCCAGACGTAGTGGCGCTTGACCCAGCCGAACGCGCCGAGCGCCTTGCGGAAGGCGATGGCGGTGAGGACGAAGGGGATACCGAGGCCGAGGCAGTAGACGACCGTCAGCAGCGCGCCCCGCGCGGCGCTCGACTCGTTCCAGGACAGGATGTTCACCGAGGAGAGCGTCGGGCCGAGACAGGGGGTCCAGCCGATACCGAAGAGCGCACCTATCACGGGCGCGCCCAGCAGACCGGTGGCCGGCCGCTTGTGGAGGCGGAACTCGCGCTGGGTGAACCAGGGCATCAGCCCCATGAAGAAGACGCCCATGAGGATCATGAGCACGCCGAGCACCTTGCTCAGCGGGTCCTTGTAGGCCTGCAGCGTCGAGCCGAAGTAGCCGAACAGCGCGCCGCCGGAGATGAACACCGCGCTGAAGCCGAGCACGAACAGGGAGGCCCCGGCGACCATCCGTCCCCGTCTGGCCTCGGCCAGGTCGGTGCCCGCCACACCGGTGACGTAGGAGAGATAGCCGGGAACCAGCGGCAGGACACAGGGCGAGAAGAAGGAGATGAGGCCGCCGAGCAGGGCCACCGGCGCGGCGACCAGCAGGGCACCGTGGAGCACGGTCTGGTTCTGACCCACCGCCAGCGTCACGAGTGCGCTCACGTCACTTCTCCGCGACGACCGGCTCGAGCATCTTCAGCAGGGTGGTGTCGTCGAGCGCCTCCAGGGCCCGCGCGGCGACCTTCCCGTGCTTGTCGATGATGAGCGTGGAGGGGATCAGCTGCGGGTTGAGCGTGCCCCGCTTGAAGCGGAGCATCAGCTTGCCCGTGGGGTCGTACAGGCTCGGGTAGCCGATCCCGTACTCCTTCTCGAAGGCGAGTGCGGGGGTGGTGCTGGTGTCCCGGGTGTTGATGCCGACGAACTGGACGCCCTTGCCCTCGTACTGCTTCGCCACCTTGGACAGGTACGTGGCCTCCTCGCGGCACGGCCCGCACCACGAGCCCCACACGTTGAGGACGACGACCTTGCCCTTGTAGTCGGCGACGTCCAGGGCCTTGCCCTCGAGGGTCTTGCCGGACAGGTCCGGGGCCGTGGCGCGCTCGCCCACCGGCACGGTGCTGATGCCGTTGTTGCCGGTGACGAAGTTGGTGTTGCCACCGCCGCCGGAGGTGCCGCCCTTGCCGCACGCGGACAAGGTCAGGGCCGCGACGGCGGCCACGGCGCTGAGCAGGACGGCGCGGCTACGGGTACTCATGTGAAAAGTTTCGCATGCCGGTTCCGGGGATCTCGCGCGCCCCCCTGCCGGGCGGAAAACCGCATTTCAGGGCGTATTTACACGGGACATTTCCGGCAGGGGGCGGAGGCGGGGGCGAACGAGGGTCTAGGCGAGGAAGGTCTTCCAGCCGCCGGCGGGCTTCTGCCCGACCTCCAGCGTGCGCAGCTTGGCCAGCACCTCGGGCTTCTGTACGTCGATCCAGTCGACGAACTGCCGGAAGGAGACCATCCGTACGTCCGCGCCCTTCTCCTTCTCCCGCGCGATGTGCTTGAAGGCCTCCTCGACGGAGTCCATGTAGATGCCGCCGTTCCACTGCTCGAAGTGGTTGCCGATGAAGAACGGCGCCCGGTTTGACTCGTATGCCCGCTGGAAGCCCGCTATGTACGCCCCCGCCGACTGCTTGCGCCAGCCCGGGTAGTTGTAGGCGGGCGCCTTGGTGGTGTTCACGGACTGGTTGGCGAGCATGTTGTAGTCCATGGACAGGACCTCGAAACGGCGCCCGGGGAACGGGATCTGCTGCAGGGGCAGGTCCCAGATGCCGTGCCGCTTCACCGGCCAGACCTGGCGGCCGCCCGGCGAGGAGGCGTCGTAGCGCCAGCCCAGCTCGCGGGCGGTGGGCAGCAGGTTGTCCTGACCGAGCAGACAGGGCGTACGGCCGCCGGCCAGCTCCTTGTCGTAGTCGAAGGGGAGCGGGTCCAGGTCGTGCCAGCCGGTGTTGGTCTTCCAGTTCTTCACGAAGGACTTGGCCTGGTCGATCTCGCTGCGCCACTGCTGCGGCGTCCAGAACTTGACCGAGCCGTGGGTCTCGCCGCAGAAGTGCCCGTTGAAGTGGGTGCCTATCTCGTGGCCCTCGAGCCAGGCGCGGCGGACGTTGGTCAGCGTGGCCTTGACGTGGTCGTCGGCGAGGTAGCCGATGGCGGAGGCGCCACGCGGGTTGTTCGGGGGCTCGTACATCCGCTTCTTCGACTCGGGCAGCAGGTACAGCCCCGAGAGGAAGAAGGTCATGCTCGCGCCGTGCTCCTTGGCGAGGTCCAGGAAGCGCGGGAAGAGGCCGTTGCCGACCTCGCCGGCGCCGTCCCAGGAGAAGATCACGAACTGCGGCGGGGTCTGACCCGGCTGGAGCGGCTCGGGCTTGGCCGGCTGGTGCGGCTGCTTGCCCGTGAAGGCCGTGGAGCCGTCGCCGATCGGCTTGGCCGGACGCTCGGGGTGGTCACCACCCTGGCCGTTCTTGCCGTCACCGGAACCGTTCGTGTGCCCGGCACCGTCCGATGACGTGTTGCCCCCGCACCCGGCGAGGGTGGCGGCGGCCGCCGCGCCCGCGCCGAGGCCGAGCATTCCCCTACGGGAGAGATTCCGGGAGACGGTGCGCATGGAAATCCCCGATTCGTCGCGCCTGCTGGTAGTCACCCAGTGAGATGGCGCAACGATCGGGGAGGTTCACCTTGATTCGTATGTTTTTCGCAATAACTCCGGCAAAAGCGGCCTACGGCATGTCAAATGAACTGCCACAAGTGACAGTTACGCGCCGAAGGCCTTGCCCTTTCCCTGCACCGGCTTGGCACCGGCCCGCAGATGGGCCGGGACGAGATCGATGGCGGGCTCGCTGTAGCCGACCGACACGATCTTGTCGCCCAGATAGGTGAAAGTCGTCAGGGAGGCGAGCGTGCACTGCCGCTTGCGCGGATCGTGCCACAACCGCCGCCGCTCGACATAGGACCGCACGATCCAGATCGGCAGCTGATGACTGACCAGCACCGCCTCGTGCCCGCGCGCCTGGTCCTTGGCCGCGTTCAGCGCGCCCATCATCCGCACGACGATGTCGACGTACGGCTCACCCCAGGACGGCTTGAAGGGGTTGACCAGGTGCTTCCAGTTCTCCGGCTTGCGCAGCGCACCGTCGCCCACGCCGAAGGTCTTGCCCTGGAAGACGTTGTCGGCCTCGATGAGCCGCTCGTCGGTGTCCAGGTCGAGTCCGTGCGCCTTGGCGATCGGGGTGGCCGTCTCCTGCGCCCGCTCCAGCGGCGAGGCGCAGACGTAGGTCACGTCCCGCGAGGCGAGGTGCTCGGCGTCCCGGTCGGCCATCTGCCGGCCCAGCTCGGACAGGTGGTAGCCGGCCAGCCGCCCGTACAGGATCCCGGTCGGGTTCTCCACCTCACCGTGCCGCACGAGATGGACGACGGTGACGTCCTTGTCGCTGCCGCTGCCGCCGGTGCTGCTGCTGGTGCTGTTGCTCACGCGGTGGCCTCCGCAGCCGCCCGGGCCGCCGCCGGAAGGGCGTCGGCGATCTTCTGGATGGCCCGCTCGTCGTGGGCCGTGGACACGAACCAGGACTCGAAGGACGACGGCGGCAGATAGACGCCGTTCGCCAGCAGCGAGTGGAAGAACGCGGTGAAGCGGTACGACTCCTGCCGCTTGGCGTCCTCGTAGGTGCGCACCTGCCGGTCGGTGAAGAACACCGAGAACATGTTGGAGGCGGTCTGCAGCCGGTGCGCCACGCCCTCCTTGCTCAGCGCCTCGGTGACGAGGGCCTGGATCTGCGCGGACACGGCGTTGACGGTGTCGTACGCGGCGTCGTCGAGCAGCCGCAGCTGGGCGAGCCCGGCGGCGGTGGCGACGGGGTTACCGGACAGCGTCCCGGCCTGGTACACGGGCCCGGCGGGAGCCAGGTGAGCCATCACATCGGCCCGTCCCCCGAAGGCGGCGGCGGGGAAGCCACCGCCCATCACCTTCCCGAAGGTCATGAGGTCGGGCTTGACGCCGTCGACCCCGTACCACCCGGCGCGGCTGGTCCGGAAGCCCGTCATGACCTCGTCGGAGATGTAGAGGGCGCCGTTCTTGTGGCAGGCGTCCTTCAGCCCCTGGTTGAAGCCGAGGTCCGGCGGCACGACGCCCATGTTGCCGGGCGAGGCCTCGGTGATCACGCAGGCGATCTCGCCGGGGTGCCGGTGGAAGGCCTCCTGCACGGCTTCGAGATCGTTGTACGGCAGCACGATCGTGTCGCCGGCCTGGGCGCCGGTGACGCCGGGGGTGTCGGGCAGGGCAAAGGTCGCGACCCCGGACCCGGCGGCGGCCAGGAGGGAATCCACGTGCCCGTGATAGCAGCCGGCGAACTTGATCACCTTGGACCGCTGGGTGAACCCGCGGGCGAGCCGGATCGCGGACATGGTCGCCTCGGTGCCGCTGCTGACCAGCCGCACCTGCTCCACGGGCGCCACCCGGGCGACGATCTCCTCGGCGAGCGCGACCTCGCCCTCACCGGGCGTACCGAAGGACGTACCGCGCGCGACCGCCTCCTGGACGGCGGCGATGACCTCGGGGTGCGAGTGCCCGAGGATCATCGGCCCCCAGGAACAGACCAGGTCGACGTACTCGCGCCCATCGGCATCGGTGAGGTAGGCCCCCTTCCCCGACACCATGAACCGAGGCGTGCCGCCGACGGCGCGGAAGGCGCGCACCGGCGAGTTCACACCGCCTGGGGTGACGGCGGAGGCACGGTCGAAGAGCGCCTGGGAGACGGGCGCATCGTAGGGATAGGGCGTTTCGCTCTGGGCACTCATGACGTGCGACTTCTCCGCCTTCTCGGACTCCGGTTGGGTGGTGACCTCCTCAGGGTAGGCCGCGGCCCGGCCGGGAGGCGGCCGGCCTCCGGTCCGCAGCGCCACCGGGCCGGCATCTGCGAGACTGAGAGCTGATACACACAGCTCATACGCACGTAATGACCAGGGGCCGGAAAATAACCCGTGGACTGTTGTTCCACCGCACGTTTCGGCGTGCGGCCGTGGGGGAGGTCACTGACACGATGATCGGGTTGCGCGGCGGGGGCCACGCGTCCTAGAAAAGCAGTCGGGTGGAGATATGCATCGCGGTGGCGGACTGGGCGAGGGGACTGATGACCTGGGTCCTCGACGTGCCCGGCGGGGAAGGCACCGGCGCGACGCGGAGGAAACGACCGAGGCACGGCAGAGCGACGCACGTCAGACACAGGATGTACCGGGTGAGCCCGATCGGTACGACCGGCGGACCGACCGGCAGCTGGAGAGCCAGCTCGACCGGCCGGCCGACCGCCGGCTCGACCACCGGGCCGACCGCCTGAGGGCGGGGAGCAGGAATGGTGGTCGGGTGGGGGTGACGTACAAATACTTCGGCGCGCCCGACGGCGCGACCGCGGCCCGCGTGCCCATCTCGATGCGCCCCGAGGAGCTCGGCGGTGACGAGCTGGGCATGAACGGCATGTTCACCAAGATCAAGCCGGAGACGATGGCGGCGATGGTACTCACCGGCATCGAGGGCGTCCCCCTGCACAAGGTCCCGCCCCTGGAACTGGTCGTCCTGCACCCCGACTACGCGGTCGTCAAGCTCCCCATGACCGTCGTCGACCCCCTGCGCGGCATCGGCGAGGAAGCGGTCGGCGCGGCGGCCTTCATCTGGTCGACGGTGCCGGACCGGGGCGGGCCGCGGGATGCGTTCAATGTGTACCAGTTGCTGCACGAGTGGCAGGACTTCTCGCATCGGCTGCATGAGGCGGGGCATCAGCCTTATTGCCTTGTCTGGCCCTGAGCGCGGAGCCTGGACGCGGCAGGAGAACCTGTGGCCGTGCGGCGCGCGGCGGGTGTGACCAGACTGGGACCATGGAAGGCCGGGCTCCCTCGCAGGCTGCGGACGTGCCCCAGCCGGAGGCTGCCGAGGGGCAGGAATACATGGGAGCCGTGTACGGCTCGCTGCTCGCGGCCTCGGTGGTGGTCGGGGCGGGCTCACTCGGTTCCTTCCCCCGGCTTCAGCTCGTTCTCCTCCTGCTGTGCACCGGCATGGTGTCCTGGGCGACCCGCGTGTACGTCCGGCTCTTCTGGGAGCGGATCAAGGGCGTGCCCGTGGGCCTGAAGGAGGCCCGTGGAGCGTGTGCGGCCGAGTGGCCCGTGATCATGGCGGCCGTGCCACCGGCCGTGGCGGTGGCTGTCACACCCCTGCTGGGTATCGGTACGCAAGGGGCGGTGTGGCTGGCCCTGGGCGTAGCGCTGGCCGGTCATGTCGGCTGGTCCACGCTGGCCGCCCACCGCGCGGGGGCCACACGGCGGGCTGTGGTGACCGCAGGGGCGGTCAACCTGTTGCTCGGCCTGGTCGTCGTTGTCTTCAAGGTCGTCGTCAAGCGCTGACGCCGTAGCGGTCCGAGCCGTTGACCGGCTCTCCCGCCCGGCAGGCGCCCTCCGCCACCGAGTGCGACGCTGGGAGTGGTCCCGTCCCGGCCTCTGGAACGCGGGAGGAGCGGACATGGAGATCAAACCGCAGGCAGTCGTCATCCCCAAGGACACCGGCCACCTGGAACAGGGGAAGTACGGCCCCGTCTTTCCGAGAACCCCGGCCTGCTATGGGTTCACCATCGTCGCGAAGGTCAAACCGGGCAGGGCCGACACGATGCGGGAGTACGGCCACACCCTGGCCAAGGCGCTGGAGCAGGATCCGTACCTTCTCGCACCGCTGAAGCTGCACTACCTGCGCTGGGTTCTCTTCGACGACGACACGCGCTTCATGTACCAGGGCATCTTCGACACCGACTTCGACAAGTACACCGAGGACGCCGTCGCGCTCTTCAGCAAGGCAGGTGTGAGCACCGCCTTCGAGAACCTCGAGGGGTTTCCCGAGGACTGGCGCACCAACCCCGAGGCATTCGTGCGCTTCGTACGGGAACACCACTGTCCGAGCTTCATCGAGTACGGGGAGTATCCGTACGTGACGGCAGACGAGATCAAGAAGGCCTTGCGGATCAAGAACGCCCTGTCGGAGATGCTCGACCAGATGCAGTGAGACGATCGAAATGAGCGAGGCCAGAACCGCGCGGACGTACAACCAGAGGCACATTCCGCGGGAGTACACCCCTGGCGGGCGGCGGGTGAGCATCTACGTCTCGTGGAGCTATCCGGCCGAGGCGGGCCGCAACGCGGCCGAGCTGGACAACCGCTTCTCCACGATGACCGAGGTCAGGCGGGTGGCATGGCCGGCCTACGAGGACCCGCAATGGTCCGATCCGTACCGGTTCCAGCAGGGTATCGCCGGGTCACTCGAGCTGTTCTTCTGGGCCTGGGTGCCGTTCCAGGACTTCGTCGAGGAGGTCACGGGGCACCCCGTCCCGGTGTATCAGCGCATCGACCAGGCGGGTTTCCACACCCCGCTCGACGAGCGGGTGCTCGACGACACGGACGTCATGTTCGTGTTCGGGCTGGACCACGCGGTCACCGAGCAGGAGGCCCGGCCCGGGGAGATCGAGGCCCTGCGGGCGTTCCTCGCCCGGGAGGACACCCGTCTCGTCCTGGGCCCGCACCACGACGTCGGTGCATCGGACGACCCGTCGGTACGGGAGATGGAATACCTCCATCACGGCGATCCCCTGGTGCCCCGGCAGCAGCGATTCGCCACCTATGTGAGGGACTTGATGCGGGGGCTCGGGGTACCGGTCATGAACCGGTACGGGCTGCGCCCGGCAACGAGCGAGGGCAACCAGATCGTCCCCCTGTCCACGGTCAGGGACCTGGACCCGACGGGCTGGCTGGACGGGGTGACCAACTTCAACTTCCACATGCACCTGCCGCACTACGACGTGACGACCGACGCGCCGGACGCCATCCACGTGCTGGCCAGACAGCCGATCGACATGTCCAGGCCGCATCCGTTCACCGAGGCCGGGAACACCGAGTTCAACATGTTCCTGTGGATGCCTCCCGGCGGCGACCGCGCCGGCGATCTGCTGCTGGCGGACTCGACGATCTTCAGCTCGTTGTTCGGCGGGGACGAAAGCCTGCGGAACTTCTGGCGAAACCTCGTCTCCAAGTAGGGCCGCGGGGAGGTCGACGGTGAGCGTGCAGACGGACGACGCGTGGAACTCGACGATATTCAGCGCGGGGTGCTCAGCCCCCGGCCGACGCCTTATGCGGCGACTTACCTGGCCTTCCGCATCGACGACCGGGGGCATGGGCGGGAGCTGATGCGGCGCGCGAGTACGGCGGTGACCTCCGCGGCGGACTCGGTCAGCCCCTTGGGGGAGACCTGGGTGAGCGTGGCCGTCACCTGTCGCGGCCTGGAGGCGCTGGGGGTGCCTCGCACGTCACTGGACACGTTCGCCTGGGAGTTCCGGCAGGGGATGGCGGCCCGTGCCACAGCGCTCGGCGATGTGGGCGACAGCAGCCCGGAGCACTGGGAAGAGCCGCTGGGCGGCCCCGACGTCCATGTGGTGCTCACAGCGGTCGCGCCGGACCCGGCGCACCTGGAGGCGGCCGTCGACCGCGCCCGCCCCGCTTACGACCGGCTCACCGGCGTGACGGCGATATGGCGGCAGGACTGCTACGCGCTGCCCTCCGAGACCGAGCATTTCGGCTACCGCGACGGAGTCAGCCATCCGGCCGTCGAAGGCAGCGGGACACCGGGGTCGAACCAGTGGGAAGTGCCGCTGAAGGCCGGGGAGTTCGTCCTGGGCTACCGGGACGAGATCGGCGGCCTGCAGAGCCCGGAGCCGACCGTGCTGGGACGCAACGGCAGTTACGCGGTCTTCCGCAAGCTCCACCAGAAGGTCGCCGAGTTCCGGCGGTATCTGAAGGACAACTCCACCGGGCCCGAGGACGAGGAACTGATCGCCGCGAAGATCATGGGGCGCTGGCGCAGCGGCGCTCCCCTGGCGCTGACCCCGGACCACGACGATCCCGCGCTCGGCGCCGACCCGCACCGCCGCAACACCTTCCTGTACGAGGACGACGATCCGACGGGCTTCAAGACACCCGGCGGGTGCCACATCCGCCGGGCCAATCCCCGCGACGCCGCGGTGGCGGGAGAGGTGCGGCTGCACCGCATGATCCGGCGCGGCGCCGTCTACGGTCCGCCGCTGCCCGAGGGAGTGCTGGAGGACGACGGAGCCGACCGCGGCCTCATGTTCGCGTTCGTCGGCGCACACCTCGGGCGGCAGTTCGAGTTCGTCCAGTCCCAGTGGATGAACGACGGTGTCTTCTTCGGCGCGAACGACGCCAAAGACCCCGTCACCGGATCCCATGACGGGTCCGCCGGCTTCACCATTCCCCGACGGCCGCTGCGCCGGCGCCTCGCCCCACTGCCGCGGTTCGTCGTCACCCGAGGAGGCGAGTACTGCTTCCTGCCGAGCCTGGCCGCCCTGCGCTGGCTCGGCAATCTTCACGACTGACAGCGTGGCGAGCCCGTCAGTTCTGTTCGAAATGGCTTGGTCTGCCGTCCCGTTGGACCAGGCGGCCCAGGCTCGACTGCGTTGGATGACGGCGTAGGCGCGTTGTCGGCAGGCGCGTTGGAGGGCTGAGCGGGTGCCGGGCCAGTCGGCGGTGTCTTCGACGAGGAAGCGGGTGATGCCGCGGTAGAGGGCGAGGGCGTGGGCGTCGGCTCGGATCTCGGCGCGCAGGGCGTCCAGGGTGGGGGCGTAGTGGGCTTGGATGTGGGCGCGTTTCGTGTCGTGCAGGCGGTTGCCCAGGACGTTTCGCCGGTCGAAGAGGGACAGGTGGTCCAGGGCCGGTTGGGTCATCTGGGTGCGGAGTTCGTCGGCGTAGGCGTCGATGTGGGTGTCCGGGACGCCGATGGGGTCGCCGAAGACGTGGCCGTCGGGGCAGATGATCACGTGGGCGCCGGGCGGGTAGATCTGCTCGATCCGGGCGCACAGGGCGTTCAGGAAGGTGAGGGACAGGCGTTCGCCCTGGTCGGGGAGGTGGCCGAGGACCTTGGCCGGGTTGGGGGATCTACAGGGGAAGCCCGGCAGGGTGAAGACCACCGGGGCGCCTTCGCGTACGAAGTCGGCGATGCGGCCCCGGAGTCGGTCACAGGCATCGGTCGTAGGCGACCGGCAGGCACCGCCCCGAAGGCGCCCTGCGCCAGGCGGGCGGCGATCAGCCAGGCGGCCCAGGGAGCGGCGGCCGCGCTCCCGGATCCACTCGGTACACGGGCGAACCTCCGTCACCCGGTCCAGGAGTCGGGGTGAGGGCCGGGTGAGTTCCCGTCAGCCGGCCCTACGGCTCGAAAGGGTGCCGGTGCCGGGTGCTCCTCGGCACCGGCACCCTCTCGCGTCAGCAGGCCACCAGGGCGTCCATCAGGGTCGCGCGGGCCCGGGCCACGCGGGAGCGGACCGTGCCGATCGGGCAGTCGCTGACCTCGGCGGCCTCCGCATAGGGCAGGCCGAGCAGCTGCGTGAGGACGAATGCCTCCCGGCGGTCGTCGGGCAGCGAGGCCAGCAGATCGAGCAGTGCGATGCCGTCGTCGAAGCCGGGCAGGCCGCACGGCTGGGCCAGCTCGACGGCCACCTGCCAATCCGGTACGTCGGACAGGCGCGGGCGGGCGGCGGCGTACCGGTAGCTGTCGATCACCGCGCGGCGGGCGATGGACAGCAGCCAGGACCGGGCCGAGGAACGCCCCTCGAACCGGTGCAGACTGCCGAGCGCCCGCAGGAACGTGTCCTGGGCCAGATCGTCCACAGCCTGGGGATCGCCGCAGAGATGGGCGACGTAGCGCTGGACGTCCCGGTGCAGGGCGCCCACGAACTGCTCGACCGCGTCCTCGTCACCGCCTCGGGCGGCCAGCGCCCATGCGGTGATCGATTCGTCGAGCGCTGCCGTTTTGTCGCTTCGGGCGCGCGAGGTGGGCGGGGCAGAGGTAATCACCTGGTGTCCTTCTCGGGTCAACCGTGATCCGGACCAGGCACGCGGGACCGCGTGCGGTCCGGTGAAGTGGGGGACGGCCCTACGCCGGTGTGGCGCTGCAACGCCTGCGCGGTCGTACGGCCGTGGCCCGAGGCGCAGACGGGCAGCCTCGGGAAACCAGCTGTCTTCAGGCGACAGCGGTTCCCACGGGCGGACCCCGAGAAGTGATCGCGTGAACGAGGAGGAGAAGGCGCGGAGCCCGGTCCGAGCGACGGCGCCGCGGGCCGACACGCGGGCGGTCCGGAGCGAGGGGCAGGGCGAGCAGCAACCGCAGCGGCGCCGCGAGCCATCCGGCGGTCGCCCGCAGGATCCGGAAGGCGGCCTTCTCGCCGTACCCCAGCCACAGGCCGCACAGCAGCGCGGCGAGCAGGTGGGCGGCGAGCATGCCGAAGGACGTAGATCCGCCGTCCATGGAATGCCCCATGTGCCCCATGTGCGCCATACGGTCCATATGGTCTGCATGAGCCATGTGTCCCATGTGGCCCATGTGCATGGAGCCCATCGCCATCGAGCCCATGTCCATGGAGTCCATGCCGCTCATCCCCATGGAGGCCGAACCGCCGGACGCCGACTGGGCCCAGGAGAACGCCTCGTGCAGCCCGGTCTGGGCGGCCACGACGACCGTCACGATCAGTGGCAGCCCGCGCTCACGCCCCGCCAGGCACCAGCCCGCGGCGCCGGTCACGGCCAGGCCGGCGGCCAGCGCCCACGCGGGCACGTCGCGGCCGGACATCAGGACGTGACCCAGGGCGGCGAGCAGCACGCAGACGGCCGCGAACACCGCGGCCCGTATCGAGCGAGCACACCACCCTGCTGTCATGGCGTCCTCATCCTCGCATCCGGGCCGCGCTCGTCATGCGGGGGTACGGAAATCCACCGGCGAGAGCCGGCCGGTGATCACGAGGCGCGCCCGCCCGGGCGGGTCACCACCGCGATGGTCTCGACCGGCTCGCTGTGCTCGAAGTGCAGGGTGAACGGCACGAGGTCGCCCGCCCGCCAGCCCGGCTCGGCCCGCAGCGTCACATCCACGCCGGCCGGGGACATGGACAGCTCACCGCCCGCGGGGACGGCGGCGGAGCCGACGTCGGTCCTGTAGGCGGCCGCGCCGCCGGTCATACGGTGACGGGTGAGGGCGATGCCGCCGCGCGTGGCCGTGGACGTCACCTCGACCAGCCGGTCGTCCGCGCCGCCGAGGTTGGAGACGTCGAAGAACGCCGCGGTCTCCGTGCTGCCGCCGTAGGGCAGGAGGACCCGCCCGGACGAGACGGCGATCCGCGCCGGGCTGCCCGCCTTCCCGGCCCCGACCCAGGTGGCCAGGCCGCCCAGGGCGAGGCTGCACGCGGCGACGGGCGTGATCGCGGCCAGCAGGGCGTCGGCAAACCGGCGGCGCGAGGGCCGCCACGGGTTCTGCTCGGTCACACCGGGGTTCTGCCCGGCCACCGGGGTCGTCGAGGTCATCGGGTTCATCGGAGTCATCGGGTACGCCTCCTTGGCAGGAACCCGCACAGGGCAGGCGGCGGCACAAGCTTGCGCAGCGGGAATTGCCGGGGCTCGTCCATCAACCGCGTCTCCAGATCACGTCGTACGGCGTCGGCCGGATCGAGCCGTACCGGTGCAGGAGTCGGACCGGCCGGTGGCCGGGTTCCGGGGCGGGGCGCAGAGGTGGCGCACGTCACGTACGGGACGGCGACACCCGCCCGTACGTCCGCTGTTCTAGTGGGGCGGCGTGCCGTCGGCGCTCGTGGCGCGGGGCGCGCAGTGGTCGAGCAACTCGCGGACCGGGCCGTCGACGAGCCGGTAGCGCACGATCCTGCCGTCCTTGTCGCCCTCGACGACGCCCGCGGTGCGCAGGAGGCGCAGGGCCTGGGAGACGGCGGTGTCCCGCATCCCGGTGGCGACGGCGAGGTCGGAGACGGCGATGGGGCCGGCCTCGTGCAGGGCGAGCAGCAGCGACAGGCGCCCGGGATCGGCGAGCAGGGAGAAGCGTTCGGCCCAGGTGCGTACGCGCTCCGGCTCGCCGACGGCGGCGATGGCATCGCAGACCCGGTGACCGTCGATGGTGCGCCGGCCGGCGCGTTCCGCGGGGACGAGATGCATGGGCTCATCATCGCAGCCGCCGGTGTTCGGCTCTCCGGGCCCATACCTGCGCACCTGTGCAGCCTTGCAGTCGCGACCCGCGGCCTTCTAGGGTGAGCGGGCCGTGGTGTTCGGGAAGACCGGTGACGGCCCCTCAGGGGCCCAGTCCGGAGCGGCCCTCGCCACTGTGATCGGGAAGTTCCCGCCCCATGCATTGCCACTGGCCTCGCGGCCGGGAAGGCAGGGGCGGGCGCGTCGACCCGTCAGCCAGGAGACCGGCCACGGCATACGAGCTGTCCACGAGGTGCTGGAGCGTAACCGTATGACCGTGCCCCCAGGCGCGCCCGAAACCACCGCCGCCCCGTCCTTCCGCTGGCGCCGCGAGGACACCGTCCGCACCGCCGGTCTCCTGGCCGTGATCGTCGCCCTGCACGTGGTGGCCTTCGGGATCCTCTTCCTGCTCGTGGTGCCGGGTCACTACGAGGTCGGCTCCAAGGCGTTCGGCGTCGGCCTGGGCATCACCGCCTACACCCTGGGCATGCGGCACGCCTTCGACGCCGACCACATCGCCGCGATCGACAACACCACCCGCAAGCTGATGGCCGACGGCAAGCGACCGGTGTCGGTGGGCTTCTGGTTCGCGCTCGGCCACTCCGGCGTGGTGGTCGTCATGGCCGCGCTGGTCGCCGGGGGCGCCAAGCTCGCCGGCACCCTGATGAACGACGACTCGCGCACCCACCAGGTCCTCGGCACGGTGGGCACCACGGTCTCCGGCGGCTTCCTGTACCTCATCGCCGCACTCAACCTGGTGGCGCTGTTCGGCATCATGCGTGTCTTCAGGGCCATGCGGGCCGGACGCTACGACGAGGCCGAGCTGGAGGCACACCTGGACTCGCGCGGCTTCATGAACCGGATCCTGGGCCGCCTCACCAAGTCCATCCGCCGCCCCGGCCAGATGTTCCCGCTCGGCTTCGTCTTCGGCATCGGCTTCGACACCTCGACCGAGGTCCTGCTCCTCGCCCTGGCCGGCAACGGCGCAGCAGCCGGCCTGCCCTGGTACGCGGTCCTGTGCCTGCCCCTCCTCTTCGCCGCGGGCATGAGCCTCTTCGACACCCTCGACGGCACGTTCATGAACTTCGCCTACCAGTGGGCCTTCTCGAACCCCGTCCGCAAGGTGTTCTACAACCTCACGATCACCGGCCTGTCCATCGCCGTCGCCTTCTTCGTCGGCACGATCGAGCTGGTCGGCGTCCTGCACGACAAGCTCGGCCTCGACGATGACGTCACCGGCTGGATCTCGGGCCTGGACCTGGACAACGTCGGCTACGTCATCGTCGGTCTGTTCGTGGTCGTCTGGGCCGTGGCCATCGCCTACTGGCGCCTGGCCAAGGTCGAGGAGCGCTGGAACGCCCGTACCGCCGACACCGGCTGACGGTCTGCGCGCGGCAACGGCGTGTCAGGCGTCGCCGCTCAGGCGGATGCCGCTCGCGGCGGTGTCGAAGATCGGGCGGTACTTGTGCCACTGCGCGTCCGGCGCGGAGAGGTAGACCGTGTACTGGGTGCCATCGGTGCTGGAGAAGGCCAGTTCCGCCGCACGGTACTTCCGTGCCCTTCCGTCGAAGGTGAACTCCCAGTACCCGGCGGGCCGCCCCCGGAAGGTCGTCGCGGCCATCCGCGCCCGCTCATAGCCGGGGTTGAGGCGACGGGTCTGGGCCTCCTCGTCGTCACGCCAGTGCTTGAGCGGATCGCTGCCGGCGAACCGTACGACGTTGACCCTGAGGCTCACCAGGCCGTCGTAGTAGGCGACCTCGCCGCCCGGCATCGCCTTGCTCTTCCAGCCGTCCGGCACGGGCACGGCGAAGCCGTAGCCGCTGTCCGCCTTCTCGAGGTGGTATCCGGCGGGCAGCGGCGGCAGGGTGGGGCTGGTGCTCGGAGCGGGGGTGGAGGCACCGGCCCGGGGGGTGTGGCTGCCCGGCCGGTCGGCACCGCCCTTGAACCACCACAGCGCGCCGCCCGCCACACAGGCGGCGAGTGCCACCGCCACGACCGACCGCACCACCGCACGGCGGCGGTCGCCGTTGCCCTTCCGCGCAGGAGGCACGAGGTCGCCGGAACGGTTCGGCCGCGTGGGGGGATCGACGGGAGCGGTGCGGGCGCCGGTCACCTCGCCCAGGCGGCGTTCCGCCTCGTGTACGTCCATGCGCTCGTCCGGCTCCTTGACGAGCAGGCCCTCGATCACCGGCGCCAGGTCCCCGGCGCTGCGCAGCGGCTCGTACGGTTCGGTTGCGATGGCGTACGCGATCTCGATGGGGGTGTCGCGCTGGAACGGGTGCCGTCCCTCGACGGCCTGGTACAGCGTTGCCCCCAGGGACCACAGGTCACTGGCGGGACCGGGCCCCTTGTCCCCGCTTCTGAGGCGTTCGGGCGCCAGGTAACGGATGGAGCCGATCAGCTCGCCGGACTTGGTCAGTGACGACGTACCCGACTCCATGGCGATCCCGAAGTCGGTGAGGACGATCCGCCGATCCTTGCCCAGCAGCACGTTGGCGGGTTTGACGTCCCGGTGCAGGACCCCGGCGTCGTGGGCGGCGCGCAGGGCGGCGGCCATGGCACGGCCGATCCGGGCGGCTTCCTCGGGCGGCAGCGCACCCTGGCGCTTCAGGACGTCACCCAGCGTGAGCGCGGGTATGTACTCCATGACGATGCACGGCAGACCCTCGTCATCGACGACGTCGTGCACCACGATCACGTTGGGGTGGGTGATGCGGGCGGCGCTGCGGGCCTCGCGCCGGGTGCGCTCGTGGAGCCTTTGGACCTCGTCGTCGTGCAGGTGCGGCGGGATGCGCAGTTTCTTCACGGCCACGTGGCGGCCGAGCAGCTTGTCCTCGGCACGCCACACGGTGCCCATGCCGCCGCTGCCCACCCGCTCCACCAGCAGGTACCGGCCGGCGACGAGCCGCCCAAGATCGGACACCGCGTCTCCTTCTGTACTTCCCGTTCGCGAATTGGGAACGTCGGCGAGGAAGGCACGATAACCCATATGAGTGACTGATCACGGTCGGCCGGGGAACCCGCCGCCACGCACGCCGTGGGGGCCAGCGCCCGGCAGACCGCCACCCGTTGGGTCCCGGCCCCCCTGGGTCTATCGTCTGAATTCCGGGGTCGGCCGGGATCAGGACGAGGAGGACGGCCGGTGATGCCGCAGGACGAGGCCGTGGTCGGCTGTATGGGCAAGGTGCTCATCGGGACGCGTGGAGCCGCGGGCCCCGGTGAGGTCCTGGTACGGGTCAGGGGCGGTTCAGAAACGTTTCTGGCGTGGTCCGAGGAGCCCCTGCCCGCGGGCGCTACGGTCCTCGTGATCGAATCACGGGGATGCCGCGAGGTCGGCGTCATCGAGTGGGTGGATCCATTGGACGCGCTCGGCGCAGACGCCGCCGGCGCAAGCTGAGGAGTACAGGCATGTTCGGATACCGCGTTCCCGCTCCCGACGAGGCGATGCTGATCTCGGGCGGCAGGCGGGGACTGGGGGGCGCTCCGTTCCGCGTGGTCACGGGCCACGGGAAGTTCGTGCTTCCGGTCTTTCGCAAGGTCCGCTTCCTCACCCTGTCGATGTGTGAGGCCGAGGTCACCGAGACCTGCGTGACCAAGCAGGGCATCTCGCTGCACGTCCGCGCGGTCATCGCGTTCAAGGTCGGCAACGACCACGAGAGCATCATCAACGCCGGTCAGCGCTTCCTCTCCGACCAGGAGCAGATGTCGGTGCTCACCGGCCGGATCTTCGCCGGCCACCTGCGGGCCATCATCGGCTCGATGACGGTCGAGGAGATCGTCACCGAGCGGCAGAAGCTCGCCGCCGAGGTCCTCGACACCTCGAAGGTGGAGATGGCCAAGATCGGCCTGATCGTCGACTCGCTCCAGATCCAGTCGATCGACGACGGCGACACCGGCTACATCGCCGCGATGTCCGCCCCGCACAAGGCGGCCATCCAGCGCCAGGCCCAGATCGCCCAGGCACAGGCCACCCAGGCCGCGGTCGAGAAGGAGCAGGAGGCGGCCCGTAAGCAGGCCGAGTACGCCCGGCAGACCGCCATCGTCAAGGCCGAGTACTCCGCCGAGGTGGACCGCGCCCAGGCGCAGGCCGCGCAGGCCGGTCCGCTGGCGCAGGCCCACGCCCAGAAGGAGGTGCTGGCCGCCCAGACGGAGCTGGCCCAGCGCCAGGCCGAACTGCGTCAGAAGCAGCTGGTGGCCGAGGTCGTGAAGCCCGCCGAGGCCGAGGCCGAGCGGGTGCGGATCCTCGCCGCCGCCGAGGCCCAGCGGATGAAGATCCAGGCGGAGGCCGCGGCCTCCTACGACCGGGTCGCGCTCGACCGGATGCTGATCGACCAGCTCCCGCAGATCGTGAAGGAGGCCGCGGGCGGCCTGTCCGGCGCCAACGTCAACGTCCTGAACGGCGCGGACGGCCTCGGCGAGATCGCCGCCGGCCTGGTCTCCCAGGGCCTGACGATCCTCGACTCGGTCCGGCAGAACCTGGGCGGCCAGGACAAGGACACCAAGGACGGCGACAGGGGGCTGCTCCAGCTGCACCCGGGCAGCAAGGACGGGAAGTCGGACGACGGTCCCGTCGACCTGGACTAGTCGCTCCGCGGGCTCGGCAGGGGGTGCCGCGGCCGGCTTTCGTCCGCGGCTCCGTCGTGGCTGGTCACGCCGTTCCCCGCGCCCCTTCGGGGCGCTGGTGTACGACCGTGATGTGAGGGTCAGGGCCGGGACGCTCCAGCTCGTCCAGCGCCGCGGCTGCCAGGTCCTCGGCGCTGATCCATGACCGGCCGTCGGCATCCGTCAGCAAAGTGTCGGTGCCGCGCCGGTAGCGGCCGGTCCGTGCGCCGGGTTCCAGTACGGCCGGTGGGCTCAGGTAGACCCAGTCGGCAGCGGCGTGGGCCCGGCAGGCACGGAGCTGGGCGACGCCGGCGGTCGCCACGGCCCGGTGTTCGGCCGGTACGTAGACGGGGTTGTAGGCGACCGGCAGGTCCGGGTCGCCGGGGCTGCGCAGGGCGCCGGCGCCGCCGATCACGAGGACGCGGATCCCGAGCCGGGCGGCGGCGTCCAGCACGGTGCGGGTGGCGGTGACCAGGAACTCATGGTCGGCCGGGACGGTCCGCACGGTCAGGACGACGGCGTCGGAGCCGGTCAGCGCCTCCGGTACGGCGTGCGGGTCGGTCACGTCCACAGCGACCGGCGTCACCTCAGGGTCGTCGCTCGCCGGTGGCTTCCGGGACAGCGCCAGCACGCGGTGTCCGCGCACTCTCGCCTCGCCGGCCACCCGGGCGCCGACCATCCCGGTGGCCCCGAGCACGGCGATCGTCATCGATCCTGTCCTCATCGAGATTCGCTTCCTTCGTTAGGGGTCCCGTGGGACCGAGTTGCGCCGCCACCAGCGCGGTCAGCGCCAGGGCGAAGCCCAGGGTCTGCGGCAGGCTCAGCGACTCGCCCTGGGCGGTGCCGATGACGGTCGCGACCAGCGGGGACAGCAGCACCAGCGGTGCGGTCGCGGCGACCGGCAGCCTGCCGATCCCGCGGAACCACAGCGTGTAGGCGATCAGCCCGCCCATGCTGCCGAGCCACAGATAGCCGCCGGCGGCGCCCGCGTCGATCCGCTGCGGCACCCCCTCGGCCGCCAGGGTGAGCGGGAGCAACAGCAGCCCGCCGACGGTCAGTTGCCAGCCCGCCAGGGTCAGCGGGCCCACGCCCGCCGGGCGGCCCCAGCGCTTGGTGAGGACGACCCCGGCGGCCATGGTGACCGTGTGACCGAGGCCTGCCAGCACGCCGACGGCGTCCAGCCGGGCCCGCGGTCCGAGGACGACGAGGCCGACGCCGAGTACGCCGAGCGTGCCCCAGGCCAGCCGCCAGGCCGTGGGCCGGTCGTGGAGCAGGGCCAGGCCGAGCACGGCGACGAGCAGCGGCTGGGTGGCGCCGAGGGTGCCGGCGACACCGCCGGGGAGCCGTTCGGCGGCCACGAACAGCAGGGGCATGGCGCCGATGTTGAGGACGCCGAGGACCACGGTCTTCCACCACCACTCCCCGCGCGGCAGCACCCGGGTGATCGCCAGCGCGAGCAGCCCGGCGGGCAGGGCACGCATCAGGCCCGCGAACATCGGGTGCCCGGGCGGGAGCAGCCGCGTGGTGACCACGTAGGTGGTGCCCCAGGACGCGGGGGCGAGGGCAGTCAGCAGGACGGTGGTCGCCTGCGCCTTGTACCGATGCATGAGGGAAGTCTCGGCCGGGCGCATGCATGATTCCAAAGCATGGTTGTCATCACAGCGATGACGGATCACGATGGATCGATGGACCTTCAGCAGCTGCGCTACGTCGTCGCCGTCGCCGACACCCTCAACTTCACCCGTGCCGCGGAGCGCTGTCAGGTGGTGCAGTCCGCGCTGAGCCACCGGATCGCCGCGCTGGAGCGGGAGTTGGGGGTCCGGCTGTTCGCCAGGTCGAGCCGCCGGGTCGAACTGACCGGCGCCGGTGCGGCGTTCCTCGCCGGGGCGCGCGAGTGCCTGGCCGCCGCCGACCGTGCGGTGGCCGACGCCGCCGCCGCGACCGGCGTGGTGCGCGGGCGGCTCGCCGTCGGCGTGATCGTGACCACGGCCGCCGTGGACGTACCCGAACTGCTGCAGCGGTACCGGGCGCAGCACCCGGACGTCCGGGTCGTGCTGCGGTCCGGGCGCAGTGACGAGCTGGCGGCGGCGATCCGCGCCGGGGAGCTGGACATCGCCTTCCTCGGCCTGCCGGAGGGTGAGCGGCCGGCCGGTCTGGAGACCGTCGTGCTCGATCACGACGAACACGTACTGGTGGTACCGGCCGGGCACCGGCTGGCAGGCGCCTCGCGGGTCACGCTGGCGGAGATCGCCGGGGAGACGTTCGTGGACTTCGTGGCCGGGACGCCCGCCCGCGCCCAGTCCGACCGGGCGTTCGCCGCCGCGGGTCTGGCCCGCGACGTCGCGTACGAGGCGGGTGTCGTGGAGCTGATCACCCGGCTGATCGCGCGGGGTCTCGGTGTCGCGCTGCTGCCGTCGGCGTTCATCCGGCCGCTCGCCGCCGGCGATCCCGGCCTGGCCCTGGTCCCGGTGGTCGACGGGCCGCGCCGGCTGGAGTACCTGGCGTGGAGCCGGTTCAACCCGAGCCCGGCCACCCGGGCGATGCTCGACGTCCTCGGGGTCAGAGAGCCCTCGACACGGTCCTGAGGTCCGCCGTACTGGCCGCCAGCAGGCGCAGGGCGGCGTCGGACGGGGAGCCGGGCTCGGCCGTGTAGGCGATCAGGCGCTGGCCCGAGGTTCCGGGCAGGTCGAGGTTCTCGAAGCTCAGCTCCAGGGCGCCGACCGCCGGGTGGTGCAGGGACTTGGCCCCCGAGGTGCAGGTGCGGACCGGGTGCCGGGCCCAGAGGGCGCTGAACTCGCCGCTGTGGATGGAGAGTTGGCCGATCAGTTCGGCCAGGGCGCGGTCGTCGGGGTGGCGGCCGGCGACCAGCCGCAGGGAGGCGACCGCGAGCAGGGCCTCCTCCTTCCGGTCGGCGTACAGGTCCTGGTACCGCTCGTCCAGGAACAGCATCCGGATCAGGTTGGGGCGCTGTCCGGGCGTGTCCGGGGCCTGCCGGGGCAGGTGGGCGGCGAGCAGCGCGTGGCCGAGCGGGTTCCAGGCGAGGACGTCGCCGCGCCGGTCCAGGATGAGCGCGGGTACGTCGGCCATGGCCGCGAGCAGCTGGCGGGCCGACGCGGTCGCCCGTTCCGCGCGGGGTACGGCGGTGCGGCGGGCGCCGACGGGGCGGGCCAGGTCCTTGAGGTGGGCGGTCTCGTCCTCGGTGAGCCGCAGGGTGCGGGCGATCGCCTCCAGCACGGAGTCCGAGACACCGGCCGCGCGGCCCTGTTCGAGGCGGGTGTAGTGGGTGATGCTCACGCCGGCGAGCAGGGCCAGCTCCTCGCGGCGCAGGCCGGCGACCCGGCGGCGGGTCGGCGGGGCCGCGAGCCCGACGTCCTCGGGCCGCAGCGCGGCCCGCCGGGACTTGAGGAAGTCTCCCAGTTCGGACGGGGCGTCCATCGGTGCCTCCTGGATGTCGGGTGTCCCTGGTCGCGGGGCGGCCGTCGTCCATCATGCCCGCCGGGCCGTACGACCGGGAGCCGTGAGGGTGGTCATGCGATGACCACCCTCACGGCGGCCCGTCAGCGGACGGTTCTGGCTGGGCCGCCCGGACCGGACGAGCCTCTTTCTCCACAACCCCCTGCCGGAGAAAGGAACCACCGTCATGTCCATCCTCGCCGAGCGGCAAGCCGGCACCACCCTCACGCCCCGCCTCCGCCTGGTGCTGCTGGTACTGCTCGCGGCCCAGTTCATGCTGGCCGTGGACTTCTCGATCCTGAACGTGGCGCTGCCGGTGATCGGCGCCGGCCTGGGCTTCTCACTGGCCCACCTGCAGTGGATCGGCACCGCGTTCGCGCTGTGCGCGGCCGGGTTCACCCTGCTGTTCGGGCGGGTCGCCGACCTGTTCGGCCGCCGTCGGCTGTTCCTCGGCGGGCTGGTGGTCCTCGGCGCGGCCTCGCTGGCGGGCGGGCTGGCGCAGAGCCCGGAGCTGCTGATCGCCGCCCGCGTGTTCCAGGGCCTGGCCACCGCCGCCGTGACCCCCGCGGGCCTGTCCCTGCTGACGACCTCCTTCCCCGAGGGGCCGCTCAGGGAGAAGGCGCTCGGTCTCAACGGGGCACTGATGTCGGCCGGGTTCACCACCGGCGCGATCCTCGGCGGCCTGCTGACGGACCTGCTGTCCTGGCGGTGGTCGTTCTTCATCAACGTGCCGGTCGCCCTGGCCGTCCTGTTCGTCGCGCCCGCCGTCGTCGCCGAGTCCCGGCCCGAGGAGCGGCCGAAGCTGGACGTGCCGGGCGCGGTCACCGTCACGCTCGGCCTGCTGGCCGTCGTCCTCGGTCTCACCCAGGCCGGCGAACACGGCTGGGACTCGCCCGCGGCCCTGCTGCCGCTGGCCGCCGGAGTCCTGCTGCTCCTCGCCTTCCGGGCCGTCGAACGCCGGGTGGCGGAGCCGCTGGTGCCGCTCGGCGTGCTCGGGCGGCGGACGGTGGCCTGGGGCAATCTCGCCGGTCTGATCGCCTTCGTCACCGAGACGTCCCTGGTGTTCCTGCTGACCCTCTACCTCCAGGAGGTGCTCGGCTTCTCCCCACTGGCCGCCGGGCTGTCCTTCGGGGTGCTGGGCATCGGCACGGTCGTCGGCGGCACGATCGCCCCGCGGGTCATCGGCCGCGCCGGTGCCACGCCGGCCCTCGTCGCCGGCGGTCTCGTCCAGACCGTGTTCACGGCGGCCCTGCTCGGCCTCGGCACCGGCCACGCCTCACTCTGGCTGCTGCTCGGCGCCACCTTCGCCGGGGGCGTGGGCAACATGCTGGTGATCGTCGGCTTCATGGTCACCGCGACGTCCGGCCTGGCCGACGGTGAGCAGGGTCTGGCCACCGGGTTGGCCACGATGACCCAGCAGATCGGGATCACCATGGGTACGCCGGTGATGAGTGCGGTCGCTACGGCGGCGATGACCGGTGCCGGCGCGGCGGGGGTCCTGGCCGGACTGAAGACGGCGATCGGGGTGAACGCGGCGCTGGTACTGCTCGGTACGTTCGCCAGTGCGGTGTTCCTTGGGCGGCAGCCGTCTCGGGGGGTGCGGCAGTAGCCCGGCTGCGGGTGCGTCGTGGCTGGTCGCGCAGTTCCCCGCGCCCCTGGGGAACTGCAGTGCCCCGCCCGCCACAGAACCCCGCTCAGTCCAGCTCGAGCCGGTCCGCCAGGCCCGCCTTCTCGAACGCCGTCACCACGTCCTGCCGCGTCTCGGTGAAGTGGGCCCAGCTGTCGCAGTGGGCCGGGATCACCCGGCGGGCGGCGAGGAGGCGGGCGGCGGTGGCCGTGCCCTCACCGTCGAGGACGAGGAGGGCGTCGTCGAGGACGGGCATCCGGGGCGCGCCGGCGAAGAGGACGGCGGTGTCGACGGGGCCGTACCGGTCGGCGATCTCCTGGACCAGTTCCAGGGAGGCGTTGTCGCCGCTGACGTAGACGCTGGGCAGGTCGGCGGAGGTCAGCAGAAAGCCGGTGACCTCGCCGACGAGCGGCTCGGAGCCCTCGGGGCCGTGCAGGGCCGGCGCGGCGGTGACGGTGACCGTGCCGCCGTCGGGACGGGCCAGCTCGACGGACTGCCACGGGGTGAGCGGCTCGGTGGTGCCGCCGAGCCGGCCCGCCGCGGCCGGTGTGGTGAGGGTGCGCGGGGCCGCCTCGAGCAGGGCCCGACCGGAGTGGTCGAGGTTGTCGGCGTGCTGGTCGTGCGAGAGCAGGACGACGTCCACCGGGCCGAGTTCGGCGGCGCTCGTGCGGGGCGGGGCGGTCTTGGTCAGGATGCGGCCGCTGGGCGAGGGGTAGTCGCCGGGGTCGTCGAAGGTGGGGTCGGTGAGGAAGCGGAGTCCGCCGTACTCGATGAGGACGGTGGGGCCGCCGAGGACGCGGACCGGCACGCGCTCTTCGGCCTTGGCAATGGGGGACGGCGTTGCGGTCATGTGGGCTCACCTCACGGATAGAAGGAGTTCATCCGTGAGAGACAGTAGAGCCTTCTCACGGATGCGCGCAAGACGTACCATGAGACTCGTGACAGAGAGCGTGCGCGGGAGCGGCCGGCCCGCCCCGTACCCCCCGGCGCCGGGCGCGGAGCAGTACCCCGCCCTGGACCTCGCCAACAGCGCTGTCGCCCTGCCCGGCGGACAGCGCGTCGACCTGCTCGACACGCCCGCCGCCGCCCAGGACTGGCTCGTGCACCACAGCCTCGCCCCCGCCGACGCCGATCTGCGCGAGACCTGCGCGACCCGGCTGCGCTCCCTGCGCGAACAGATCCGCGCCCTGCTCGCCGCCCGGGTCGAGGCCCGCCCCGCCCCCGCCGACGCGCTGGACGCGGTCAACACCGCCCTCACCCGCGCCCCCGCCGCCTCCCTGCTGCACTGGTCCGCCGACCGCGGCCTGTACCGGGCGGCGACCCACCCGACCACCCAGATCGTCGAACACGCCCTGGCCGCCCTCGCCGCCGACGCCGCCGACCTGCTCACCGGCCCCGACGCCGACCGCCTCACCGCCTGCGGCTCCACCCCCTGCAACCGCTACCTGCTGCGCCACGGCCGCCGCCACTGGTGCTCCACCCGCTGCGGCGACCGCGCCCGAGCGGCCCGCGCCTATGCCCGCCGCACGACACGGGCAGGGGGCGACTGAGCCCGACGCGTCCCATGCCGTCAGCTCCGCGCACACCGCGTCGTCACCCGGAAGTGACAGCCGACACACAGCGCGACGTCGGCCGGCGGGGCCTGCCGCCAGCGCGCCCGTACGGCCGCGTTCGCGTCCTCGGCCATCATGGAGCGTCCGCGCTCGCAGTCCCGGCCGCCCGGCCGGGCGGGCGTCCTCGGCGCCGGTCCAGCCGACCCTACGTATTGTAGGTTCCCAACCGCCAGCGGCCGCAGGGCTGTTCATTCGTCTGTTCACCGGGGGATCCATGCAGGACACGGAAACGGAGGCCGGCGGGGAGCTCTGTGCGCGCACCCTGGCGCCGACACTGGCCCTGCTGGTCGTCAGCCTCCTCATCGCCGCCGTCGGCGTGTACGAGCTGTGCGGCTTCGGGCTGCACAGCCTCGACCGGCGCCCACACCTGTTCAGCGACGGCCTCGCGACCGGCGGGGTGATCGTCGCCGCGGTCGCGGCCGGTGCGGCGGTCGGCAACCTGGCCTGGCACCTGGTGACGGCCCGGCGTGGCGGGGAAAGACCGGGTAAGGCCGGATAAGGCCAGGTAAGAGGCGCGGCACAGAAAGCACTCAGGAAGACCGGATGCCGGTACGCTCCTCTCCCGAAGACCAGCCAGTCGCACTACCCTACAGACTGTAGGGTCAGGATGCCTCGTCCGGGATCACACCGTCCGGGGCTGCCCCGTCCCCCTCTCTCAAGGTGACCAGTCACCATGCCCGCACAGCAGTCGACCGTTACCTCCCCGCAGGTCCCCGCCCAGCGCGGCCCGCGCCGCGCACCGCAGCTGCCGCTGCCCGGCCCCCGCCTGCGTGCGCGGGCGGCCGCGGCCACCGTGTGGTACCTCCGGCTGATCGCAGTCTTCAACATCATCGCGGTGATGTCGCTGCCGTTCCGCAAAGAAGTCCAGGAGCACAACGACGGCAAGCTCTTCACCGCCCGCCACGTACACGCGCACGTCCACCACGCCGGCCAGTTCTTCACCCCGTACCTGGCCACCGCGGGCCTGGCCTCGGCCGCCGCGGCGATCTTCCTGGCGCTGGTGATGCGGCGCGGCAAGCGAGCCGCGTGGCTGGTCAACATGCTGCTCGCCGGGCCCCTGTTCGCGCTCTACGTCCTCGCGCTCACCCAGCACCCGTTCCGCGACCACGCCTTCAACTGGGTCTCCACCGCCCTCACCGGCCTCTTCGTGGCCGCGCTGCTGATCGGCCGCCGTGAGTTCAACGCCATCGGCGACCCCGCCAACCCGAAGCTCGCGCTGGCCGTCGGCGCCGGCGGCGTCCTGCTGACCGGCGGTCTCGGCACCCTGCTCGTGCACGCCACGAACAAGCTGACCGGCGCCACCTGGTACGACGAGCTGGCCTACAGCCTGCTGCGCGGCATCAGCGTCGGCCCGCTGGCCGACCGGGTCGACTCCGTGCACGCGCCCCGCTGGGTCGACATCATCATCAACATCCTGCTCGCCGCCGCCTTCTGCCTGGTCCTGTACGCCTGCTTCCGCTCCCCGCGCGGCCGCCGCCTGCTCACCCCGGACGACGAGGAGCAACTGCGCGCACTGCTCGACAAGCACGGCGCCCGCGACTCCCTCGGCTACTTCGCGCTGCGCCGCGACAAGGCCGCCATCTTCTCCCCCACCGGCAAGGCGGCCGTCACCTACCGTGTCGTCGGCGCCGTCTCCCTCGCCTCCGGCGACCCGATCGGCGACCCCGAGGCCTGGCCCGGCGCCATCGACGCCTGGCTCACCGAGGCCCGGCGGCACGCCTGGACCCCGGCCGTCATGGGCGCGAGCGAGGAGGCCGGCACGATCTACGCCCGCCACGGCCTGGACGCCCTCGAACTGGGCGACGAGGCGATCGTCGACATCGCCGACTTCACCCTCGACGGCCGCGCCATGCGCGTGGTCCGCCAGGCCCACAACCGGGTCAAGCGGGCCGGCTACACCGTCCGCATCCGCCGCCACGAGGACATCCCCGCCGACGAGATGGCCCTGCTCATCGACCGCGCCGACCACTGGCGCGACGGGGCCACCGAACGCGGCTTCTCCATGGCCCTCGGTCGCCTCGGCGACCCGGCGGACAGCCGCTGCGTCATGCTGGAATGCCGCGACGCGAACGACGAACCGCGCGCCCTGCTCAGCTTCGTCCCCTGGGGCGAGCACGGCCTCTCCCTGGACCTGATGCGCCGCGACCGGGACTGCGAGAACGGCCTGATGGAGTACATGGTCGTGGAACTCCTCCTGCACGCGAAGGAGCTGGGCATCCAGCGGGTGTCGCTGAACTTCGCGATGTTCCGCTCGGTCTTCGAACGCGGCGCCCGCCTCGGCGCCGGCCCCGTCCTGCGCCTGTGGCGCTCCACCCTCACCTTCTTCTCCCGCTGGTGGCAGATCGAGTCCCTCTACCGCGCCAACGCCAAGTACCGGCCGGTGTGGGAGCCGCGGTTCCTGCTGTTCGCCAAGTCCAGCGACATTCCACGGATCGGCTTGGCGTCCGCCCGGGCGGAGGGGTTTCTCACCTTGCCGGGGATGGGCGGCCGGTCGGAGTCGTAGGGGCCGCCCCAGGCGAGTCGTCCTCGGGCTCCATGACGAGTCCGGGGACGTGGGGGAGGGCGGTGCGGATGGTTTGGGCCACGCGCGGGAGGTCCACGCCCAGGCGGGTCAGGCGGGGGAGGAGTTCCGTCAGGGGGAGGCCGGAGTCGCGGGTGATCTGCAGGAAGTCCTCGACAGGGTTGCGCAGGGCCAGAGGCAGTTCCTCGCGATTCGGGCCGAAGCCCTCCCGGCACAGGCTCAGGTCGGTCTCGTCCAGGCCCTCCAGTTCCCGCACGGGGACCTCGAACCCGAACTCGATGAGACGGCGCGTGACCTCCTCTCGCTCCATCAGCAGCCTGTGCGGCACCTTGACGAGATGGAACAGCGGCACCGCCCCGCCCCAGCCCGTAGAGCCTTCCACCGTGAAATCGACCAGGTCCTTGTCATGCCTGCTCGGCTTCACAGGCGCCATGGCATGGGACGTGCGCACCCCATAGCGATGCAGACAGTCGATGACGGCCTGCGGTGACAGCCGGAAGTCGTCCGCCGCCCGAAGAATCGTCAGCATGGGCACGGTATCGACCGTCAGGTCGTCCGCACCCAGCGGCAACAGGCCGAAGATCCCGGTGATCACCTGCTCGTCTTCCGGCTCCATGCGCTCGGGGAGCGTGACGTACCGCGGCAGCAGTCCGTAGGCGCGCATCCGCTCAGCCGCTTCCCTCGGCGGCAGCCCGCTGGCCTCGGCGCGCTCGACCAGCCGCATCAGGGAGACCTCGCGTGACGTACCGGAAGGGTCGGAAACGTCCAGGAGAGCGAGGTCTGCGTCCGCGACTCGCTCCGGCAGGCTGCCGGTGGTCAATCCCAGCGTGCCCAGCCGGTGCGCGATGTCGGAAAGCGCGGCGCCCGAACGGACAGCCGCCTGGGCCAGAAGGGCGGGAGGCACAGGGGAACGTACATCGAGCTGCCGCAGCGCGTGGTCCGGCCACCCCCAGGCGTCGCTCAGTCGCAGCAGCTCCCCCGCCGACCCCTCGGACAGTGCCCCCAGGTCGGGACGCAACCCGTAGTCGGCAAGCCGCCCGACGACCTCGTCCAGGGAGCGGTCCAGTACACGCACGGCCCGCACCAGGTGGCCGGCGAGGACCGGCCCGGACCGGTCAAGCCAGGGGTCCGATCCGTCCAGTCCGGAGCTGAGCAGGCGTATCACCCATTCCGCGGGCGTCTCGGTGCGCATGTTCTCGTCGGGCACACGGAAGCCCAACTTCCTCAGCCGGTCGAGCGCCTCGTCGATGCCGATGTTCAGCACCAAGTGCGCCTTGACCAAGTGCCCCGGTGGCACCGGGTCCGCGACAGGGAGCCAGCGGTCCGCGCTGAAGTACTCGCCGACTCCCCGAAGTGACCGGTCCAGCAACATGACAGTCGTGGCGTCGACGGGCACCTCGGCACGGGGCCGGTCCGGCGTCGGCAGGCCGAGGCGTTCCATGCGGTCCAAGACCTCGTCGTACGACATCCCGCAGACCATGGCCGCCGAGACGACATCCCCGGGATGCACGGGCTGGTCGTCCTGCGCCCGCCTGATCCACTGCCGCCTGATCCCCCGTCCGGTGGTCCTCGTGCGCATCCACACGTCCGACGGCAGCGCCGGCAGCACGGCCCGGACCCGCGACAACTCCGGTACGACGGCGGTCAGTGCCTCAAGTTCGGCGTTCGGCCGGTGCGCGAGCAACCGCCACAGCAATGAGGTTTCGTCCGGCACCATTCTTCTGAACCGAAGCGACTCGGCTCGCTGCGCGGCCGGGCCGGCCAAGTGGACGTGGAACACGTCGTCGGCAAAGAACCCCACCGTCCGCACTCTCGCGGCATGCCCGTTCACATCGAGCGAGACACCCGCCTCACCCGCCGCCTCGGTCACGATATCCGCGAGCCGAGGACTGTCCTGGGCCACCTCCGCCAGCCACTCCCCCGTAAGCAACGGCGGATCGGCAGCGAACAAGGCGGGCAGCGCAGCCCGGATCAACTCCTCGACCACCCTGTCCACATCCGGATCCAGGATCTCCGCCCGGTCCACGGACAGGTCCTTGGGCCGGGTCTTGCCCGTCAGGTTCACCACGACGCCGCGTAGCCGGCCGCCCTCCTCCGGTCCGGCCAGCACCCCGCGTCGTACCCGGGGCTCGATGAAGATGCCGTCGGCGAGGATGCCGCCCCCGTGCTCGCACCAGACCACCTGGCCGTCGACGCGCCGGCCGTCCTCGGGCCAGGAGACCGTGCGCCCATGGGCGACGAAGCCGTTCGCCGGGCCGCCCACCACTTCCCTGGGCTGCAGCGCCCCCGGTGCCCACGTCGCCTCCTGCGTCGTGCCGTGGATGGCCGTTGTGCGGAACTCCGCGATGCCCAGGAGGCGGCGCAGCTCCCTGACACATGAGGGCGCCATGTCCTCGTCGCGGAGATAGAGCCGGACCGTGGTGCCGACCGGCCCCCACTGTCCGGTGCGCGACACCCGGAAGTAGTGGCCGGGGCCAGTGATCAGCACCGTCAGCTGCTCCGGCCGGCCCGTGCCCGTGTGCTCGGGGCAGGTGGTGACCCGGATCTCGTCCGCGAGCATGAAGTAGCTGAGCACGCCGATGCCGAACCTGCTGTTCGGATGGACCGTGACCGCGCCGTCCCGCGCCTGCCACGGCATCTCCCGGAAGCGGGAGTGATCGCTGAAGCGGACCCCGGCCCGGGAGAACACCTCGGCCAGCACGGTCTCGTCCATCCCGATGCCGTTGTCCTCGCATTCGAGGAAGTACCGCTGCTCGACGGGGTCGTACCCCTGCCGGAAGGTGATCTTCCCCTGGTAGGTGTCCTGTCGGTCGCGCGCGAACCGGGAGGCGCGCAGGTACCGGCAGGCGTCCAGGGCGTTCTGGTACAGCTCGCGGATGGCGAGGCTGCGGTCGCGGTACAGGTTCTCGCCCATGAGGAGTTCCTGGATCCGCTCCTCGTCCAGCCGGAACCGGATCACCTCTCCGGCCTGCCGGGGCTCGCCCCACTCGTCCACCTCGCGCACCCCGTCGGCGTGCGCGTACACCGGCAGCGAACCGATCTCCTCGGTGGGCCGGGTGCGGCGCGCCTCGCGCAGCAACGCGTCCACGTACTGGGCGTGTTCGGTCAGCGCGGCCACGGCGGCGGGATGGTCGCACTCGGCGTCGAGGGCCAGGGCGTCCCCGAGCGGGCTCCACTGGGCGTCGTCCAGCCGCCTCAGCAACTGCCCCGGATCGACGGGGTCCGGGATCCCCACGTGCTTGACGACGGTCGACGGCAGGTCCGTCACCTCGATCGCCATGGCGTGGGCGATCGCGAACAGGGGGCCCACGAGACACTCGCGCACCGTCTGCGCGTCACACCCGTCGAAGTCCACGGGGAACGGGGTCTCCCACGGTCCGTCCGGTTTCCCGCCGAAGAGCTTGCGTGGTCCCAGGTGGGCGCAGGACAGCAGCCGGCCGAGCAGGGCGGGGTCCAGTACGGCCCCCATGTCGTCCACGACCACGCCCATGGCGTCCAGCACGTCGTCCAGCCGCCCCGCCTGCGTCTTCACCCACTGGTGGAACAGCCACCAGCCGATCTCCGGGCGCCCGTCGCTGCGGTCCGGGAGCGTCTGCGCGCGCAGCGCCTGGCGGATGAGCCGTTTGTGGTCGCGCAGTACACGGTTGTAGCTCTGCCGGCCCGCACCGCCCTGCGTCCGGTCGTCCAGGTTCGTCGGGTCCACGTGGCGCAGGACGGTGAGCGTCCACGCGCTGTGCACGTCGTACAGGAACGGCAGGAGCACGAGCAGAGCGGCCTCTGCGGGTGCCAGGGTCTGTTTGCCGAGGCGGGACTTGATGTCGGCCAGCCGCAGGTTGGTCCAGCGGGCCGTGCGGCGGGCGAGAGCGGGGTCGTACCAGGGGTCCTGGAGGAGCAGGTCCCGTTCCGCCTCGTGCAGTTCCGCGAGCCGGCTCACCGCCTCCAGGGTCAGTGCCCTGAGCGGTTCGACCTGGTCCGCGGCGGCGGGAGCGACGAGTGTCCAGGCCTTGGATCCCTCCGCCGCGCTCAGCCAGTCGCGCTGCACACCGCTGTCGCAGACGGCCGACGAGCGCACCGGGCGGCGGCCCTGGCGGCGCCGGCGTGCCTCGTCCCTCAGGCGGTCCCAGGCGTCGGGCCGGGGCGACGGCAGCGGCACGCGGCTGCGCTGGCGCGCCAAGGACTCCAGCGTCTCCAGGAACACCCGCACCCTGCGTCCCCGCCGGGGTACGACCCGGCCGGCGAGCCAGTCGTCGAGCCGCTGTTCCGCAACGCCCACCCTGTCGCTCAGCGACTGGGCAGAGGGTTCCCCCGCCGCCTCCCACAGCCGCCGCAGATGCTCCTCGTACTGCAGTGCCCCCGCCATCGCGCCCGTGCCCTCCCCGCCCCGTTCACTTCACCCCGGCCGTCCGCATCAACGTAACCACCAATGCCCGGGCCACACCCACCACTTCGCGCACCGACACACACGCGCGGGGGTCGTGCGCCACCGGAGGCCTCCCGGAACAGCCCGCGGACGCCGGTCAGCGCGTGGAGGACGGGGCGAGGACGGGCACGGTCAAGGAGTGGGCGGCGGAGTCGGGGAAGTAGGGCTCCGCGTCACTCGGCTGCCACCCGGGGTCGTAGGCGCAGGGCACGGTGGCACCGGCCGCGAAGTACTGCCGGTCCGCGTACCAGTCGAAGGACATCAGCTGCTCCCCGCCGTCCCGCTGGACGTAGAGCTTCCCGTCCCTGCCCTTGCCGCCCTCGCGGTACGACGAGACCTCCCAGCCCTCGTCCTCCAGACGCCGGTGCAGTCGGCGCAGGCCGGAGACCGCCTGGCTCTCGGGCACGTGGTCCAGCGCCCACTCGTGACTGAGCCGGTAGGCGGCGTCGACGGTCTTGTCCTCCATCCCCGTCCAGCCGCCGTCGTAGCAGTAGGCGGCGCTGAAGGTGTTCTCCGTACTGACGCCGACCTTCTCGACCCCCGGCCGGACAGCGCGCCTGAACCCCATGACGTCGTACGCCTCCTGGGAGTACCGGAAGACATCGCTCGCCCGCTCCTCGGGCGCGACGCGCGGGTAGTCCGTCGACCCCGCGTTGCAGACGAGCAGGGCGAGCACGACGAGTACGACGGCGAGCGCGACGCCCCCGCATCCCAGGCAGCCGATGCCCAGGGCGCGGCCCACGGAAGCGGCCGGGGCCGGTGCGGGGGCGGGGGTGTCGGTCGGTGGGGTGGTCTTCTCGGGCATACGGGGACCGTAGGACGGCGAGGGGGCCCGGCGGATGCGGGCGGGTACCCGGCTGGGCTGAGTACAGCTACTCAATCGTCACGCGGACCGCGCCCCGATGGGGCGCGGGGAACTGCGCGAGCAACCCCCGACGGAGCCGCACCCGGGAACGGAGAAGTACTCCCTGGCGCTATCCGCCCACCGTGAAACCGATCACCGCTCCCCCGCCCTCCCGCCGGAAGGCGAACGGCGCCCCGCCATGTGCCATGGCAACCTCCCGCACGATGGACAGCCCCAGGCCGGACCCCGGCAGGGACCTCGCGTCCGCCGCCCGGTAGAAGCGGTCGAAGATGCGGATCAGGTCGCCGTCGGCGATCCCCGGCCCCCGGTCCAGCACCTCCACCCGCACGGTCCCCGGCCGCGCCGGCCCGGTGATGTGGACCTCGATCGGCGACTTGCCGTTCCGGTCGAACTTGGCCGCGTTCTCCACCAGGTTGGACATGGCCCGCTGCAGCATCCCGGGCCGCCCGTCGGTCGTCGTGTCGCCGCTCGTGCGCAGCACGATCTCGCGTCCGGTACGGCGTTTGGCCAGCCCCACGACGTCCTCGGCGATGTCGGCCAGGTCCACCCGCTGCGGCGGCTCGGTGTCGGACTGCCCCGCGGCGAGGTCGACCAGCTCGTTGACCAGGTCGGTCAGTTCCCGCGCCTCCTGGGTGAGGTCGGCGACCAGTTCCTCCCGGGTGGCGGGGGGCAGCTCGTCGATGCGCCGGAGCAGCGAGATGTTCGTACGCAGGGACGTCAGCGGGGTGCGCAGCTCGTGTCCCGCGTCCTGGACCAGCCGCCGCTGGTCCTCCTCGGACTGGGCGAGGCGGCCCAGCATCCGGTCGAAGGAGCGGCCGAGGCGCCCCACCTCGTCCAGCCCGGCCACCGGCACCTCGATGCCGAGCTGACGGGTGCGGGCCACGTCCTCCGCCGCGGAGGTCAGAATCACCAGCCGCCGGGTGATACGGCGGGCCAGCCACCAGCCGAACAGACCGGCCGCCACCACGACCGCCGCCATCAGGATCAGCGTCCGCTGCTGCAGTGTCCGCAGCAGATCCTCGGTGTCGCTGAACTCCTGCGCGACCTGGACCGCGCCCCGCCCGTCGCCCAGCGAGACGGTGGCGATGCGGAACAGGTCCGAGTCCACCGGCACGTCCTTGTGCTGGACCACCCTCCCGGCCGTCTGCGCGAGCGCCATGGCCTTGTCACGGGAGGTGACGGGCAGGCTCGGGTTGCCGCGGTCCAGGATCTCGCCCTGCGCACCCAGCACCTGCACATCGGTGCGGGCGGGCCGGACCAGGTCGTGCCCGGGGCGGGAGGAGGAGAAGTCCTCGGGGACCATCTCGTGCTGCCGCACCTCGCTCTGGACGTCCTGCACGACCTGCGTGAACACCGACTGCTGGTCGACCCGGACCAGCCGCGCGGCGCTGCCGTACGACAGGATGCCGACGAGGATCGTGACGGCGGCGGTGACGGCCGCGAAGGACACGGCGAAGGTGGTGCGCAGGGAGACCAGCTTGGGCCGGCCCGGGGCCAGCAGCCGCCGCAGGCGGCCCACCTAGTCCTCCCGGAGCACGTAACCCACGCCCCGCACGGTGTGGATCAGCTGCGGGGCGCCGGGTTCGTCCAGCTTGCGGCGCAGGTAGCCGACGTACACGGCGAGGTTCTTCGAGCCGGGCCCGAAGTCGTAGCCCCAGATCCGGTCGTAGATCGTCGAGTGGTCGAGCACGATGCCCGCGTTGCGCACGAGCAGTTCCAGCAGCTCGAACTCGGTGCGGGTCAGTTCCAGCTCGCGCTTGCCGCGCCAGGCCCGGCGGGCCTGGAGGTCCATGCGGATGCCGGCGGCCTCCACCTGCCGGTCGGAGAGCTGGGCCTCCCGGCCGCCGCTGTCCGCGCCGCTCCCGGCGCCGCTGCCGGCGGGCACCGGGCTGGTACGGCGCAGCAGGGCGCGCAGCCGTGCGAAGACCTCTTCCACGTCGAACGGCTTGACCACGTAGTCGTCGGCGCCGGCGTCGAGGCCCGCGATGCGGTCGGCGGTCTCCACGAGGGCGGTGAGCATGAGGATCGGGGTGCGGTCGCCCTCGGCGCGCAGCACCCGGCAGACCTGGAGCCCGTCGATCCCCGGCATCATCACGTCCAGCACGAGGACGTCCGGCGGCGTCTTGTGGGCCTGTGCCAGCGCTTCCACGCCGTCGGCCACCGCCATCACCTCGTACCCTTCCAGGGTCAGGGCACGCTCCAGGGCATGGCGGATGGCACGGTCGTCTTCAGCGAGCAGCACAGTCTGGGGCACGCACCCAGTTTGCCAAGGTCTCCGGCGGTTCGGCCGGGACGAGCGGACCTACGATCACCCTTTTTACCGCCCTCTCACCGTCACACGGGCAACCCGACCCAGCGCCCTACCGTCTTCTCACCGCACTACTGCCGAGCCGGCACCGCCCGCCCGACCGGCCAGGGCCGCGGCGCGGCGAGCCGCTCGGCAACGGCCACCACATCCGGCCCCTCCCACAGCCACCGCACACCCAGCCCCGTCAGACCGCGAGCACGAGCCACTACGCGCGCCCCAAGCCCCTCAAGCCCCTCAGGCCACGGACCCCGGCCACCGCACGCCCCAAGCCCCTGAGGCCATAGACCCCACTCACCGCGCACCCCCAACCCCCTCGAGGCCACGGACCCAGCCACCGCACCCCCCGCCCCTCAAGGCACCAGCACCACCCGCCCCCGTACCCCGCCCTCCGCCAGCCGTGCGTGTGCCTTGGCCGCCTCCTCCAAGGGGTACGTCTCCGCCACCCGCAGGGTCAGCACCCCCTCGTCCACCAGCCGGGCCAGCCCCGCGAGCTGCGCCCCGTCGGCCCGCACCCAGACGTTCTCCAGGCGCACCCCCCGTTCCGCCTCGGGCAGCACCCCGTCACGGACCGCGACGAACGCGCCCCCGTCCCGCACCCACGCCAACGCCGGCGCCCCGAGCACCGCGGCGTCCAGCACCGCGTCCACGCTCCCCGGCTCCACCCCGTCGGCCGTGAAGTGCGCGGCACCGAGCGAACGCACCAGCTCCTCGTCGCCCGCCCGGGCGTGCCCGGTCACCTCGATCCCCCGGTGCGCGGCCAGCTGCACCGCGAACCCGCCGACCGCCCCCGCCGCGCCGGTCACCAGCAGCCTGCCGCCCGGCGCGAGATCCAGCAGGTCCAGGGCCTGCACCGCGGTCAGGCCGTTCAGCGGCAGGGTGCCCGCGTGCACCGCGTCCACCGAGGCGGGCGCCCCGGCCACCGTGTCCGCGTCCACGACGACGTACTCGGCGTGCGCCCCCAGCGGATCGGCCACGCCCGGCACCAGCGCCACCACCGGGTCACCGACCTGCCAGGCGGCGGGGGCACCCACCGCGTCCACGGTCCCGGTCACGTCCCAGCCGAGCCCCAGGGTCTTGCCGGCCCCGCCGAAGACGCCCGCACGCACGGCCGCGTCCACCGGGTTCAGCGCACCCGCGGCCACCTTGATCCGCACCTGCCGCGTCCCCGGCTCCGGCACCGGAACCTCCGCGATCTCCACGCTCTCCGGCCCGCCGAACGTCCTCACCACAGCAGCACGCATGTCAACTCCCCATGAGATCGAGGTACTTGATGGTTCCCGCGGCACCTTTCCGGCCGCACCACCAACCGTAGGAGAGCTACTATCGATTCGTAAGTAGTTACCTGAGAGTGCGTAGCCGACCCAGAGGTGAGAGCCCATGCCAACCACGACCGCCGCCCAGCGGCGCGAACAGGCCCGCGCCGACTACGACGCCTTCCTGCGCGAGTGCCCCACCAACCAGCTCCTCGGGCGACTCAGCGACAAGTGGGTCAGCCTCGTCGTCGCCGCCCTGGCCACCGGCCCCCAGCGCTACAGCGACATCGGCCGCAAGGTCGCGGGCGTCAGCCCCAAGATGCTCACCCAGACCCTGCGCACCCTCGAACGGGACGGCATCGTCAGTCGCACGGTCACCCCGTCCGTCCCGGTCCGCGTCGACTACGAACTCACCCCGCTCGGCGCCAGCCTCGCCGGCCTGCTGACCGCCGTGAAGGAATGGGCCGAGACCCACTTCGAGGAGGTACGAGGAGCCCGCGAGCGCTACGACGCACAGCACCCCGCCTGACCGGCAACGCCTCAGAACGCGTACGGGTCCCCGGTGTCCAGCAGGAGCACACTCAGCATGTCGTTCGTGTGGTCCTTGTCCACCGCGCCGCCGTCCCACACCGTGTCGATCTCCAGCGTGACCTCCCCCGGCTTCTCCTTCAGCCGCACCGGCACATCCAGCTGCTCGCCCACCCCCTTCGCGTCCAGCGCGCCCGTCCCGCACACCACCGTCCGCTCGCTCTCCCGGACACACCGCGCGGGCAGCTGCTGCACCTCGGCCAGCGCCACCGACCAGCGCAGCCGCACGGTCGCGTCCGGCACGGCGGCGGGCCCGTTGTCGCGCGGCGTCAGCTTCACCTCAACCGTGTCGCCGTTCATCACCGCCGTCCCGTGAAACGCCAGGTCGGCCTCGGTCCCGGGCGCCGGATCGGCCACGGCGCCGCCCGCCCCCAGCACCACACCGCCCAGGGCCCCTGCCACACCCCACGCCCACGCCCACGTCCACACCCGCACGCCGCTCACCACTCTCGCGATCCGACCGCCGTACGGATGTATGCCACGCAGAGCACCGCGCAGGCGCCGTCCAACAGGTGACAAGGGGCTCACGAGGGCCGACGGCAAAGACCCCCGCGAAGGCCGGTCGCGCCCCGTGCCAAGCTGCTGCCCATGTCGATCCTGCGCTCCGCCGCCCTGTTCGTCGTCGCCGCCCTCTTCGAGATCGGCGGCGCCTGGCTGATCTGGCAGGGCGTGCGTGAGCACCGGGGCTGGCTGTGGATGACCGGTGGAGTCCTGGCCCTCGGCGCGTACGGCTTCGTCGCCACCTTCCAGCCGGACGCCCACTTCGGCCGCATCCTCGCGGCGTACGGCGGCATCTTCGTGGCGGGCTCGCTCCTGTGGGGCGTGGTGGCGGACGGCTACCGCCCCGACCGCTGGGACATCACCGGGGCGCTGATCTGCCTCGCCGGAATGGCCGTGATCATGTGGGTGCCGAGGAACGGCGCCTGAGCCTCACTTAGGCTGGACGAAGACCGTCGTCACCACCCTCGAGGAGCTGCTCATGCCCCCCGCCTCCCGCATCGCCGTAGTCACCGGTGCGAGCAGCGGCATCGGCGCCGCCACGGCCCGGCAGCTCGCGGAGGCCGGCTACCGCGTCGTCCTCACCGCCCGCCGCAAGGACCGCATCGAGGCCCTGGCGGAGGAGCTGACGAAGGCGGGCCACTCCGCGGTGGCCTACCAGCTGGACGTGACCGACCGCGCGGCGGTGGACGAGTTCGCGACGGCCTTCCAGAACGTCGGCGTCCTGGTCAACAACGCGGGCGGCGCCCTCGGCGCGGACCCGGTGGCCACCGGCGACCCGGCGGACTGGCGCACGATGTACGAGACGAACGTCATCGGCACCCTGAACGTCACCCAGGCCCTGCTGCCGAAGCTGGTGGCCGGCGGCGACGGCGTGATCGTGGTCGTGTCCTCCACCGCCGGCCACGGCACCTACGAGGGCGGCGCGGGCTATGTCGCCGCCAAGCACGGCACCCACGTCCTCGCCGAGACCCTCCGCCTGGAGATCGTCGGCCAGCCGGTCCGCGTGATCGAGATCGCCCCCGGCATGGTGAAGACGGACGAGTTCGCCCTGACCCGCTTCGCCGGCGACGAGGCGAAGGCGGCCAAGGTCTACGAGGGCGTCCCCGACCCCCTCACGGCGGACGACGTGGCGGAAACGATCACCTGGGCGGTCACCCGCCCCAGCCACGTCAACGTGGACCTCCTCGTCCTGCGCCCCCGCGCCCAGGCGTCCAACACCAAGGTCCACCGGGAGCTGTGATGCCGGAAGAAAACACGGAGGCCGCCGATACCCTGGAAAAGGCCCGCCTGGCCCAGGAGACCAGGGACGAACGCAAGGTCTGGTACTTCCTCGGCTACTTCCTCTTCGGCATCCACATCGTGGCCTTCGTGATGATCTACGCGGTCCGCCACGCAAAGTGACCCACGATTAGCCCAAACGGGCGAACCTCATCGATCACCCGATCGCCGGACGAACTGGCGTCCTAGGCTCGCGCCACACGATCAATGAGACGGCCCTCGGCCGGGACGGCCATCCCAACCGAGGGCCTCACCAGCATGGAAGTGGAGGCTTCCTGTGGCTGAATGCGAGCCTAGCGCCCACCGGTTCATGGACCTCACGGTGCCCGAGTACGCGTACATGTTCGGCTTCTTGCAGGCGGATGGGCATCTCCAGCAAGGCACCGGGAGAAAGGGCAAGTTGACCGTCGAGCTCAGCGCACGAGACATCGACCTCCTGAGGGCCTTCCAGAAGTTAGCGCCGTACAACAGCAGCATCACCCAACGCACCCGGTCCACGAACTTCGCCGAGACACACTCCGCCGCCGTCTGGAGCCTGTGTTCGCTGGAAGCCAGAACCAGGATCAACGAACTCGGCCTGCCCTACGGACGCAAGTCAAAGACGATTGCGCCGCCCCACGTCGAATTCTCCCGCCCTGACTACCTGCGAGGCCTGATCGATGCCGACGGCTCGGTCGGCTTCACCACTCAGGGCTACCCGTTCCTCTCCCTGACCACAGCCAGTACGACCATCGCCGCCTACCTGTGCGTCTACGTAGGGGGGATTACGGGCACCAAGCGCACGCCTCGGCGCAACCAACGCGATGACATCTACAACATCACCTACATCACCGAGACGGCCAAGACCCTGAGCGTGCATCTCTACTATCCCGGCTGCCTGTCCCTGCATCGCAAGCGGGCGGCCGCCGACCTCGTGGCCAACTGGGTTCGTTCCGCAGGATCAAAACCCAGGCCTCCCCGCATCGAGTGGACGAGTGAAATGGACCGAGTCCTGCTCGCGGCTCCGAAGATCGCGCACGCCGCAGCCCAACTCGGCTACTCCCAGAGCGCCTGCCAAGTACGCCGCTGGAAACTGCTGCACGGCGTAGTTCCGCTGCCCGACTGAGCAGCCACCCGGGCGCGGCGAACGTTCGCCGCGCCCGTCACCGTCACTACCCCTTCACGCAGACGACCTGCTTCAGCTTGGCCACGACCTGCACCAAGTCCCGCTGCTGGTCGATGACCTGGTCGATGGACTTGTAGGCGCCCGGGATCTCGTCCACGACGCCGGAGTCCTTGCGGCACTCCACGCCACGGGTCTGCTCCTCCAGATCCTTCGCAGAGAAGCGCTTCTTTGCCGCGTTACGGCTCATCCGCCGACCCGCGCCGTGCGAAGCGGAGTTGAAGGCCTTCTCGTTGCCGAGGCCCTTCACGATGTACGACCCCGTGCCCATGGAGCCCGGGATGATCCCGTACTCGCCGGAGCCGGCCCGGATCGCTCCCTTGCGGGTCACGAGCAGGTCCATGCCGTCGTACCGCTCCTCCGAAACGTAGTTGTGGTGGCAGGAGATCTCCGGCTCGAAGGTCGGTTTCGCCTTCTTGAACTCCTTCCGGATCACGTCCTTCAGGAGCGCCATCATGAGCGTGCGGTTGTACTTGGCGTACTCCTGCGCCCAGAACAGGTCGTTGCGGTAGGCCGCCATCTGCGGGGTGTCCGAGACGAAGACCGCCAAGTCACGGTCTATCAGGCCCTGGTTGTGCGGGAGCTTCTGGGCCACGCCGATGTGGTGCTCGGCGAGTTCCTTGCCAATGTTGCGGGAACCGGAGTGGAGCATGAGCCACACCGAATCGGACACATCAATGCAAACCTCGACAAAGTGATTCCCTTGGCCAAGGGTTCCCATTTGCGTAATCGCCCGCCCCCGCCGGAACTTCACAGCATCGGCGACCCGGTCGAACCGCCCCCAAAAGTCCTCCCACCCAGCCGTAGCCAGCCCATGGAAGTCCCCCGGCTCCACGGGATCGTCATGCATCCCCCGCCCCACCGGAATCGCCTGCTCGATCTTCGAGCGCAGTCGCGACAGGTCACCCGGCAGGTCGTTCGCCGTGAGCGACGTCTTCACGGCGGACATCCCGCACCCGATGTCCACCCCGACCGCCGCCGGGCACACCGCGCCCTGCATGGCGATGACGGAGCCGACCGTCGCGCCCTTGCCGTAGTGGACGTCCGGCATCACGGCCAGGCCCTTGATCCACGGCAGGGTCGCCACGTTCTGGAGCTGGCGCAGGGCCACGTCCTCGACGGTCGCGGGGTCCGTCCACATCCGGATCGGGACCTTCGCGCCCGGCATCTCCACGTACGACATACGTTCCTCATTCCCCCGAAAACGACAACAAATGACTTAAAAGGCTTATAGGCAACAAAAAGGAAATTGGCGCCAAGGCCATCGAAAGCGGACAAGGGACCGGCGGCCACAGCAGCGCGTGCGATACACATTGTCTCCAGGGGGCGCCCCGCCGCGGCAAGCGAATAACCAGCGGGGACACTGGAGCAGCAACCGAGCGCACGACCCGAGAGGAGCCCGACCGTGCAGCGGAAGGCGTATGTAACCGGCACCGCCGCCCTCCTCGCGGCGCTGCTGGCCGGCTGCACGAGCGGCTCGGGGAGCGACGGTTCGACGGACAACGCCAACCCCGGCGACGCCGGCACGGCCACCGTCACCGCCCAGCCCGGCAAGTACCGCACGCTCCCCGAACCCTGCGGCGCGGTCGGCCACGACACCCTGGACTCGATGTTGCCCGGCATCAAGCAGATCGCCGACCCCGACCAGCGGAACAAGGCCTACCAGGGCGAGGCCTCGCTGACCTACGACACCGATCGCAAGGTCGGCTGCCGGTGGAAGGTGGAGTCCGCCGACGCCACCGACCGCCTCTCGGTCGACTTCGAGCGCGTGGTGTCGTACGACAACGCGGTCAGTGACGACGATCAGGCGCAGACGCTGTTCGAGGGCAAGGAGGCGGCCGCCGACCTCCCGGAGCCGAGCGGCTCCGCGACGGCCACGACGACGGCGACGACCGGGGCGCCGACGCCCACTTCCTCGCCCGCCTCCTCTTCCTCACCCTCGCCCTCGCCCTCGTCCAGTGGCAGCCCCTCGGCCTCCGAGAGCGGCGGCGCCTCCCCCTCCGGCTCGGGCTCGCCCTCCGACTCCGCCTCCGCGGCCGATCTGCAGCCGCGGGTGTTGTCGGATCTCGGTGACGAGGCGTATATCGACGACCAGCTCGGTTCGTCCGGTTCGACGGCCGAGCCCCGGACGGTGACTGTGGTGTTCCGCACGTCCAATGTCGTCGTCACCATCGAGTACGAGGAGCAGCCGACGGCCATGGGAACGGTCCCCGACAGCAAGGAAATGCAGGACAGGGCCCGTAATCTGGCCTCTCAACTGGACGATGCACTGGGCGGTTGACGGCATCCGGGGCCGCTTGCCGCGTCGTACGCGAAGCGCCCGAACGGAAACCGCACAGCTCCTTCACCGCGTACCGTGGGCCCCCGCAGGAACCCGCACGACCACCGAGCGTCATGAGTGAAGGAACCATGCAGCGAGCAGCCCAGCGAGATGACCGTGCCCAGCAGAAGGTGCGTGGCAAGCGCCTGAGCCGTGTTCTTGTCTGCGCGGCAGCCGTTCCGGCGGTGCTGATCACCGCCGCCTGTTCGTCGGACTCGGGTGATTCCAAGGGCAAGGGCGCCGGCAGCGGTGCGCAGCAGTCCGCGAGCGGCAGCACGCAGCCGTCGGCGAGCGCGTCCCCGACGGTGCGGGCGGCCGCGTACACGAAGCTGCCCGACCCGTGTGCGGTGCTGTCGAAGAACACCCTCTCCGATCTGGTACCGAAGGGTGCTTCGTCGGGCAAGAAGGGCAGTTCGGACGACCCGTCGTCGCGTGCCTCCTGCTCGTGGAGCAGCCTGGACAACAACGGCGTCAAGGGCTCGCAGTTCCGCTGGCTGAACGTCTCCCTGCTGCGCTTCGACTCGGACACCACGCGCGGTGCCGGTGACACGCAGGCGCACACGTACTTCGGTCAGCAGGTCAAGGACGCCGCGGCGGTGGACGGCGCGAAGAACACCAAGGAGATCCCGCTGTCCGGTACGGGCGCGGAGGCGACGGCGGTGCGCTACGACCTGAAGAAGAAGGAAGGTCTGTTCAAGCAGCAGACGGTGGTCGCGCGGGTCGAGAACGTGGTCATCACGCTCGACTACAACGGCGCCGGTCTCGCGGGCGAGGACACCCCGGACGCCGACGATCTGACGAAGGCCGCCCAGAAGGCGATCAAGGAGGCGGTGGGGTCGGTGTCGTCCGCGAACAGCTCGTCCTCGTCGTCCGGTTCGGGTACGTCTTCCTCGGCGTCCCCGTCGGGGCAGGCTTCCAAGTCGCCGTCCAAGTCGGCCTCTTCCAGCGCTTCTCCGTCCAAGTCGGCCGCGAAGAAGGACTGACCTCGGGGACGTAAGCCCCGACCGGTACCACGTTCGCCGTACGCGTGTGCCACCCTGTTGCGCGCAACAACAGGCAATGGGAGGGGAGTACGAGTGGCCGCGCCACTGCAGCTGACTCGGATGCACCGCGTTCTCATCGGCGTGGTCGTGACCGGCGCCTTGATCATCGCCGGGATCGGCTTCGCCGGCTCGTACGCGGCCGTCCGGGCGCTGGCCGTCAAGAAGGGCTTCGGGAACTTCTCGTACGTGTTCCCGGTGGGTATCGACGCGGGTATCTGTGTCCTGCTGTCCCTGGATCTGCTCCTGACCTGGATTCGTATCCCCTTCCCGCTGCTGCGCCAGACGGCGTGGCTGCTGACGGCGGCGACGATCGCGTTCAACGGCGCAGCCGCCTGGCCGGACCCGCTGGGTGTCGGTATGCACGCGGTGATCCCGGTCCTGTTCGTGGTCGCGGTGGAGGCGGCCCGGCACGCGATCGGCCGGATAGCCGACATCACGGCGGACAAGCACATGGAGGGTGTCCGCCTGACCCGCTGGATCCTGTCCCCCCTCCCCACCTTCCTGCTCTGGCGCCGCATGAAGCTGTGGGAGCTGCGCTCCTACGACCAGGTCATCAAGCTGGAGCAGGAACGTCTCGTCTACCAGGCGAGGCTCCGCAGCCGCTTCGGCCGGGCGTGGCGCAGGAAGGCTCCGGTGGAGTCCCTGATGCCGCTGCGCCTGGCGAGGTACGGGGTTCCTCTTGCGGAGACCGCTCCCGCGGGCTTGGCGGCGGCGGGCATAGAACCGGTCCTGCTGCCGCCCGCCCCGCAACAGCCGCAGCTGGCAGCGGTTCCCGGACCCTCCGCCGTATCCGCGGGCAGTCGTGCCGCCGGGGTGGCGCCCGTCCCGAGGCAGGCGGCACCTCCCGACGAGCAGCGCCCGGAGGGGCCCCCGGTGGACGACCAGAGCCCCTGGTTCCAGGCCCAGCAGCAGATCGAGTACCACGGCGGCTACGACCCCGCCTTCAACCCGGCTCCCGAACCCCAGTACCTCCCCGAGGAGCAGTACGAGGAGTGGTACGAGGAGCAGCCCCCGGAGCAGTTCCAGCAGCCTTCCCCGGAGGAGACCGGCAGTTTCCCCATCCCGGTGGGCCCGAACCGCACCCGCGAGCTGGGTGAGGGGGGCGGCAGCCCGGAGCCGGAGCCGACCGAGGAGGACTTGTACCAGGTCTTCCGCAAGTCGATCGACGGCAGTTACCCGACCGGCGCCCAGTTCAGGGACGACGTCGAGGCGACCTTCGGCATCTCCCTCCAGCCGAACGATGCCAACCGCATGGTCAACCGCTTCGCCAACCGCCACACCGCGGAACTGGAAGAAGACCACATCGCATAGGGCGAAGAGGACAGGAAGAAGGACGGGAAGAAGGACATGGAGAAGGGGCCCTCCGGCGACGGGGGCCCCTTCTTCTTACGCGGTTTCCAACGGGTTCTTACTCCCCGAGCAGGTGCCGCACCCGCTCCTGTCCCACCGCGAGCAGCAGCGTGGGCAGCCGAGGCCCGGTGTCGCGCCCGACGAGCAGGTGGTACAGCAGGGCGAAGAAGGTCCGCTGGGCCGTCTTGATCTCGGCCGGCAGCTCCTTCGGCGTGGCGTCGGCGGAGAACCCGGCCTGCACCTTGGGCACGCCGTACACGAGGTGGGTCAGGCCGTCGAGCGACCAGTGCTCGGCGAGGCCGTCGAGCAGCAGCCGTACGGACTGCTGGGATGCCTCGTCGAGGGACTTCAGCAGCTCGGCGTCGGGTTCGTCGCGCACGATGGTCCGCTGGTCGGCGGGCACGTGCGTGTTGATCCAGGCCTCGGCCCTGTCGTACCGGGGCCGGGCCTCGTCCAGGGAGGCCAGCGGCTGCTCCGGGTCCAGCTCGGAGAGGATCCGCAGCGCCTGGTCCTCGTGTCCGGCGGTGATGTCGGCGACGGAGGCGAGCGTGCGGTACGGCAGCGGGCGCGGCGTCTTGGGCAGCTCACCGGCGGCCGTACCGACCGCGCGGGTGTACGCGGCGATGTCGGCGGGCAGTGCGGAGCCGTCCGTGACCTTCCCGGCGAGCTTGTCCCACTCGTCGTAGAGTCGCTGGATCTCCTGGTCGAAGGCGATCTTGAAGGACTGGTTGGGCCTGCGGCGGGCGTAGAGCCAGCGCAGGATCTGCGGCTCCATGATCTTCAGCGCGTCGGCGGGGGTCGGGACCCCGCCCCGCGAGGAGGACATCTTCGCCATGCCGCTGATACCCACGAAGGCGTACATGGGACCGATCGGCTGCCGGCCGCCGAAGATCGGTGCGATCTGCCCACCGACCTGGAAGGACGACCCGGGAGACGAGTGGTCGACGCCGCTGGGCTCGAAGACGACGCCCTCGTACGCCCAGCGCATCGGCCAGTCGACCTTCCAGACCAGCTTGCCGCGGTTGAACTCGCTGAGCCGGACGGTCTCGGCGAAGCCGCACTCGTTGCAGGTGTAGGCGAGTTCGGTGGAGTCGTCGTCGTAGGACGTGACGGTCGTCAGGTCCTTCTCGCAGTTGCCGCAGTACGGCTTGTACGGGAAGTACCCGGCGGAGCCGGAGCTGCCGTCGTCCTCGGACGCGGCGCCCGAGCCCTCCTCGGCCTCCAGCTCGGCCTCGTCGACGGCCTTCTGCTGCTGCTTCTTCGGAGCCTTCTTCGTGCGGTACTGGGCGAGGATCGCGTCGATGTCGCCGCGGTGCTTCATGGCGTGCAGGATCTGCTCGCGGTAGGTACCGGAGGTGTACTGCGCGGTCTGGCTGATCCCGTCGAACTCGACGCCCAGCTCGGCGAGCGAGGCGATCATGGCGGCCTTGAAGTGCTCGGCCCAGTTCGGATGCGACGACCCCTGGGGCGCCGGCACCGAGGTCAGCGGCTTGCCGATGTGCTCGGCCCAGGACTCGTCGACGCCCGCGATGCCCGCCGGGACCTTGCGGTAGCGGTCGTAGTCGTCCCAGGAGATCAGGTGCCGGACCTGGTACCCACGGCGGCGGATCTCGTCGGCGACCAGGTGCGGGGTCATGACCTCGCGGAGGTTGCCCAGGTGGATCGGGCCGGAGGGGGAGAGTCCGGACGCGACGACGACCGGTTTGCCCGGGGCCCGGCGCTCCGACTCTTCGATGACCTCATCCGCGAAACGGGAGACCCAGTCGGTGGTCTCGGTGCTCTGAGCCACGATCGGCACGTCCTTCTTTCTGAATGGGGTGGCACTCCATCTGAACGGGGTGACACTCCATTCTCACAGACCGGCTCGCGCCCGCGAAAACGGCTTTACCTGCCGTGGGATACTGGCTGGGACTATCCATCCCCACGAGGAGAACGGCACCCATTCCTATGGCCTCGGTCACGTCCCTCAGCGACAACGTCCAGCAGCACCTCGCGTCCGCCCTCTCGGCCACCCTGCCCGAGGCCGCCGGCGCGGACCCGCTGCTGCGACGAAGCGACCGGGCCGACTTCCAGGCCAACGGCATCCTGGCGCTGGCCAAGAAGGCGAAGGCGAACCCGAGGGAGCTGGCGACCCAGGTCGTCTCCCAGGTGGTCACGGGTGACGAGCTGATCAAGGACGTCGAGGTCTCCGGCCCCGGCTTCCTGAACATCACGATCACGGACAGGGCGATCACCGGGAACCTGGCCGCGCGCTACGCGGACGAGACGGGCCGCCTCGGCGTGCCGACCGCCGCGCAGCCGGGCACGACGGTGATCGACTACGCGCAGCCGAACGTGGCGAAGGAGATGCACGTCGGCCACCTGCGCTCGGCCGTGATCGGCGACTCGGTCGTCCAGCTCCTCGAATTCACGGGTGAGAACGTGATCCGGCGCCACCACATCGGCGACTGGGGCACCCAGTTCGGCATGCTCATCCAGTACCTGGACGAGCACCCGCACGAGCTGGACCACAAGGCGTCCGCCGAGGACACGGCCGCCTCCGGCGAGGAGGCGATGTCGAACCTGGACCGCCTCTACAAGGCCGCGCGGAAGTTCTTCGACTCCGACGAGGAGTTCAAGACGCGGGCCCGGCGCAGGGTGGTCGACCTCCAGGCCGGCGACCCGCGCACCCTGGCCACGTGGCAGAAGTTCGTGGACGAGTCGAAGATCTACTTCTTCTCCGTCTTCGAGAAGCTGGACATGGAGATCCGGGACCCCGACATCGTCGGCGAGTCCGGCTACAACGACATGCTGGCCGAGACCTGCCGCCTGCTGGAGGAGTCGGGCGTCGCGGTCCGCAGCGAGGGCGCCCTGTGTGTCTTCTTCGACGACGTCAAGGGCCCGGACGGCAACCCGGTCCCGCTGATCGTCCAGAAGTCGGACGGTGGTTACGGCTACGCGGCCACGGACCTCTCGGCGATCCGCGACCGCGTCTTCAACCTGAAGGCGAACACCCTCCTCTACGTGGTGGACGCCCGCCAGGCCCTGCACTTCAAGATGGTCTTCGAGACGGCGCGCAGGGCCGGCTGGCTCAACGAGGACGTGTCGGCGACGCAGCTGGCGTTCGGCACGGTGCTGGGCAAGGACGGCAAGCCGTTCAAGACGCGTGAGGGCGAGACGGTCCGCCTGGTCGACCTCCTCGACGAGGCGATCGACCGCGCCTCGGCCGTGGTCCGCGAGAAGGCCCAGGACCTCTCCGAGGAGGAGATCGCCGAGCGGGGTGCCCAGGTGGGCATCGGCGCGGTGAAGTACGCGGACCTGTCGACGTCGGCGAACCGGGACTACAAGTTCGACCTGGACCAGATGGTGTCCCTGAACGGCGACACGTCCGTCTATCTCCAGTACGCGTACGCCCGTATCCAGTCCATCCTCCGCAAGGCCGGCGAGACCCGTCCGGCCGCGCACCCGGAGCTGGAACTGGCGGAGGCGGAGCGCGCGCTGGGCCTGCACGCAGACGCCTTCGCGGAGACGGTCCGGGAGGCGGCGTCGGAATACGCCCCGCACAAGCTGGCGGCGTACCTCTACCAGCTGGCGTCGCTCTACACGTCCTTCTACGACAAGTGCCCGGTCCTGAAGGCCGAGACGCCCCAGCAGGTCGAGAACCGCCTGTTCCTGTGCGACATCACGGCGCGCACGCTGCACCAGGGGATGGCGCTGCTGGGGATCCGGACGCCGGAGAAGCTCTGACGCACCCCCCTTCGGGTCTGCCCTGAGCGTTCTCCTCGGCCAGCTCCCGGGCGCGGCGTGCCAGGGCCTGTCGTACGGCGTCCGGGGTGAGGACTCGCAGGGGTGTGCCCAGGCCGAGGAGGTAGCGGGCGAGGCCGTCCGGGTCGGGGCCGCCCACGTCGACGAGGGTGGCGCCGGGGCCGTCGGGGCGGTGGGTGCCGATGGTCGGGGGGATGAGCCGTAGGGCTGCCGGCAGGGGGAGGGGGAGGCGGACGGTCGCCGAGAGGGGATAGGGACCGTTCGCGATGTTGCGGGAGACCAGCTGGGCCGGGTCCGGTGGGTCGGTGAGGTCCGCCGGGTGGGCGGTCGGCTGGAGGCGGTCGACCCGGTCGGCGCGGAAGGTGCGCCATTGGCCCCGGGCCACGTCCCGCGCGACGAAGTACCAGCGGCGGCCCGTGTGGACGAGGCGGTACGGGTCCACGTCCCGGGTCGTGGCCCGCCCCTCTGCGTCGGTGTACGACAGCCGGGCCCGGCGGCCCTGCCGGCAGGCCACTGCCAGCTCCAGCAGCAGACCGGGCCGGACGTGTGCCCCGTCGGCCCCTGGGAGGCGTACGAAGGCCTCGTCCAGCTCACCGAGACGGTCCGCGATGCGCCGTGGGAGCACCTGGCGCAGCTTGAGCAGTGCGGACAGGGCCGCCTGGTCGCCGCCGAGGGCGTCGTTCAGCGCGGCCTCGCGCAGGCCGACGGCCACGGCCAGCGCCTCCTCGTCGTCGAGGATCAGCGGCGGCACGCGGGAGCCGGCGCGGAGGCGGTAGCCGCCCCAGGGGCCGGCCTCGGAGTCGACGGAGTAGCCGAGGTCCCTGAGCCTCGCTATGTCCCGGCGGACCGTGCGGTCGGTGACCTCCATGCGCTCGGCCAGTTCGGCGCAGGTCCAGGAGGGACGGGAGGACAGCAGGGACAGCAGGCGCAGAAGGCGGGCGGACGAGCTGAGCACGGCCGAAGTGTGGCACGGATCCGGCATGACCAGGACCGGAACTGTCCTGGTCGCGTCCTAGTGTCGTCCCCATGACCACGCAGACCTCTTCCGCACCCGCGTTCCGCTATGCCGCCGTCACCTTCGACTGCGCCGACCCCGCCGAAATGGCCCGCTTCTACGGCGAGTTGCTCGGCATGTCGGTGCTCTTCTCCACCGACGACTTCGTCCTGCTCGGCAAGGAGGGCGCGACCGGCCTCGGTTTCAACCGGCTCACCGACTACCGCCGGCCCACCTGGCCGGACCCGGCCCAGGAGAAGCAGGCGCACATCGAGCTGGGCGTGGACGACCTGGACGTCGCCGAGAAGCGGCTGCTGGAACTGGGCGCCGAAAAGCCGGAGTTCCAGCCGGGTGGGGAGCGGTGGCGGGTGCTGCTGGACCCGGCCGGGCACCCGTTCTGCATCACCACGCTCGTCTAGGACGGGAACATCGGCGGCAAGGGACATCGGCGGCAAGGGACATCGGCGGCAGCCGGCGCGGGAGGCCGGCTCCCTCACCCCTTCGTTGCGGTGAGCGTCGGTTCGCGCCGGCGTGGCCGTCGGCCCCGGCCGCCGCGTGGTGCCCGTTGGGGCCAGAGCAGGACGTACGCCGCCGAGCCGAGGCAGAAGGCGAGGCGGATGAAGCCCCGGGTGGAGTCCGACGGGATCACCAGGGCGCTGCCGTAGAGGGATATCAGCGCTATCCAGCTGACCCACGGGACCAGGCGGCGTTGGCCGATGGAGTCCCAGATCAACGTGCCCAGGAGAACCGAGGCGTTGTAGTACGTGTACACGCTCGGGTCGAGGAGGATGCGGGCGTCGGCGGCCAGGAAGACCACCGCCGGCCAGCGGCCCCGTCGTACCGCCAGCGCGCCCAGGCCCATGCCCAGCGCCATCTGGGTGGGGCGGTCCCACCACGGGGTCGCGGGGTCGTTCACGCCGAACCAGCGCAGTGAGGACGCCGGTTGGTTGGGGATGGTGAAGCGGGCCGCGTGCAGGGTCTCCAGGTGCGTCAGGTAGAAGGGGAGCCAGGCCACCGCCACCAGGCCGAAGGTCCAGGCCGCCGCGCGCAGGCGGGTCGGGCGGGGCAGGGCCAGCAGCAACGGCAGGAAGCCGACCGCCCAGGGTTTGGAGTCGACCGCCAGGGCCAGGAACACGCCCACCGCCGTCGCGTTGCCGCGGACCAGTGCGCGGACCGCGAGCGTGGTGAAGAACAGCGCCAGGACGTCGTCCAGGTGGGCGAAGCGGACGGAGACCTCGACCCACATGGGGATGAAGGCCGCTCCGGCGATCAGGACGCGCTGTTGGAGGCGTCTGTGGTTGAGGCCGGTGCCGAGGTTGTGGTCGGCGGCCGCGCGGCCTATCAGGACGAGCATGTACAGGCCGAGGCCGGACATGAAGGCGTCCGCGAGTTTCTCACCCACGTCGGCGGGGAACGGCGCGAAGAGTCCGGCGACGATGAAGCTGACGGGGCCTATCTGCAGGTCGGGGTGGTTGGCGTAGAGGGCCAGGCCACCGCCGCTCTCCTGGTGGAAGAGCAGTCGCTGGCCGGTTACCAGGTAATGCCAGGAGATCGCGGCGTGCCGTTCGGCCACGATGAACCACAGGGCCGTCCAGAGGGTGAGCAGCACGATGTGCCACCGCACCGGGTAACGCCCGATCCGCACGTCCCGCCCTTCCGTCCCGCCTGCGACCGTGTCCTTCCCGTTATCGCATCCCTCGGTAAGAGGGGTTGCGGCGGGTGCTGGTTCATCGGGCAGGCAGGCCAACGGCGTTGTCAGTGGCGGCCCGTACAGTCTCGGGCATGGCGACTCTTCCCAATCCGCTGCCCAAGCTGGCCACCGACCCCAGCGGGCGTTCCCTGGGGCTGCGGCTTCCTCCCGGCCGGCTCGTCGACATGACGGACGACGGGCCCTGGCACGAACCGCTGCTGTGGCACGCGGAGAAGCCCGCCGCGCCGGGCACCTGGAAGGCGCTGGGAGCGCCGGGTGCCCGGGTCGGTCTGCTGCCGGTGCTCGTGGATACCGGCGGTTCCGGCGGCGGCCTCGAGGACTGGGGGCTGCTGCCCGGTGAGACGTCGTATCCGGGCGATCACGACGCCGAGGAGGTCCTCGCGGAGTACTGGGAGGAGGAGACGGAGGACGGCGAGATCGCCGAGGAGATCGAGCCGTTCGGGGACGAGTGGCCCGGCCTCGCATCCTCCGCCCCTCTCTGCGCCGACCCGGACACCCGTGCCGCCCAGGTCGCCGACGCGCTGGTGCACGCTCCGGATTCGGTCGTCGAGGAGGCACACCTCGCCCTCGTTCCGGCCCGCCGGTCCGCCGACATCCCGGCGGTGATCGGCTGGACCGGCCCCATGAACTACGAGGGTGACGTCGCCCGGATATGCGCGGTGCTGCGCTCCTGGGAGGACCGCTTCGGCATACGGGTCGTGGCCCTCGGCCCGGACACCCTGGTCCTGTCCGTCGCGGCCCCGCCGACCACGCAGGAGGACGCCGAGGCGGTGGCGGGCGAGCACTTCGCACTCTGCCCGGACAACGTCCTCCAGGGCGATCAGGACACCCTCCGCGCGTACGCGAAGCACTTGATCGGCGCGCCCAGCTGGACCTTCTGGTGGGACTGAGCCACTTCCGCCGTCAGCCCCCGAGGCCGCCGAGCCCCCGCCCCAGCCTGCGCAGCCCCTCCGCGATCTCCTCCGGGGTCTGGGTGACGAAGCACAGGCGGAGGGCGGCGGGGTCGGGGGCGCCGGCGTAGAAGGGCGCGCCGGGCACGTAGGCCACGTTCTGCTCGACCACGTGGGGCAGCAGGGCGAGGGTGTCGTACGACTCCGGCAGCCGCACCCAGAGGAACATGCCGCCCTCGGGCCGGTTCCACCGCGAGCCGGGCGGGAGGGCGGTCGGCAGGCCGGCGAGCATGGCGTCCCGGCGTTCGCCGTACACGGCGCGCACCCGTTCCACATGGGCGTCCAGGACGTCGAGGTAGCGGGCGGCGGCGAGTTGGTTGAGCGTCGGGGTGTGCAGGTCCGCCGCCTGCTTGGCCACCGCGCACGCCCGGCGCAGTTCGGCGGGCGCGCGCAGCCAGCCGAGGCGCAGGCCGGGGGCCATCACCTTGGAGAACGAGCCGAGCAGGACGGTCCGGTCCTCGGCGCCGGGGAGGGAGGCGATCCAGGGAACGGGCTCGCCGTCGTAACGGAGTTCGCCGTACGGGTCGTCCTCGATGATCCACAGGCCTGCGCGGGCGGCGACGGCGGCGATCTCCGCGCGGCGCGGTGCGGGCATCGTACGGCCGGTGGGGTTCTGGAAGGTGGGGACCAGGTAGACCAGCTTGGGGCGCTCGCGGCGGACCGCCTCCTCCAGCGCCGCCGGGTCCACTCCGTCCGCGTCGCCCGGCACGGCCACCACGCGCGCGCCCGCGAGGCCGAAGACCTGAAGTGCCGCCAGATAGCAGGGGTTTTCCACCAGGACCGTGTCGCCGGGTTCGAGCAGGGCCGTCGCCAGGAGGGACAGGGCCTGCTGGGAGCCGGTGGTGATGAGCAGGTCGTCGGGGGTGGTGGGCAGGCCCCGCGCGGCGATGCGTCCGGCCAGGCCCGCCCGCAGCGCCGGCTCGCCCTCGGTCGTCGAGTACTGCAGCGCCTGCGCCGGAGTATGCGCCAGCACCTCCTCGAACGCCGCCGCTATGCCCTCCCGGTCGAAGAGTTCCGGTGCCGGCAGCCCGCCCGCGAAGTTGATCACCTCGGGCCGCGCGGTGACCGCGAGGATGTCCCGCACGGGCGAGCCGCCGACGCTGCGGGCACGCGCGGCGAGCGGCGGGACGGGGGCGCGGGTCGAGGCCGCCGGTGCCGGGGTCGGCCCGACGACGGCCGTATCCCGGCCCTGGGCAGGCTCGGCGAGCGTCGTGGCGGCGTGGCTCGGGGCGGCGGGCTCGGCGGTGGTCATGGCGCGGCTCTCCTTCGGCTCTGGGACCGCCAGGCTAGAGAGGTACGTGCCGCCTACACCGGTAATTCCGCGATCCGGACGGTCAGTTCGCGCTCACGCCCGGCACCGCTCCCCCGTCGACGGGTTCGCCGACGTCAGCGCAGCTTCTGCGCCGCCTCGGTCGCCCAGTACGTGAGGATGGTGCGCGCCCCGGCCCGCTTGATGCCGGTCAGGGTTTCGAAGATGGCGCGGTCGCGGTCGACCCAGCCCTTCTCGGCGGCGGCCTCGATCATCGAGTACTCGCCGGAGATCTGGTAGGCGGCGACGGGCACGTCCACGGCGTCCGCGACCCGGGCGAGGATGTCGAGGTACGGCCCGGCCGGCTTGACCATGACCATGTCCGCGCCCTCTTCCAGATCGAGGGCCAGCTCCCGCAGGGACTCGCGCCAGTTGGCCGGGTCCTGCTGGTAGGTCTTGCGGTCGCCCTGGAGCGAGGAGGCGACGGCCTCGCGGAAGGGGCCGTAGAACGCGGAGGAGTACTTGGCGGTGTAGGCGAGGATCGCCACGTCCTCGCGGCCGATCTGGTCGAGCGCGTCGCGGACGACGCCGATCTGGCCGTCCATCATCCCGCTGGGGCCGACGACATGGGCGCCGGCGTCGGCCTGCACCTGGGCCATCTCCGCGTACCGCTCCAGGGTCGCGTCGTTGTCGACCCGGCCCTCGGCGTCCAGGACCCCGCAGTGCCCGTGGTCGGTGGTCTCGTCCAGGCACAGGTCGGACATGACGAGCAGGTCGTCGCCGACCTCGGCGCGTACGTCCCGGATGGCGACCTGGAGGATCCCGTCCGGGTCGGTGCCCGGCGTCCCGAGGGCGTCCTTCTTGCTCTCCTCCGGCACGCCGAACAGCATGATCCCGGAGATGCCGGCCTCCACGGCCTCCAGCGCGGCCTTCTTCAGGCTGTCGCGGGTGTGCTGGACGACACCAGGCATGGCGGCGATCGGCACGGGCTCGCTCACGCCTTCCCGGACGAACGCCGGGAGGATGAAGTCGGCCGGGTGCAGCCGCGTCTCGGCGACCATCCGGCGCATGACGGGCGAGGTCCGCAGCCGCCGGGGACGCGTACCGGGAAACGATCCGTACTTCGTCATGTCCTCTACGCTACGCCCGCCCGGCCCCCGCCTTTGCCAACACCCTGTCGGCCCGGTGACGGGCTCACAGACCGGCCGACAGACCCGCTCACAGGCAGCCCACAGACAGCCCATTCACGCCATTCGCGGGCATAGCGGCGCCGGCATACGAAGTTTTTGCGCTCTCCTGGCGATCCCTGGATCCGCTCGCCTCCCCAGCGTTCTACGCGCGTGGTGTCATGCCCGCGCCACCTCCCACGGCACGACCTCCACGTTCCCTGCCTCCTACAGGAGTCACGCATGCTGCGGAAGGTCCTCACCCGCGCGGCCATCGCCCTGACCGCCGGCACCGCCGTCGTCGCCACGGCCCTCCCCGCGAACGCCGCGAGCTACTCGGCGTTCGCCTTCTCCCAGACCGGCAGCCAGCCCACGATCTACGACTTCGTCAACTCGGCCACCACCACGCTCGACATGACGATGTACGAGCTGGAGGACACGACGGCCGTCAACGACCTCATAGCCCTGAAGAACAAGGGCGTCACGGTCCGCGTGATCCTCGACCGCCAGCACCAGAGCGCCAACAACTCGGCGTACACGTCCCTGAGGAACGCGGGCGTGGGCGTCGTCTGGTCCTCCTCCGCCTACGTCTACACCCACCAGAAGACGATCACGGTCGACGGCGTGAAGTCCCTGATCATGACGGGGAACCTGACCTCGCAGTACTACACGACCAGCCGCGACTACGGCGTCTTCACCGACGACACCCGCGATGTCGCCGCCATCGAGAAGGTCTTCAACGCCGACTACACGGCGACGTCCGTCACCCCCACCGACGGCGACCACCTGCTGTGGTCCCCCACCGACTCCCGCAACCGCCTGGTGTCCTTCATCAACTCCGCCACCAAGAGCCTCGACGTGGAGGAGCTGGAGTTCAGCGACAGCACGGTCGTCAACGCGATCGTGGCCCGCGCCAAGGCGGGCGTGAAGGTCCGCGTGGTCCTGGAGAATCCTTCCAGCTACTCCACCCAGGTCTCCGCCGTGAAGGCGGCCGGCGGCACGGTCGTCGGCTACTCCGACCCGAGCGGCTTCTACATCCACGCCAAGGCGATGGTCGCCGACTACGGCCAATCCACCCAGGAGGTCGAGGCCGGCTCCATGAACCTCAGCAGCAACTCCCTCAGCAACAACCGGGAGCTGGGCATCATCCTGACCGGCACGGGCGTGGCCCAGCCGGTGGCGCAGACCATCGAGACGACGTTCAACAGCGACTACGCGGGCGGCACGGCGGCGTAGCGGGCGCGCACAGACGAAAGGCGGGTGCCTTACGGCACCCGCCTTTTCTCACGTGGTCGTACGGCGCCTGCGCGCCCCCGGCCGCCGCTCGCTCGGCCGCGTCACCGGGTCCCCGTTCTCCAGGGCGGCGGCGCGGCGCTTCAGGCCGAAGTCGGCCAGCGCCTCCGCCAGCTTGTGCACCGACGGCTCCGGGGCCATGACGTCGACCCGCAGGCCGTGTTCCTCGGCCGTCTTGGCCGTGGCCGGGCCGATGCAGGCGATCACCGTCACGTTGTGCGGCTTGCCCGCGATGCCGACCAGGTTCCGGACCGTCGAGGAGGACGTGAAGAGCACCGCGTCGAAGCCACCGCCCTTGATGGCCTCGCGGGTCTCCGCCGGCGGCGGCGAGGCCCGGACCGTCCGGTAGGCCGTGACGTCGTCGACCTCCCAGCCCAGCTCGATGAGGCCGGCGACCAGCGTCTCCGTGGCGATGTCCGCCCGGGGCAGGAAGACGCGGTCGATCGGGTCGAACACCGGGTCGTACGGCGGCCAGTCCTCCAGCAGACCCGCCGCCGACTGCTCACCGCTCGGCACCAGGTCCGGCTTCACACCGAAGGCGACCAGCGCCTTGGCCGTCTGCTCGCCCACGGCCGCGACCTTGATGCCCGCGAAGGCGCGCGCGTCGAGGCCGTACTCCTCGAACTTCTCCCGTACCGCCTTCACCGCGTTGACCGACGTGAAGGCGATCCACTCGTAGCGCCCCGTCACCAGGCCCTTGACCGCGCGCTCCATCTGCTGCGGGGTGCGCGGCGGCTCCACCGCGATCGTCGGGACCTCGTGCGGCACCGCGCCGTAGGACCGCAGCTGGTCGGAGAGCGACGCCGCCTGCTCCTTCGTACGCGGCACGAGCACCTTCCAGCCGAACAGCGGCTTGGACTCGAACCACGACAGCTGGTCACGCTGGGCGGCGGCGGAACGCTCACCGACCACGGCTATCACCGGCCGGCCGCCATCGGGGGACGGCAGCACCTTCGCCTGCTTCAGGGTCTGCGCGATCGTGCCGAGCGTCGCCGACCAGGTGCGCTGGCGGGTCGTCGTACCGGCGACCGTCACCGTCAGCGGGGTGTCCGGCTTGCGGCCCGCCGACACCAGCTCACCGGCCGCCGCGGCCACCGAGTCCAGGGTCGTGGACACGACGACCGTGCCGTCCGACGCGCCCACCTCCGTCCAGCAGCGGTCCGACGCCGTACGGGCATCCACGAACCGGACGTCCGTGCCCTGCGCGTCCCGCAGCGGGACACCGGCGTACGCGGGCACGCCGACCGCCGCCGCGACGCCCGGGACCACCTCGAAGGGCACCCCGGCAGCGGCGCAGGCGAGCATTTCCTCGGCCGCGTACGTATCAAGTCCCGGGTCCCCGGACACCGCACGGACGACCCGCCTGCCGCCCCGCGCAGCCTCCATGACAAGATGAGCGGCATCCCGGGCGGAAGCCGGGACAGCGGCGGTTGTTGACGTGCCGTCAACGACCGTCAGCTGGGGCGTGCCCGGGCCCGGCGGCGAGACCGAGGAATGGTCTGCGTCCGTCTGCAGCACGGAGACGCCCTGTCGGGCGTGCGTCCGGATCACGTCGAGCACCTCGTGCTCGGCGATCAGGACGTCCGCGTTCGACAGCGCCTCCACGGCGCGCAGAGTCAGCAGTCCCGGATCTCCGGGTCCGGCACCGAGGAAGGTGACGTGCCCGTGTTCCGGACCGGCGGCAGGAAGGGCGGTGGGGCTCAATGTGCTCGCTCCCCCATCAGACCGGCCGCGCCCTGGGCGAGCATCTCGGTGGCGAGGTCGCGACCGAGTGCCAACGCCTGTTCGTGCGTCTGGGGCACGGGACCGGTGGTGGACAGCTGCACCATGCGGGTGCCGTCGGTCGTGCCGACGACGCCCCGCAGGCGCATTTCCTTGACAATCTGCCCGTCGGCCAGGAGGTCGGCCAGCGCGCCCACAGGGGCGCTGCAACCGGCCTCCAGGGCGGCGAGCAGTGACCGTTCGGCGGTCACGGCGGCCCGCGTGAACGGGTCGTCGAGCTCGCCGAGTGCCGCGATGAGGTCCGCGTTGTCCGCGGCACACTCGATCGCCAAGGCCCCCTGGCCGGGGGCGGGCAGAACCGTGTCGACCGACAGGAAGTCGGTCACCTCGTCGATCCGGCCGATCCGGTGCAGTCCGGCGGCGGCCAGCACGACGGCGTCCAGTTCGCCGTCGCGGACGTACCGGATGCGGGTGTCCACGTTGCCGCGGATCGGGACCGTCTCTATGTCCAGGCCGTGGGCGCGGGCGTACGCGTTCAGCTGCGCCATGCGGCGCGGCGCACCGGTGCCGATGCGCGCCCCGCTGGGCAGGTCGGTGAACTTGAGGGCGTCGCGCGCGACGATCACGTCCCGCGGGTCCTCGCGCACCGGTATGGCGGCCAGGACCAGTTCCTCGGGCTGCGTGGTCGGCAGGTCCTTGAGCGAATGAACCGCGAAGTCGATCTCGCCCTTCAGCAGCGCGTCACGCAGCGCGGTGACGAACACACCGGTGCCGCCGATCTGCGCGAGGTGCTCGCGGGAGACGTCGCCGTACGTGGTGATCTCGACCAGCTCGACGGGCCGCCCGGTCACCTGGCGGACGGCCTCCGCGACCTGTCCGGACTGGGCCATGGCGAGCTTGCTCCGCCTGGTCCCCAGCCTCAGTGGGTTCTCACTCATGCCGGTCGGTCCTTCTTGTCTGTGCTGTCCCCGGCCCGGGAGACGGCGGCGACCGTCTCGGGGTCGAGGTCGAACAGGGTGCGTAGCGCGTCTGCGTACCCGGCGCCGCCGGGCTCGGCCGCGAGCTGCTTGACCCGTACGGTCGGCGCGTGCAGCAGCTTGTCGACGACCCGGTGCACGGCCTGCCGGATCTCGCCGCGCTGGCGTTCGTCCAGGTCGGGCAGGCGGCCGTCGAGCCGCGCGATCTCACCGGCGACGACGTCGGCGGCCATGGTGCGCAGCGCGACCACGGTCGGCGTGATGTGCGCCGCCCGCTGTGCCGCGCCGAAGGCCGCGACCTCGTCGGAGACGATACGCCGGACCTGGTCCACATCGGCCGCCATCGGCGCGTCGGCGGAGGCTTCCGCCAGCGACTCGATGTCGACCAGGCGCACCCCGGCCAGCCGGTGCACGGCCGCGTCGATGTCGCGGGGCATGGCCAGGTCGAGGAGGAAGAAGAAGGGCGCCGGGCGCTCGGCCGGCGGCTCCGGCTTGCGCCGCTCGGGGATCCGGCCGACGGTGGCGGCGGTCGCGGCGAGCGCGGTGATCAGCTCGGCGTCCGCCTCGGGCGTACGGCGGTCCCGGCGGTCGATCGTGCCGCCCGCGACCCAGGCCGCGTGCTGCTCCAGGGTGGCCGCGTCCATACCGGCGACGGCGGCCTCGCCCATGAGGGAGAAGCCGGGCTGTACGGCGGCCAGGTCCAGCGGGCAGTTGTCGTCGGTGCCGGCGCTGGTGGGCGGCAGCGGAGCCTTCGTGTTCACCGCGGTGACCGCGGTGAACACGGTGTCGGCGACGGCAGGCTGCCCGGTGCGGCCCTCGACCGCCTGCGCGACCGACTCCGCCGTGAGCACCAGGCCCGTCGCCCCGGTACAGGAGACCACGACGTCGGCACGTGTCAGCTCGTCCGGCACGGCGTCCATCCGTACCGCACGGGCGGTCACCGCGTTGTCGTCGGCCTCGGTCAGTATCTGCGCGAGCCGCTCGGCGCGCTCGAAGGTGCGGTTGGCGACGACGACCTCGGCGACCCCGGCCCGCGCGAGCGTGGCCGCAGCCAGGGAGGACATCGACCCGGCGCCGATGACGAGCGCCTTGCGGCCGGACGCCCATTGCGGTACGTCACCGCCCGCGGCCAGCTGCTCCAGGCCGAAGGTGACCAGGGACTGGCCGGCGCGGTCGATGCCGGTCTCGGAGTGGGCGCGCTTGCCGACCCTGAGGGCCTGCTGGAACAGGTCGTTCAGCAGCTTGCCCGCGGTGTGCAGCTCCTGCGCCGTGGCCAGCGAGTCCTTGATCTGGCCGAGGATCTGGCCCTCACCGACGACCATCGAGTCCAGGCCGCAGGCCACCGAGAACAGGTGGTGGACGGCCCGGTCCTCGTAGTGCACGTACAGATAGGGGGTCAGTTCCTCCAGGCCGACGCCGCTGTGCCGGGCGAGCAGCGTGGACAGCTCGGCGACACCGGCGTGGAACTTGTCCACGTCGGCGTACAGCTCGATGCGGTTGCAGGTGGCGAGCACCGCGGCCTCGGTGGCCGGCTCGGCGGCGACCGTGTCCTGCAGCAGCTTGATCTGGGCGTCCGCGCTCAGCGCGGCCCGCTCCAGCACGCTCACCGGTGCGCTGCGGTGGCTCAGCCCTACGACGAGGAGACTCATGCCGGCATCACGGCGGGTACGTCCCCGTCGGGCCCCTGGTCGGTGGAGTCGTCGGCGGCTACGCCGTGGGGAGCGGTGGCGGGCAGCGAGCCGACGTCACCGGCCGCGGTCTCCTCGCCGGCCTTGCGCTGCTCGTGGAAGGCGAGGATCTGGAGTTCGATCGAGAGGTCGACCTTGCGTACGTCGACCCCGTCCGGGACGGACAGCACGGTCGGCGCGAAGTTCAGGATGGAGGTGACCCCGGCGGCCACGAGCCGGTCGCAGACCTGCTGGGCGGCACCGGCGGGGGTGGCGATGACACCGATGGACACCCCGTTGTCCCGGATGATCTTCTCCAGGTCATCCGTGTGCTGCACCGGGATGCCGGCGACGGGCTTTCCGGCCATCGCGGGATCGGCGTCGATGAGGGCCGCGACCCGGAACCCACGGGAGGCGAACCCGCCGTAATTGGCCAGGGCGGCGCCGAGGTTACCGATACCGACGATCACAACCGGCCAGTCCTGGGTCAGGCCGAGTTCACGGGAGATCTGGTAGACGAGATACTCCACGTCGTAGCCGACACCGCGCGTTCCGTAGGAGCCCAGGTAGGAGAAGTCCTTGCGCAGCTTGGCGGAGTTGACCCCCGCCGCGGCCGCGAGCTCCTCGGAGGAGACCGTGGGTACCGAGCGCTCCGACAGCGCGGTCAGGGCTCGGAGGTACAGCGGAAGCCTGGCGACGGTGGCCTCGGGAATCCCTCGGCTGCGGGTCGCCGGTCGGTGTGTTCGGCCAGTTGCCACGGTGCTCCTGCGGGTAGAGCGGGGCTGCGGGCGGTCATACGTCCCCAGACCGCCCCGTCGACAGCAGGCTATGTCTTTGTGAACGCGTGCACAAAGATGGTGTCCGATTTGCCCGGCAGAAGTGACCGGGGTCACGCAACCGGGGCGCCCTCGTCGGGAACCGGCGCATACGCACCGACGTTCCTTCGTTACTGGGGGCAAAACCGCACACTCTCCTCACGAATCCCGCCCCCGAGATCGAACCACCGTCGATCCTAAGCGACGTTGGGACCGGTTTGGACTAGTCGGTCAGTGCCCGGCGCAGTCGCTCCTCGTTCACGCGCCAGAAGGTGTGCTGTTCACCATCGATCAATACGACCGGGATCTGCTCCCAGTACTGATCATGGAGCGACCGGTCCTCGGTGATGTCCTTGCGCTCCCAGGTCACCCCGAGTTCCCCGCAGACCTTTTCGATCACGACCTGTGCGTCGTCGCAGAGGTGACAGCCGGGCTTGCGGATGAGGGTGACGAGCCGGTCGCGAGGATCGGCCTTGCGTCGGAAGAGGGGGCTCATACCGGCCATTCTCGCGCGTGCGCCGCACGCTTCCGATCAGCCCTTTAACGGACCGGTCGCGGAGAGTTCACACGCAGCCAACCTCTCGAGTCCGGAAGCACCGAACAAACTGGCTATGCTCACGACATGGCCGCTCTCGGATGGCTCACCCCCCGTAGGCGCTCCGCCACGGCTCGCAGCGTGCTGGCAGGCGAGGCCTCGGCAGAGGCTGCCCGCAAGTCCTCGCAGGAGGCGCAGGAAACTCCGCAGGTCACGGCCGCGGAACCGGAGTTCCCGGTGCGGGGCGACGACAAGGCGGCCGCCTTCTTCGACCTCGACAACACCGTGATGCAGGGCGCCGCGCTGTTCCACTTCGGCCGGGGCCTGTACAAGCGGAAGTTCTTCGAGACCCGCGATCTCGCCAGATTCGCCTGGCAGCAGGCGTGGTTCCGGCTGGCCGGCGTCGAGGACCCGGAGCACATGCAGGACGCCCGCGACTCCGCGCTGTCCATCGTCAAGGGCCACCGCGTCGCCGAACTGGAGACCATCGGCGAGGAGATCTACGACGAGTACATGGCCGACCGCATCTGGCCCGGCACCCGCGCCCTGGCCCAGGCCCACCTGGACGCCGGCCAGAAGGTGTGGCTGGTCACGGCGGCGCCGGTGGAGATCGCCCAGGTGATCGCCCGCCGCCTGGGCCTCACCGGCGCGCTGGGAACGGTGGCGGAGTCCGTCGACGGCGTCTACACCGGCAAGCTGGTGGGCGAGCCGCTGCACGGCCCGGCGAAGGCGGAGGCGGTGCGCGCGCTGACCGCGGCCGAGGGGCTCGACCTCTCCCGCTGCGCGGCCTACAGCGACAGCCACAACGACATCCCGATGCTGTCCCTGGTCGGCCACCCCTACGCCATCAACCCCGACGCCAAGCTCCGCAAACACGCCCGGGACAAGGACTGGCGCCTGCGGGACTACCGCACCGGCCGGAAGGCGGCGAAGGTGGGCATTCCGGCGGCGGCGGGCGTCGGAGCGGTCGCCGGTGGCACCGCGGCGGCGATCGCTTTGAGCCGACGGCGCCGATAAGCCCTGGTTGGCGCGCACGGCTCAGCGCCGTAGCGGTACACGGCGGCCGCCGACCGCGGGTGCCTCGTGGCCGGTCGCGCCCCCGCGGCGGAGCCGCATATCGATACAGCCCCGCGCCCCTGGCGGGCGCCTCGCGCCCGGATTATGCCGCGGCCACTTCAACACGCCCCGTACCTTGCCGAAAGACGCCTCATTCCGATCAACAACCGATCAGGCTAGGGCACTTGATAAGCCGCCAATCGGCAACAGAAGCGACGCAATCGATGATTTGAGCAACTCGGTGTAGCAGTGCCTGCACGAAGCGTTATTCTCCTCAGACGCAAACCGGTACCCCTCCGTCGCTACGACGGGTGAACGGTCCCGCACTGCACGTGATGGAAGCTCTGCCTCTGGGAGTCCCGTGTACCCACACGTCGGGGTTGACGCCTCGGGCCTGGCTACGCTGCGCGCAACAGTCTCAACGGTCAAAGAGACGCTGCGCGGCCTCGTCCCCACCGCGTACGCCGTCCCCGCCTTCGCCGCCGCCGCGCCCGCCGGCCCGTGCTACGCACTGGCCGAGAGCAGCGCGGCCGTCGGCAGACGAGGGCGCTCGGCCGGTGCCGGCGCCGCCACCGCCCGCCGTCCGGCCGCCGACAGCGACAGCGCCCGGATGATGGACCTGGTCGAGCGCGCCCAGGCCGGCGAGGCCGAGGCCTTCGGCCGGCTCTACGACCAGTACAGCGACACGGTCTACCGGTACATCTACTACCGCGTCGGCGGCCGGGCCACCGCCGAGGACCTCACCAGCGAGACCTTTCTGCGCGCGCTGCGCAGGATCGGCACCTTCACCTGGCAGGGCCGCGACTTCGGCGCCTGGCTGGTGACGATCGCCCGGAATCTCGTCGCCGACCACTTCAAGTCCAGCCGCTTCCGCCTGGAGGTCACCACCGGCGAGATGCTGGACGCCAACGAGGTCGAGCGCTCCCCGGAGGACTCCGTCCTGGAGTCCCTGTCGAACGCCGCGCTGCTGGACGCCGTACGCCGGCTCAACCCGCAGCAGCAGGAGTGTGTGACGCTCCGCTTCCTCCAGGGCCTCTCGGTGGCCGAGACCGCCCGCGTCATGGGCAAGAACGAGGGCGCCATCAAGACCCTCCAGTACCGCGCCGTACGCACCCTCGCCCGGCTCCTGCCGGACGACGCACGCTGAAGCCGCCACGACTCTGGGCGACAGCCAACTCACGCTCCGTGAAAGCCCGTTGCCTTTCCGATCCGCTCATCCGCCGTCCGTAACCCAAGTGCCGCGCCAGTCGTTGTGCGGGATACAGGCTCCCTGTGGTCACGTCCTGGCCGACCCTGATCGCTCGATCGAGTGGAAGTGGTCGCGGGCGTGCAACCCTCAGGACCCCCTGGGGAGTCGACCGTCATGACGAGAGGAGGTGCCGCCAGTGATCGCGAACGTATCGGCCCACCGGCGGGCGAACGCCTTCGCCCAGGCCCTGGAGGAGCATTCCGACCGGGACACGGCGGCCGAGCAGTCCGTAGGCCAGGCGGGTTCCCCGCCGGCTACCGAGGAACAGTCCGAGCAGGGCGAGTTGCTGGCCCTCACGGCGGATCTCGGTGCGCTGCCCAAGCCGCAGCTCGACCCCGAGGTGAAGGTCGTACAGCGCGCCCAGCTGGTGGCCGCGATGGAGGCCATGCTTCAGGAGGGCACGGGGGCGGCGGACGTGCCGGTACCGGAACAGCGCTCGCACCACCGGGGCGCGCACCGGGCGAGTCCGCTGGGCAAACTCCGCCCGCGTTCCCGACTGACGAAGGGGCTCGCCGCGGGCGGGCTCAGCGTTGGCGTGGCCGCGGGAGCCTTCGGCGGCGTCGCCGCCGCCAGCTCGGACGCCCTGCCCGGCGACTCCCTCTACGGCCTCAAGCGCGGCATCGAGGACTTCAAGCTCAACTACCTGACCACCGGCGACGACCAGCGCGGCCAGACCTATCTCGACCAGGCCTCCACCCGGCTCGGCGAGGCCCGGCGGCTGATGGAGCGCGGTCGCGGCGGCCAGCTCGACCACGAATCCATCGGCGAGATCCGGCGCACGCTCTCCGGTATGCAGCACGACGTCACCGAGGGCCACCGCCTGCTCCACGAGGCCTACGAAGCCGACCCCGGCTCCCTCGGCCCCATCCAGGCCCTGTCCACCTTCTCCCGCGCCCACCGCGAGGCCTGGAGCGCGCTCAGCGACAAGCTGCCCGTGCAGCTCGGGGACGTCAAACAGCAGGTGTCGTCGGTGTTCGACGCCATAGACCAAGAGGTCGCCCCGCTGCAGTCCCTGCTCCCGCAGCCACCCGCCCGCGGCGGCGACGGCAAGCGGCAAGGCTCCGGCCCGGCATCCACCGGCTCCTCCGGCGGCCACGGATCCACCCCGCCCAGCTCCGCCGGCCACACCCCGGCCTCCGGCAAGCACGCGAGCACCGGCGACCCGAGCGGCTCGGCCACCGGCACCACCGGCGTGGGCCTGATCGGCGGCGACACGGGCGGCCTGCTCCAGCCACCGAAGACCGGCACGGGCAGCAGCACCCCGCCCACCACCAAACCCCCGATGACCACCCCCGACGTCACCCTCCCCCCGCTCCTCCCCGGCCTCCTCCCCGGCCTGGGCATCGAGGGCGAGGACACGCACTGACGCCGTTACGGCTACGGCAACGGGGGCGCCCTTCCCGAGCGGGGCGCCCCCGGTCAGAAGAAGACCGACCGCCGCTGCACGAGCAACTTGTACAGCGTGTGCTGGATCTGCTCCCGCACCTGATCGGTCAGGTTGAACATCAGCATCGGATCCTCCGCCGCCTCCGGCGGATACCCGTCCGTCGGAATCGGCTCCCCGAACTGAATCGTCCACTTCGTCGGCAGCGGAACCGCGCCGAGCGGCCCCAGCCACGGAAACGTCGGCGTCAGCGGGAAGTACGGGAACCCCAGCAACCGCGCCAGCGTCTTCGCGTTGCCGATCATCGGGTAGATCTCCTCCGCCCCCACGATCGAGCACGGGATGATCGGCGCCCCCTGCCGCAGCGCGGTCGACACAAAGCCGCCCCGCCCGAACCGCTGCAGCTTGTACCGCTCGCTGAAAGGTTTCCCGATCCCCTTGAAGCCCTCCGGCATCACCCCGACGACCTCGCCTTGAGCCAGCAGCCGCTCCGCGTCCTGCGCGCACGCCAGGGTGTGCCCCAGCTTGCGGGCCAGCTCGTTGACCACTGGCAGCACGAAGACCAAGTCGGCCGCCAGCAGCCGTAGATGACGGCCGGCCGGATGGTGGTCGTGCACGGCGACCTGCATCATCAGCCCGTCCAGCGGCAGCGTCCCGGAGTGGTTGGCGACGATCAGCGCCCCACCCTTGGCCGGGATGTTCTCGATGCCCTTCACCTCGACCCGGAAGTACTTCTCGTACACCGGCCGCAGCAGTGACATCAGGACCTGGTCGGTCAACTCCTCGTCGTAACCGAAGTCGTCGACGTCGTAGTCCCCGGTCAGCCGGCGCCGCAGAAAGGCCAGCCCGGCCGCCACACGCCGCTCCAGGCCGCCGCCGAGCCCACCGGCCCCCGACGGCTCCGGTGCCTCCTCCGGCTCCTTCTCACGGCTCACAGGCCCATCTTCCCGCGCCCGGCCCCGGCCCGGCAGCGGCTGGACCTCACCCAGCTCACCGGGCCCGGCCCCGGCCTCGCCGAGGGCGCCGCGTCGGGTGCCCCCGCTCCGGCGCCGCGCCGGGCGCTGCGCGGCGCTCCCGCGGGACCGGTCGTCGTCGAACGGAATGACCTTGGCGTCCGCCATCGTTGCCGCTCTCCTCAGTTGGCGCTGTCGGCGCTGTGCGTCGTGGGCCGGCCGCCGCCCCTCGCGGCGAGCGCGGCGATCCGGTCGACGGCCCCCGCGAGGGCTTCCGGCGGCACCAGCCCGGGGCCCTGGCCGCGGGCGAAGTCCGCGAACGTCTCCGCCGTCGTGTACCTGGGCGTGAAGCCCAGCGTGTCGCGCATCTGGACGGTGTCCACCACTCGCCCGTGCGTGAGCAGCCGGATCTGCTCCGGCGAGAAGTCCGTCATACCGAGCGTACGCACCAGCGAACCCGCCCAGGTGACCGCGGGCAGCAGCAGCGGCACCGTCGGCCGCCCGAGCCGCCGGGAGCACTGCGAGAGGAGCAGCACCCCGTCGCCGGCGATGTTGAACGTGCCACTGTTGAGGGTGCCCCGGCGCGGCTCGTGCGAGGCGATCCTGAGCACCTCGACGACGTCGTCCTCGTGCACGAACTGCAGCCGGGGGTCGTAGCCGAACACGGTCGGCAGCACGGGCAGCGCGAAGTAGGAGGCGAGCGGGGTGTCGGCGGCCGGCCCGAGGATGTTGGCGAACCGCAGCACGCACACGGCGACGTCCGGCCGCCGCCGGGCGAACCCGCGCACATACCCCTCGACCTCGACGGTGTCCTTCGCGAAGCCACCACTCGGCAGCGACTTCGGCGGGGTCGTCTCGGTGAAAACGGCCGGATCGCGCGGCGCCGACCCGTAGACGTTCGTGCTGGACTTCACGACCAGCCGCTTCACCGTCGGCGACTTCTGGCAGGCGCCGAGCAGCTGCATGGTGCCGATGACGTTGGTCTCCTTGACCGTGGCCCGGCTGCCGCTGCCCAGCGGCGTGCCCGTCACATCCATGTGGACCACCGTGTCGGCGCCCGTCTCGGCGAGCACCCGGGCGATCGTCGGCTGCCGGATGTCGGCCTGGATGAAGTCCGCCCCGCCCAGGTGGTGCGCCGGTGGCACCGCGTCCACGGCGATCACCCGGTCGACCTCCGGATCCCGCTGGATCCGCCGTACGAACCGGCCGCCCAGTTGCCGGGCCACTCCGGTGACGAGCACGACCTTCCCCAAGATCAGCGCCTTCCTTCGCGCGTTACGGCTAGGGCCAACCTAGCGGGTTGATGTTGCGCTGTGATGACCACCCGATGCACGAGGTGACGGAAATTCACTCATCGGAATATGCCCCCACGGCGAGAGCCGGGTACCCGGATATGCCTGTGGCCCCCCACCAGTACTGATGGGGGGCCACAGATACGCGCTGACACGCTCTCGCGCGTCGCCTACTTCTTGTTGCGACGCTGAACGCGCGTGCGCTTGAGCAGCTTGCGGTGCTTCTTCTTGGCCATCCGCTTGCGCCGCTTCTTGATAACAGAGCCCACGACTACCCTCGCTCACTTCTCATCACTCGGTTGTTTGGGCGCCATGGGCCCACACGACCTACGAGGGGCTAGCCTACCCAACCGAGCGCCCAGGTCGTAATCGAGGGGGTATCCCCAGGTCACTCGCGGTCACCCGGGGGTCGCCGTCAAGCCGTCTCCACCCCCACATAGCTGTCACGGAGGTACTCGTGTACCGCTTGTTCCGGGACGCGGAAGGACCGCCCCACCCGGATCGCGGGCAGATGACCGCTGTGCACCAGGCGGTACACGGTCATCTTCGACACTCGCATCACCGAGGCGACCTCCGCCACGGTAAGGAACTGAACCTCGTTCAGAGGCCTCTCGCCAGCTGCAGCCATGACACACCTGAACCTTCCGCACTCGACGGGCACCGGCTTCCCCTTCCGGTGACTCTTCGTCGTTGCGTGCTCACTCCCCAATGTAGGGGCGGGTGATGCAAGTGGGGAAGAGGTGCACCCATCGCAGGCCTACTGTGACAGACACGCTCGTTTGAGTACGTAGCGGGTAAGCGGCCGGTAGTGAGCAGACCGCACGCCGTCATCAACCGGAACGGCGACGGACACGCGCCCCTCGGCCTCCCCCACGAACAGCGCCGGATCATCCGTGTCGGCGAGACCGATGGCCTCGAACCCCAGCTGACCAGCACCGCAGACCCATCCGTGGTCCCCGACGACCAGCTCGGGCAGCGGCCCGCCGCTCTCCGCCGCGGCCTCCAGCACGACCCGAACCGGGAGCGGCGAATGGCAGTGCACGCCGGGCTCACAACCGGGGCGCCCGTCGTCGATTTCCCGCACCAACCCGACCCTGCGTGCGTAGCCGAGGTGATACGTACGTAGACCGAACCGGGTCAATATGTCGACACAGCGACCCTGCGCCGGGGTGAGCACGTCACACCCCGCCGCCGAGAGCGCGTCCGCCAAGCCTGCGTAGAACCCGAGCAGCCGCTGCGGATGCCCGGTCCCGAACAGCACGGGCGCACCGCGTCTCGCGACGGCACGGATCCGCCCGGCGAAGGCGTCCAGTGCGGCCAGGGTCCGCTCCGGATCGATCACATCCGGTCCCGAAGTGTGCCGGGGATCGGCTGAGACCCCGCACTTCTCCGCCATCAGCCCCAGCAGATCCCGTTGTCCCCAGACCCCTTCGGGATCAATCCCGATCAGCACCCGAGGATCCCGGGCAGCGAACAGCCGATAGCTGCGCAGACTGTCCTCCCGAGAGGTCCCCACCTCCCCGGCCAGCCGAACAGCCAGCAAATGCGCACGCAGAGCTCCGCTGGTCAACACGGGTGCGATGGTGACGCATCAGGGGTGGGGAGGGGACGGGAACAGGGGAATTGGGCACGGTTGGCCTAACGGGCGGCAACACAGCCGTGGCTGCGGGCAGTCGTGGCTGCGGGCAGTCGTGCCGCCGGGGCGGCGCTAAGGCAACAGCCCCCGCAACGGGAACACCGCCCGCCGAGTCGCCAGCACGGCCTGATCCAAGCGGTCAGCGGGGTCGTACCCCGACTCCCAGGACGCCCAACTCACCGGCCACCGCCCATCGGTCATCCGCTGCGGCCCCAACTGCCGAGTCCGAGCGAACACCTCCCGCCGCCACTCCTCGGGGATCCCCGCCTCCGGCGCCACCGGACTCCCCGCCGCGATCCCCACCAGATGCGTCCACGACCGCGGCACGACATCCACCACCGCATACCCGCCACCACCGAGCGCGACCCACTTCCCCCCGGCGTACTCGTGCGCCAGCTCATGACACGCCACCTGCACAGCCCGCTGCGCATCCAGCGACACCGCAAGATGCGCCAGCGGATCCTCGAAGTGCGTATCCGCGCCGTGCTGTGACACGAGCACCTGGGGCCTGAACTCGGCGAGCAGCTCCGGCACCACCGCGTGAAACGCCCGCAGCCACCCCGCATCCCCGGTCCCGGCCGGCAGGGCGACGTTCACGGCCGCCCCCTCCCCCGCCCCGGCCCCGGTCTCCTCCGGCCACCCGGTCTGCGGGAACAACGTCCGCGGATGCTCGTGCAACGAGATCGTCAGAACCCGCGGATCCTCCCAGAACGCCGCCTGCACCCCGTCCCCGTGATGCACGTCGACGTCCACATAGGCGACCCGCTCGGCCCCCAGCTCCAGCAACCGGGCGATGGCCAGCGAGGCGTCGTTGTAGATACAGAACCCCGAGGCCCCACCCGGCATCGCGTGATGCAGCCCGCCGGCGAAGTTCACGGCGTGCTCGGCGTCCCCCCGCCACACCGCCTCCGCCGCCCCCACCGACTGCCCGGCGATCAGCGCGGACACCTCGTGCATCCCGGCGAAGGCGGGATCATCCATCGTCCCCAGCCCGTACGACCCGTCCGCCCCCGCCGGATCGGCCGACGCGGCCTTCACCGCGTCGATGTAGTCCTCCCGGTGGACCAGCCGCAGCGTCGACTCCCCGGCCGGCTTGGCCGCGACGACCTCCACCTCCCGGTCGAGCCCGAAGGCGCCCACCAGTTTCCGGGTCAGTGCCAGCCGGACCGGATCCATCGGATGGTCCGGGCCGAAGTCATAGCCCGTTACTGCCTCGTCCCACATCAGCTGTGCGCGGCCGCTCATGCCCGCCACCGTATCGGTCCGGTTGAGCGGCGAACGACCTGGCGTACACCAACGTCACCAGCACCAACACCATCGGCACCAGCATGGCCCCCCGGTAGCTCCACGCATCGCCCAGCGCCCCCACCAACGGCGAACCGACCAGAAAACCCACGTAATTGAAAATATTGAGACGCGCGACGGCCGCATCCGAAGCCCCCGGAAACAGCCTCCCCGCCGCCGCGAACGTCTGCGGCACCAGCACGCACAGCCCCAGACCCAACAGCGTGAACCCGAGCATCCCGACCCAGGCCCCGGGCGCCGAGGCCACCACCGCGAACCCCCCGGCCGCCACCAGCGCCCCGAGCCGTACGACCGCCACGGCACCGAACCGCCGTACCCCGAAGTCCCCGATGGCCCGCCCCAGCAGCGTGGTCACCATGTACACGTTGTACGGCACCGTCGCCAGCTGCTCCGAACTGCCCAGCACGTCCTTCAGGTACTTCGCACTCCAGTTGGAGACGGTCGAGTCCCCGATGTAGGCGAAGGTCATCACCAGGCAGAGCGGCAGCAGCAGCTTGAAGACGACACCGCCGCCCTGGCCCTGTTCCTCCCCCAGGGGCGCCGGAACCCCGTCGACGTACCACCGGCTCCCCACGAGCGTCGCCGGCAGCAGCACGGCCACCACCGGGAGGTACGACACCCACAGCGCGAGATGCCAGTGCGCCCCGACCCACGCCAGCGAGGCACCCAGGATCCCGCCCAGGCTGTACGCGGCGTGGAAGCTGAGCATGATGCTGCGGCCATACGACCGCTGCAGGCTCACCCCGAGCATGTTCATGGACGCGTCCAGCGCGCCCACGGCCAGCCCGAACGCGCCCAGTGCCAGCGCCAGCTCCGCGATGTGCCCGCCGGCCCCGGCGCCGAGCAGGGCCAGCAGCACCACCGGCTGGGACCAGCGCAGCAGCCGGCTGGGCCGTATCCGCTTCACCAGCTGCTCGGTGGTCACACTGCCGACACCGGCGAGGATCGGCACGGCGGCCAGGAAGGCCGGCAGCAACGCGTCGGAGACGCCGTACCAGTCCTGGATGGCCGGAATGCGCGTCACCAGCAGGGCGAAGGTGGCGCCTTGAGCGAAGAAGCCGAACGCCAGCGAGGCCCTACCGCGCCGCAGCACATCAGTCATGGCGGCGAGCGTAGGGCCCCGGGCTACCTGTGGGTAGATCCAGCCAAAGATGAATTTCCTTCAGCTTTACCGAGCGGCGGATCGGGCGGCGATGCCGAGTCCCGGCTGCTCGGTCCGGTCGGCCTCGACCTCCGCCTCGACCTCGGCGGCCAGCATCTTCTTCATCGGCACGACCGCCAGGCCGCCGCCGACCACCATGCCGATCACGATCGCACCGATCACGAAGACGGTGCCGAGCCACACCATGGTGTCCACGGGGATGGTGTACGCACCCACAACCCGCCCGACGCACTCGGCGAGCAATGCCAGTCCCCAGACGACGGAGAACGCCTTCTCCTTCCGGAGGAAGCCCGCGGACCCGGCCGCCTCACCGGACACCAGCCGTTCCCAGGCTGCCTCCTTCGCCGCGTCACCCTCGACGAGGAAGGGCTTCATACCAGCGGTCATCATCGGCTTGCCCAGCCAGACGGAGACGAGGATCCCCACGGCGACCGTGCTGCTGACCCCGCTGTCCTTGGCGAGCATCAGCCGCGGATCCCCGGAGACGAAGCTGAGCAGCAGCGAGACGACGTTGACGGCCAGGATGAGACCGGCCAGACCGTTGGTCTTCCGCTCCTTCACCAGGCTCCACAGGGTCCGCACCGCCGGCACCACACTGCTCCAGACGAGTGCGGCGAAAGTGCTCAGCCCGAAGGCGTCCTTGAAGAGGTAGTACGAGCCGAGCGGCACCGCCACGTCCAAGAGCAGCGGCTTGAAGTTGTGGATCCCCGTGTTCTTCGTCATGCCCTCAGCTTCGCCGCCGCAGGGTGTCCGCCAGTAGAAACGAACATCCGGATGTCCGCGTGACAAATGTCAGGCACCAGGCGATGGCTTCCGTCAGACCAGCAGGTCAGCCAACTCGCCCATGGTGGAGAAGAGTTGGTCGGCATCCGCCAGCTTCGCCGCCGGCGTCATCGCGGTGAACCCGTAGACGGTCATCCCGGCCGCCCGGGCCGCCTGTACGCCCAGCGGAGAGTCCTCCACCACCAGGCACCGCTCCGGCGCCACCCCCATGCGCTGCGCGGCGTACAGGAAGAGATCGGGCGCCGGCTTCCCGCGCCCCACGTCCTCGGAGCTGAAGATGCGCTCCTCCGCGAACCACCGGTCGAGCCCCGTTGTCCGATGCCCGACCCGGATCCGCGCATGACTCCCGGAGGAGGCCACACAGTACGGCACCCCGTCCGCGGCCAGCTTCTCCAGTACGACGTCCACGCCGGCCACGGGTCGCAACTCCCGCTCGAACGCGGCGAACACACGCGCGTGGAAGACGTCGTCGAAGTCGTCCGGCAGCCGCTGCCCGGTCCGCTCCAGCACGAGCTCATGGATCCGATGCATCGCCGAGCCCATGTAGTCCCGGATGGAGTCCTCGTACGAGGTCGGGTGGCCCAACTCGGTCAGATAGGCGGCCAGATGCCGATTGGAAATGGGCTCACTGTCGACGAGCACCCCATCGTTGTCAAAGATCACCAAGTCACAGCGCATGCACTTGAGCATAAACGCAGAAAGGCCCACGCCTACGGCGTGGGCCTTTCCCAAGAATTGTTCGGCGGCGTCCTACTCTCCCACAGGGTCCCCCCTGCAGTACCATCGGCGCTGTGAGGCTTAGCTTCCG
>NZ_JBSFGB010000015.1:0-223893 GCF_053596375.1 Streptomyces sp. NPDC001709 | reverse complement strand
GCGGCCCGGCGCACCGCGGCGGGCCCGGCCGCCCGGACCTGCCCACGACCGGCGCCCCCGGCCCGCTGGCCGCGAAGCCCGCTCCGGCGAGCGGCCCCGGCGAGCCGACGGCACGGCTGAACCCGAAGTACCTCTTCGACACGTTCGTCATCGGCGCCTCCAACCGGTTCGCACACGCGGCCGCGGTCGCCGTCGCCGAAGCACCTGCGAAGGCGTACAACCCCCTGTTCATCTACGGGGAGTCGGGGCTCGGCAAGACGCATCTGCTGCACGCCATCGGGCACTACGCGCGCAGCCTCTACCCGGGCACGCGCGTGCGGTACGTCAGTTCGGAGGAGTTCACCAACGAGTTCATCAACTCCATCCGCGACGGCAAGGGCGACAGCTTCCGCAAGCGCTACCGCGAGATGGACATCCTGCTCGTCGACGACATCCAGTTCCTCGCGGACAAGGAGTCGACGCAGGAGGAGTTCTTCCACACCTTCAACACGCTGCACAACGCCAACAAGCAGATCGTGCTGTCCAGCGACCGGCCGCCGAAGCAGCTGGTCACGCTGGAGGACCGGCTGCGGAACCGTTTCGAGTGGGGCCTGATCACCGACGTCCAGCCGCCCGAGCTGGAGACGCGGATCGCGATCCTGCGCAAGAAGGCGGTGCAGGAGCAGCTCAACGCCCCGCCGGAGGTGCTGGAGTTCATCGCCTCCCGGATCTCGCGGAACATCCGTGAGCTGGAGGGCGCGCTGATCCGGGTGACGGCGTTCGCCTCCCTCAACCGGCAGCCGGTGGACCTGGGCCTGACGGAGATCGTCCTGAAGGACCTGATCCCCGGTGGCGAGGACACCGCGCCCGAGATCACGGCCACGGCCATCATGGCGGCCACCGCCGACTACTTCGGGCTGACGGTGGAGGACCTGTGCGGCACGTCACGCGGGCGTGCGCTGGTCACCGCGCGGCAGATCGCCATGTATCTGTGCCGGGAGCTGACCGATCTGTCGCTGCCGAAGATCGGCGCGCAGTTCGGCGGGCGCGACCACACGACCGTCATGCACGCCGATCGCAAGATCCGGGCGCTGATGGCCGAGCGGCGGTCGATCTACAACCAGGTGACCGAGCTGACGAACCGGATCAAGAACGGGTGAGGTGCGGCTGACGCCGGCCGTACGCCGACGCTGAGGGCGCCTTCGGGATACGTGTCCCGGGGGCGCCCTTTGGCATGTCCGCCCTCCACCGTGCAGGCGCCCAGTGGGTGGAGTGTTTCTCAGGCGCCGCCCGGTGTTCGATTACCTGCCTGGTTACGGCCACTCTCCACAGATTCGCTGGGTTTCTTCCGTCCACATGCTGGGGACTGTGGAGTTGTCCCGAACGGCGTCCACAGGGAGCCTGTTCATCCCGCGTTCGCCCAGTTCAGGTGCCTGTGGAATCGTGGACGAAGGATCTCCACAGGCTGTGGACGCAGCGAAGATCCACAGGGTGTGTACGAGGTTTTCCACCGGCGGCCCACAGGCGGGGGCCGGTTGTCCCCAGTGATCTCCGGCTTCTCCACATGGCTGTCCACTGTTCGGCAACGCGACGCACCTGATCACCGCCTCGAGTGAAAGGCGTCACACGAAGGTGCCGGGTTGGGGTGTGGGAAACGTGGGTAAAGCTGGGGACGCAGCTGGGGAGAACTGCCCCCAGGCTGTGGGCGAGGTGTGCAGAACTTTCCGTTCTCCACAGATGCCCCCGGTTGTCCACCGGCGCCACCCACAGGCCCCGTGGACAAAATCTCCGCTCTGAGCTGGGAAAACGTAGTTATCCACGGTATCCACAGCCCCTACTACTACTCCCGACTAGAGAGAGAGCGGGAATCGCTTTGAAGCGGGGCCTGTGCACAACTCGCCGTCTCGTGCCCGGCTGCCTCCCGGAGCGACTTGACCCCGACGGGCACCTACTGTCAGTGCGGTGCGTCAGACTGGTCCCCGGTGTCCTTCCCTTCGCAGTGGGCGGTGACACCGAGTCGGAGGACTCAGTAGCAACAGCAGGAGGCGGCTTACGGTGAAGATCCGGGTGGAACGCGACGTACTCGCGGAGGCAGTGGCGTGGGCGGCACGCAGCCTCCCGGCCCGTCCGCCGGCGCCTGTCCTCGCCGGCCTTCTCCTCAAGGCCGAGGACGGCCAGCTGAGCCTGTCGAGCTTCGACTACGAGGTCTCCGCGCGCGTGTCCGTGGAGGCCGAGGTCGAGGAGGAGGGCACCGTCCTCGTCTCCGGCCGGCTGCTCGCCGACATCTCCCGCGCTCTCCCCAACCGGCCGGTGGAGATTTCCACAGACGGTGTACGGGCGACCGTGGTCTGTGGATCCTCCCGGTTCACCCTGCACACACTGCCTGTGGAGGAGTACCCGGCGCTGCCGCAGATGCCGAACGCCACCGGCACCGTCCCCGGCGAGGTCTTCGCGGCCGCCGTCTCCCAGGTGGCCATCGCCGCCGGCCGGGACGACACGCTGCCCGTCCTCACCGGTGTGCGCATCGAGATCGAGGGCGACACGGTCACCCTGGCCTCCACCGACCGCTACCGCTTCGCGGTCCGCGAGTTCCTGTGGAAGCCGGAGAACCCGGACGCCTCCGCGGTCGCCCTGGTCCCGGCCAAGACGCTCCTGGACACCGCCAAGTCGCTCGGTGCCGGTGACACCGTGACGCTGGCGCTGTCCGGGTCGGGCGCGGGCGAGGGGCTGATCGGTTTCGAGGGCGCGGGGCGGCGTACGACCACGCGTCTGCTCGAGGGCGACCTGCCGAAGTACCGCACGCTGTTCCCGACCGAGTTCAACTCCGTCGCCGTGATCGAGACCGCGCCCTTCGTGGAGGCCGTCAAGCGTGTGGCGCTGGTGGCCGAGCGGAACACTCCGGTGCGGCTGAGCTTCGAGAAGGGCGTGCTGATCCTGGAGGCCGGGTCCAGCGACGACGCACAGGCTGTGGAAAGGGTCGACGCCGAGCTGGACGGTGATGACATCTCCATCGCCTTCAACCCGACGTTCCTGCTGGACGGTCTGAGCGCGATCGACTCTCCGGTGGCCCAGCTGTCGTTCACGACGTCCACGAAGCCGGCGCTGCTCAGCGGGAAGCCCGCGGTGGATGCCGAGGCCGACGACGCGTACAAGTACCTGATCATGCCGGTGCGGCTCAGCGGCTGAGCGTTTTCCACAGCTGTGCACAATGCCGGGTGCCCGTTGTGGGCGCCCGGCACTGTGGTGGGCCGGGGGTCGGAGCGCTTGCCGACGCGTGGCAGGGTGCGGCTGCGCCCACCCGTGCCGTCTGTGCGGGCTGCGTCGTTTCCGCAGGTGAGCGCGTATGCCCACAGCTGTGCACGAGGGGTCGCGATTAGGCTCGGCTCGGCACACGGGTGCCTCTCACGCCACACAGCGACCTAAGGAACACAACTGATGGAGCTCGGTCTCGTCGGCCTCGGCAAGATGGGCGGCAATATGCGCGAGCGGATCCGCCGCGCGGGCCACACGGTCATCGGATACGACCGCAACGCGGACCTCGCGGATGTCCACAGCCTGGAGGAGCTTGTGGGCAAGCTCAGCGGTCCGCGCGTGGTCTGGGTGATGGTCCCGGCCGGCGAGCCCACCCAGTCGACCATCGACCAGCTCGCCGAGCTGCTGGAGCCGGGCGACGTGGTCGTGGACGGCGGCAACTCCCGCTGGACCGATGACGAGAAGCACGCCGAGGAGCTGGCGGCCAAGGGCATAGGCTTCGTCGACTGCGGTGTGTCCGGCGGCGTCTGGGGCCTGGAGAACGGTTACGCCCTGATGTACGGCGGCGACGCCGAGAACGTCGCCAAGGTGCAGCCGGTCTTCGACGCGCTGAAGCCGGAGGGCGACTTCGGCTCGGTGCACGCCGGCAAGGTCGGCGCGGGCCATTTCGCGAAGATGGTCCACAACGGCATCGAGTACGCGATGATGCAGGCCTACGCCGAGGGCTGGGAGCTGCTGGAGAAGGTCGACTCCGTCACGGACGTCCGTGAGGTGTTCCGGTCCTGGCAGGAGGGCACCGTCATCCGGTCCTGGCTGCTCGACCTGGCCGTCAACGCCCTGGACGAGGACGAGCACCTGGACGGGCTGCGCGGTTATGCACAGGACTCCGGTGAGGGACGCTGGACTGTGGAGGCCGCGATCGACAACGCGGTGCCGCTGCCGGCGATCACCGCGTCGCTGTTCGCGCGGTTCGCCTCCCGCCAGGAGGACTCGCCGCAGATGAAGATGATCGCCGCGCTGCGCAACCAGTTCGGCGGTCACGCCGTAGCGAAGAAGTAATCCACAGATCCACAGATCCACAGGTCCGCGGGTTTGCGGGTCCGCAGACCAAAGCTCCACAGCTCATCAGCACTCTGGGAAAGGCCGGCGAAACGACCATGCACGTCACGCATCTTTCGCTGGCCGACTTCCGCTCGTACGCCCGGGCCGAGGTTCCGCTCGACCCGGGCGTCACCGCCTTCGTCGGCCCCAACGGGCAGGGCAAGACCAATCTGGTGGAAGCGATCGGGTACCTGGCGACGCTGGGCAGTCACCGGGTCGCCTCCGACGCCCCTCTCGTGCGCATGGGCGCCGAGCGGGCCGTCATCCGGGCGCAGGTCCGGCAGGGCGAGAGGCAGCAGCTGGTCGAGCTGGAGCTGAATCCCGGCAAGGCCAATCGCGCCCGCATCAACAGGTCCTCGCAGGTCAGGCCCAGGGACGTGCTGGGGATCGTGCGGACCGTGCTGTTCGCGCCCGAAGATCTCGCCCTCGTCAAGGGTGACCCGGGTGAACGGCGGCGGTTCCTCGACGAGTTGATCACCGCTCGGTCGCCGCGCATGGCCGGTGTGCGCTCCGACTACGAGCGCGTCCTCAAGCAGCGCAACACGCTTCTCAAGACGGCGGCCCTCGCGCGCCGGCACGGCGGGCGGTCCATGGATCTGTCCACGCTCGACGTGTGGGACCAGCATCTGGCGCGCGCGGGCGCGGAGTTGCTCGCCCAGCGGCTGGATCTGATCGCCGCGCTGCGGCCGCTGGCCGACAAGGCGTACGAGCAGCTGGCCCCCGGCGGTGGGCCGCTGGCGCTGGAGTACAAGCCGTCCGCGCCCGGTGAGGCGCACACGCGCGAAGATCTCTACGCCCAGCTGATGGCGGCCCTGGCGGAGGCGCGCAAGCAGGAGATCGAGCGCGGTGTCACCCTCGTAGGCCCTCATCGGGACGATGTGATTCTCAAACTCGGTCAGCTGCCCGCCAAGGGGTACGCCTCACACGGCGAGTCCTGGTCCTACGCCCTCGCTCTGCGGCTGGCCTCCTACGACCTGCTGCGGGCCGAGGGCAACGAGCCGGTGCTCGTCCTGGACGACGTCTTCGCGGAGCTGGACGCGCGCCGCCGGGAGCGGCTGGCCGAGCTGGTCGCGCCCGGCGAGCAGGTGCTGGTCACCGCCGCCGTGGACGACGACGTACCGCAGGTGCTGACCGGGGCGCGGTACACCGTGTCCGGCGGGACGGTGGAGCGCGTATGAGCACCGGCGAACCCACCCCCCAGAACCCGGGGGATCCGAAGCAGAGCGCGAACGAACCCTCCGGTGTCGACCTCGCGCGCGTGGCGTTGCGCGCGGCGAAGGAGCAGGCACGCGCGCGTGGGGACGCGGCGCGGCAGAAGAAGCAGGCTCGGCGCGGCGGCGGGCTGCGCTCCGGTGCGCGCGCCGACGGCCGCGACCCGATGGCGCTGGGCGCCGCGATCAACCGGCTGCTGACGGAGCGCGGCTGGGAGACCCCCGCGGCGGTGGGCGGGGTGATGGGCCGCTGGCCGCAGATCGTCGGCGAGGACCTGGCCAAGCACTGTGTGCCGCAGCGGTACGACGAGGACGAGCGGGTGCTGACCGTGAGCTGCGACTCGACGGCCTGGGCGACCCAGCTGCGCCACTTGGCGCCCGCGCTGGTGGCCCGTCTCAACGAGGATCTGGGGCACGGCACCGTGCGGATGATCAAGGTGCTCAATCCCGGCGGCCCGGCCCGCCGCTACGGCCCGCTGCGGGCTCCGGGGAGCTCCGGACCCGGCGATACGTACGGGTGACGTACCTCACGTCGAGGGAATGGGCCGTGTGGTCGTCGCGGCTCCGTGCACGGGTGTGGGGAGCCGCCGGGGCGCTCGCGGACGGCCATCTGACCCCCCAGTAGCCAAGGGTTGACGGCTCGAAGCGCTGAGTGCCGCTGTGAGCCCCTTGGAGCCCCCATCCGTATATCGGGACCCGGTCGAGGTCGGTTCAGGGCGGCACATGGGGACTCAGGTACCGGCAAACCCCCATCGATGTCAGAGCTACCGGTAGACTGGAAGACAATCCCGCCCCAATGTGGGGACCGCCCGGGAAAAGCTGAGCAACGCTGATCAAGGCTTACCACCGCAACATGCCGCAGCCGCTCCGGCAACCCGCCGACGAGCCCGGCTCGTGCTGTGCCAGAAAGGGCGCTTCGTGGCCGATTCCGGCAACCCCAACGAGAACATCCCGTCCACCGACGCCGGCGTGCACGGCGAGCCCACCGAGGCCCCCGTGAACAGCGCGGCGGCAGATTCTGGCGCAGCCTCCGCCTCCTACGACGCCAGTGCCATCACCGTGCTCGAAGGGCTGGACGCGGTCCGCAAGCGGCCCGGCATGTACATCGGTTCCACGGGCGAGCGCGGTCTGCACCACCTGGTGTACGAGGTCGTCGACAACTCCGTCGACGAGGCGCTGGCCGGGTACGCGGACACGATCGACGTCACGATCCTCGCCGACGGCGGCGTCCGGGTCGTCGACAACGGCCGTGGCATCCCGGTGGGCATCGTGCCCTCCGAGGGCAAGCCGGCCGTCGAGGTCGTGCTGACCGTGCTGCACGCGGGCGGCAAGTTCGGCGGCGGCGGTTACGCCGTCTCCGGCGGTCTGCACGGTGTGGGTGTGTCCGTCGTCAACGCACTGTCCACGAAGGTCGCCGTCGAGATCAGGACCGACGGCCACCGCTGGACGCAGGACTACAAGCTCGGTGTCCCGACGGCCCCGCTCGACCAGCACGAGGCCACGGACGAGACCGGCACCTCGGTCACCTTCTGGGCCGACCCCGACATCTTCGAGACCACCGAGTACTCCTTCGAGACGCTGTCGCGGCGTTTCCAGGAGATGGCGTTCCTCAACAAGGGTTTGACGATCAAACTCACCGACGAGCGCGAGTCGGCGAAGGCCACCAGCGGTGCGGACGAGGCGGGCGCGGACGAGAAGGCCGAGGTCAAGACCGTCTCGTACTACTACGAGGGCGGCATCGTCGACTTCGTGAAGTACCTCAACTCCCGCAAGGGAGAGGTGGTGCACCCCACCGTCATCGACCTGGACGCGGAGGACAAGGACAAGAGCCTGTCCCTCGAGGTCGCGATGCAGTGGAACAGCGGCTACAGCGAGGGCGTGTACTCGTTCGCCAACATCATCCACACCCATGAGGGCGGTACGCACGAGGAGGGCTTCCGCGCGGCCCTCACGAGCCTGATCAACAAGTACGCGCGCGACAAGAAGCTGCTGCGCGAGAAGGACGACAACCTCACGGGTGACGACATCCGTGAGGGTCTGACCGCGATCATCTCGGTCAAGCTGAGCGAGCCGCAGTTCGAGGGCCAGACGAAGACCAAGCTGGGCAACACGGAGGCCAAGACCTTCGTGCAGAAGGCGGTCTACGAGCACCTCAACGACTGGCTGGACCGCAATCCGGTCGAGGCCGCGGACATCATCCGCAAGGGCATCCAGGCGGCCACCGCGCGCGTGGCGGCCCGCAAGGCGCGCGACCTGACCCGCCGCAAGGGCCTGCTGGAGTCGGCGTCCCTGCCGGGCAAGCTCTCCGACTGCCAGTCGAACGACCCGACCAAGTGCGAGATCTTCATCGTCGAGGGTGACTCCGCCGGCGGCTCGGCCAAGTCCGGCCGGAACCCGCAGTACCAGGCGATCCTCCCGATCCGCGGCAAGATCCTGAACGTGGAGAAGGCCAGGATCGACAAGATCCTGCAGAACCAGGAGATCCAGGCGCTGATCTCGGCCTTCGGCACGGGTGTGCACGAGGACTTCGACATCGAGAAGCTCCGCTACCACAAGATCATCCTGATGGCGGACGCCGACGTCGACGGTCAGCACATCAGCACCCTGCTGCTGACCTTCCTGTTCCGTTTCATGCGGCCGCTGGTCGAGGCCGGGCACGTGTACCTGTCCCGTCCCCCGCTGTACAAGATCAAGTGGGGCCGGGACGACGTGGAGTACGCCTACTCCGACCGCGAGCGCGACGCACTGATCGAGATGGGCCGGCAGCGCGGCAAGCGCGTCCGCGAGGACTCGATCCAGCGCTTCAAGGGCCTTGGCGAGATGAACGCCGAGGAACTGCGCGTGACCACGATGGACCAGGAGCACCGGGTCCTCGGCCAGGTCACCCTGGACGACGCCGCCCAGGCCGACGACCTGTTCTCCGTCCTCATGGGCGAGGACGTCGAGGCGCGCCGCCAGTTCATCCAGCGCAACGCCAAGGACGTCCGCTTCCTCGACATCTGAGTCGGTCTCAGCTGACCGCACCAGGAAGGATCTTGACCAGCAATGGCCGACGAGAACACTCCGGAAACCCCTGAGACCCAGGGCGGCGAGCTCGTGATGCGCGTCGAGCCCGTCGGGCTCGAGACGGAGATGCAGCGCTCGTACCTGGACTACGCGATGTCCGTCATCGTGTCCCGTGCGCTGCCCGACGTCCGGGACGGCCTCAAGCCCGTCCACCGGCGCGTGCTGTACGCGATGTACGACGGCGGCTACCGCCCCGACCGCGGCTTCTACAAGTGCGCCCGTGTCGTCGGTGACGTCATGGGTAACTACCACCCGCACGGCGACAGTTCGATCTACGACGCCCTGGTGCGCCTCGCCCAGCCGTGGTCGATGCGGATGCCGCTGGTGGACTCCAACGGCAACTTCGGCTCCCCGGGCAACGACCCGGCGGCCGCCATGCGGTACACCGAGTGCAAGATGGCGCCGCTGTCGATGGAGATGGTCCGCGACATCGACGAGGAGACCGTCGACTTCACGGACAACTACGACGGCCGCTCCCAGGAGCCGACCGTTCTGCCGGCCCGCTTCCCGAACCTGCTGATCAACGGCTCGGCGGGAATCGCGGTCGGCATGGCGACCAACATCCCGCCGCACAACCTGCGCGAGGTCGCGGCCGGTGCCCAGTGGTACCTGGAGAACCCCGAGGTATCGCACGAGGAGCTGCTGGACGCGCTCATGGAGCGCATCAAGGGCCCGGACTTCCCGACCGGCGCCCTGGTGGTGGGCCGCAAGGGCATCGAGGAGGCGTACCGCACCGGGCGCGGCTCCATCACGATGCGCGCGGTGGTCGAGGTCGAGGAGATCCAGGGCCGGCAGTGCCTGGTGGTGACCGAGCTGCCGTACCAGGTCAACCCGGACAACCTTGCGCAGAAGATCGCCGACCTGGTCAAGGACGGCAAGATCGGCGGCATCGCCGACGTCCGCGACGAGACCAGCTCCCGTACGGGCCAGCGGCTCGTGATCGTCCTGAAGCGGGACGCGGTCGCCAAGGTCGTGCTGAACAACCTGTACAAGCACACCGACCTGCAGACGAACTTCGGCGCGAACATGCTGGCGCTGGTCGACGGCGTGCCGCGCACCCTCTCGCTGGACGCGTTCATCCGCCACTGGGTGACGCACCAGATCGAGGTCATCGTCCGCCGGACCCGCTTCCGCCTGCGCAAGGCCGAGGAGCGCGCGCACATCCTGCGCGGTCTGCTGAAGGCGCTGGACGCGATCGACGAGGTCATCGCGCTGATCCGGCGCAGCGAGACCGTCGAGATCGCGCGCAACGGCCTGATGGACCTGCTGGAGATCGACGAGATCCAGGCCAACGCGATCCTCGAGATGCAGCTGCGGCGCCTGGCGGCCCTGGAGCGGCAGAAGATCGTCCAGGAGCACGACGAACTCCAGGCGAAGATCAACGAGTACAACGAGATCCTCGCCTCCCCGGTCCGCCAGCGCGGGATCGTCAGCGAGGAACTGACCGCGATCGTCGAGAAGTACGGCGACGACCGCCAGACCAAGCTGATCCCGTACGAGGGCGACATGTCCATCGAGGACCTGATCGCCGAGGAGGACATCGTCGTCACGGTCACCCGCGGCGGCTATGTCAAGCGGACCAAGACGGACGACTACCGGGCGCAGAGGCGCGGCGGCAAGGGCGTGCGCGGCACGAAGCTGAAGGAAGACGACATCGTCGACCACTTCTTCGTCTCCACGACCCACCACTGGCTGCTGTTCTTCACCAACAAGGGCCGGGTGTACCGGGCGAAGGCGTACGAGCTGCCCGAGGCCGGCCGGGACGCGCGCGGCCAGCACGTGGCGAACCTGCTCGCCTTCCAGCCGGACGAGGCGATCGCCGAGATCCTCGCGATCCGGGACTACGAGGCGGCGCCGTACCTGGTGCTGGCCACCAAGTCCGGTCTGGTCAAGAAGACGCCTCTGAAGGATTACGATTCGCCCCGCTCCGGCGGTGTCATCGCGATCAACCTGCGCGAACGCGAGGACGGTTCGGACGACGAGCTGATCGGTGCGGAGCTGGTCTCGGCCGACGACGATCTGCTTCTGATCAGCAAGAAGGCACAGTCGATCCGGTTCACCGCCTCCGACGACACCCTGCGCCCGATGGGCCGCGCCACCTCCGGTGTGAAGGGCATGAGTTTCCGCGAGGGCGATGAACTTCTGTCGATGAATGTTGTTCGACCCGGTACGTTCGTGTTCACTGCCACCGACGGCGGGTACGCGAAGCGGACCGCCGTCGACGAGTACCGCGTCCAGGGCCGCGGTGGCCTCGGTATCAAGGCCGCCAAGATCGTGGAGGACCGCGGTTCGCTCGTCGGGGCGCTGGTCGTCGAGGAGACTGACGAGATCCTCGCGATCACCCTCTCCGGCGGTGTGATTCGTACGCGAGTCAACGAGGTCAGGGAGACGGGCCGTGACACCATGGGCGTCCAACTGATCAACCTGGGCAAGCGCGATGCCGTGGTCGGTATCGCACGTAACGCCGAGGCCGGGCGTGAGGCGGAGGAGGTCGACGGCGTGGACGCCGTCGACGAGACCGCCGAAGGTGCCGCGACCACCGGCACGGACGAGGGTGAGGCACCCTCGGCCGAGTAGCACGAGGAGTGAGTCATCGTGAGCGGAGCCACGGGCGCCGGATCGGCCGGTACCCCCACGGGTACGGAGACGGACGGCGGCGGCCGTGGCTCCGCCGCGCACGGGACGGGTGCGGGGAGCGCGAGTGACCCGCACACGACCAACCTGAAGCCGGTGAAGGTGTCCGGGAACGGCTCCTCCGCCACATCTGGATCCCAGGGGGGAACCGTGACGGACACCCGAGGCCCGGCCGCGGCCGGCGAGGCGCAGTCGTCGTCTCCGCTCCCCGGGGAGCGGAGCCCGGAGCAGCCCGCCGGGCCGTATCACCCGCCGCAGGCCTATCCGGCGCAGGCCCCGGCCGGCGCCGTACGACGGCCGCGTACCGGCGCCCGGACCGCGCCGCGCACCCGTAAGGCGCGGCTGCGGGTGGCCAAGGCCGATCCGTGGTCGGTGATGAAGGTCAGCTTCCTGCTCTCCATCGCGCTCGGCATCTGCACGATCGTCGCCTCGGCGGTGCTGTGGATGGTCATGGACGCGATGGGCGTGTTCTCGACGGTGGGCGGCACGATCTCGGAGGCGACCGGCTCGAACGAGGCGAACGGCTTCGATCTCCAGGCGTTTCTGTCGCTCCCCCACGTCCTGACGTTCACGACGATCATCGCGGTCATCGATGTGGTCCTGGCCACGGCGCTCGCGACGCTCGGCGCGTTCATCTACAACCTCTCCGCCGGCTTCGTCGGCGGCATCGAGCTGACGTTGGCGGAGGACGAGTGATCCGCCCTCCGGTGCGTCCCTGATGGTCCCCCGACAACCGATTTTGGGACTGACGTGGTCGTGCGCTAATCTTCAGGAGTCAGCGCGCGGGACACACACCGCAGAGCGCGGCGGGGCTATAGCTCAGTTGGTTAGAGCGCATCCCTGATAAGGATGAGGCCACAGGTTCAAATCCTGTTAGCCCCACCAGCACAAAGACCCCCAGTCGATACCGGCTGGGGGTCTTTGACATCGGTAGCTGACATCAGCCGATGAGCGGATCTTCCAGAAGCTCGGCGAGCAGGCCGACCGCTTCCCGCTCACTCTCGCCCACCACATGCGTGTAGACGTCCATAGTCATGCTGATCTGACTGTGGCGGAGGATCGCCTGGGCGACCTTGGGATGGACCTTCAGGAAGGCGAGCAGGGTGCCGCAGGTGTGCCGGGCAAGGCGGACTGTGATCCGCCGGACGCCGGAGCGCTTCACGAGCCGATCGAAAGTGCGGGAGAAGCCCACCGGGTCGATCAGGCCGCCGTGCTCGGCGGAGAAGACGAGGTCCTGGTCTGTCTCCTGGGACCAGTGCTCACCGGCGATCTTCCGTTCCAGCTCTTGGAGCTCCCGACGTTCCTCGAGGACGCGAGCGCAGAACCCCGGCAGGGGGAGCACGGCCTGCGAGGACTCCGTCTTGAGGTCCTTGAGGACCAGGCCCACGCTCTTAACCCGCTGCACCTGCTTGACCGGGGTGAAGTGGCCGGCCTCAAAGTCGATGTCCTGCCAGCGCAGGCCAAGCACCTCGCTGCGGCGGAGGCCCAGGACCAGCACGAGGACGCAGGCCGCGTAGAGGCGGTGCGCGCGAACTGAGCGAAGGAATGCGATCGCCTCACGTGCGTTCCACGCCGTGCCCTTGTCCTTGGTCACCTTGGGCATGTCGACCAGGAGGGCGACGTTGCGCGTCACCAGCTCCTCGCGCATGGCCCGGTTGAGCGCGTTCCGGAGGACACGCAGGACCTCGAAGCGGGCGGAGGCACCGACCTTCTCCCGCGCCAGCGTGGCCATGAAGGCGCGGATCTGCGCCGGGGTGAGCTTGACCAGCGGCTTCTTTCCAAGGTGAGGCACCAGGTAGAGCCTCACCTTCGACTCGTACTTGGCGTACGTGTTGTGCTCGCGCTCCGGAGCCACGATGTGCTCCAGCCAGTAGGCCAGCCACTCGCCGACCGTCCAGGACCGGGACGGCACCGGGATGCCGTTGCGCTCCTGGTCCTGGAGTTTGCCAAGCTTCTCGTTGGCTTCGTCCCACGTCCGGCCGTACACGTACTTGCGCACCCTGTTGCCGTCCGTGTCCGTCACGTACGCGGCACCTTGGTAGCGACCATCGGACCGCTTGGTGATCGTGCCGCCGCCATTCGGTCGACGCTTCGCCATCAGGCAGCCTCTCCGATCTGAGCAGTGATGAAGTCGTGCACCGCCTTATCCGGGATGCGCCGGCACCCGTCGACCTTGATGGACGTAAGGCGGCGCGTACGGATCAGGTCGTAGACCTTGGTCCGGCCCACCTTCAGCAGCGCCATGACCTCAGGCACGGTCAGCAGGACAGGGGTGGCAGTGGTCATGCGTCGGCTCCTTCCTGGTCGTACGAGGCGTGTAGCTCTTCGCGGGCGATCTCGCGGTTGTGCTGGATGTCGCGGCGGATGTTGGCGGCGAGCCAGGATTCGCCGGGGGTGTGGCCGTGGCCGGCGTAGGCCCAGTGGGCGAGGGTGAGCGTGGTGGCCTCGGTCTCGTCGTCCGGGTCGGGTAGGCCGAGGGCGGCGCGTTGTTGGGCGGCGCGGTAGTCGGCGCGGACCTGGCGGAGGGCGCCGAGGGTGGTGGAGTAGCGGCGAGACTTGGTGGAGAAGTGGCCGCGGAAGCCGAGCATGTGAGCCCAGTCGCGGAGCTTGCGGTCGGGGTAGAGCGGGTGCAGGTCGAGGCATGCGGCGATGAGCCGGGCCGGGTGCTCGGGCACCTCGAGGAGGGCCAGGGCCTCTTTGTTGCCGATGCGGCGGTCAACGGTGCCAGTGGTCTCGGCGGCCTTGGTGGCGTACTTGGCGACGTAGGAGGCGACGGCCGCTTCAGTGATCTCCTCACCGCTGCCGAAGGCGCCGATGGGCTGTACGTCGAGCTGGGTGCCCCAGCGGAGCGTGCGGGCGGGTTGGTGTCCCGCGGGCGGTACGTCGACGGCGACGCGGGCGGCAGCAGCCCGGATGGCGTCGGTGAGCAGGTCGAGGGTGGCCCAGGGCGGGGGTGTGCTGTCGGGTCCGTCGGGGCCGTCGAAGCGGATGACGGCGTGGAAGTGGACGGCGCCGCGTTTCTGGTATTCGGCGACCTTGCCGAAGGAGACGCGGGATTGTTCGTGGGCGGCTTTCTGGGTGAGGCCGGCGCGGCGGGCGATTTCGCGGCGCAGGTAGATCGTGAAGTACCGCCACAGCTCGGAGGCGTGGTTGTTCCACAGCACGGCCCCCGCGTAGTCGTAGCTGTCCGGGTCGAGCGGGGTGCCCAGCTCCGGGGCGTCCTCGATGTGGCGGGTGCCGCAGCGGCACGGCCGGTTGCCGGGCCGGTTGTGGACCGGGCCGAACGAGGGCGCGGTGAGGGTGGCGAAGACGCGGGGATGGTCGCGGATCGTCTCAGGCGTGCCCTTGGCGGGGTCGCCGATGAGGCCGGCGCGGATGAGGTGGTAGGTGTCGCCCGCGTAGGTCCAGGCGCACGACGGGCAGCGGGAGGCCCGCCGGTTGCCGCAGGCGATGCGGAGCCGTCCGCTGGGTTCGGTGTCGGTGGAGTAGTGGTGGAGGACGTGCCGGGTCTGCTTGTCGCGGACGACGACGGAGCCTTGCAGGTGGATGGGGTCGGCGCAGCCGCCGGTGCGGCGGATCTGTTCTTGGATGCGGTCGAAGCCGGTAGACCCGGCCAGCCTCAGCACGTCGGCGAGGGTGGCCGGGTCCAGGCCCGCCATGGTGGCGGTGTCGGTCAACAGGTCACCTCCCAGCGCGGACGAGCTGGGCGGCGGGGAACTGGCGGCCAGTTCCCTTGCAGGCCCGGCAGTCGACGGGCAGTGTCGTGCGGGTGCCGTTGGTGTTGCGGGTGCCGGTGGTGATGGCGGCGGTGGCGAAGCCGTCGCAGTCGCGGCAGATCGGTGCGCGGGTGTGCTGGGGCATGATGGGGCTTCCCTTTCGGGTCCTATGGGTCTGGAAGTGGTTGCAGGCGCCGGGGCGGCGGTCTTTGGCGAGAGAGCCGCCCCGGGGCCGTTCAGCGGCGGTTGCGACCGCGGGGAATGGGCGGGATGGAGTCGTAGGTCTCCTGGCCGGCGCGGAAGTCGCTGAGGTCGGTGACGTCCTTGTCGTTGCCGACCTGCCGCATGATCCGGTTCATGGCCCGGGTGTCGCGGTGGCGGCGGGCGATGGCGTACTCGCGGCCGAGTTCGACCATTTCCTCGTTGCGGGCGGGCTCGGGGTCCTTCTTGCGGTTGAACAGGCCCATCAGGGGCTCCTTTCGGATTCAGCGGGTGGTGTTGCGGCGGCCGTGGCCCTTGGCCGCGTACATCGCGGCGTCGGCCTTGGAGAGGGCGTCGGTGAGAGTGGGGACCGGCAGGTGCGCGCGGTGGGCGTGGCCGACGGAGGCCGACACCGGCAGCACGGAGCCGTTGTGGCTCACGGGCTCGTCGAGGGTGATGCGCAGGGCGAAGAGGCCGGGGGTGCGTGCGGGGTCGGTGACGATGGCGGCGAACTCGTCTCCGCCGAGGCGGGCGGCGATGCCGTGGTGGCCGCACCAACTGGTGAGGCGGCGGGCGGTCGCGGTGAGGACCGCGTCTCCGGCGGCGTGGCCGTGGGTGTCGTTGATCGCTTTGAAGTCGTCCAGGTCGACCAGGAGCACCGCGGCGTGGGGGTGTTTGGCGAGCAGGCGTTCGGCGCGGGCGGTGAATCCGGCGCGGGTGTGCAGGCCGGTCAGCGGGTCGCGGCGGGCGGTGGCCAGGCGGTGCCAGAGGAGGCCGCCGTGGACGGCCCAGCCCATAGCCGGTAACCCGGCAGCTAAGACATCGTGGGTGTCCATGCCGGTCACCGGCCCTTGCGCATGTCGTTCAACATGCCGCGCAGCACCACGGCGACCACGGCCACGGAGACGCCGGTGATGGCGACCGCCAGGAGCAGCGAGACCAGGACCGCGCCGACGACCAGGACCACGGCACCACCACCGGCGGCGAGGGCGAGCGCGCTGCCGGGGGTGAGCTGAACGGTCGGCCGCGTCGAGGCGGGGGCAACCGGGGGCGGCGTAGGGGCCGCGGGCGTCACAGCCTTGGTCGCGGGGGCGACGGGGGCCGGGGGCGGGGCGGTGTCCTGGGGCGGGTACTTCGGCGTGAGCACGATGGTTCTCCTTTCGAGCTGGGCTTAGTTGAGGAGGGATCCGACGGCGGGGCCGAGGAGGCTGTGGGCGAGGAGGTAGCCGCCGAGGAGGAGCAGGGCCACGAGCCACCAGGGCGGGCGGATGAGCTTGATGCCGAGGTAGCCGAGGGCGATGACGGCGAGCCAGAGCGGAACGTCCATGACGTGGGTCGCCTTTCTAGGCCTTGCAGCGGTGGGTGCGGGCGGCGAGTTCGGCGCCGGCGCGGGTGGAGTAGTCGGCGTCGAAGCCGCAGCCGGGGGCGGTGCAGGCGGCGGTGTGCGTCTCGCGGCCCCGGCCGTCGTAGGAGCTGGCGACCTGCACCGGGCCGATGCGGATCACGTCGCGGAAGCGGCGGTGAGCAGGCACGAAGACCTCCCTGCGAGTCAGGTGAGCTGGAGTTGGGTGGTGATGGCGCGGGTGGTCTCGGCGGGTAGTCCGAGGCGGGCCGCGAGTGTGTCGGCGGGCATCGGGGAGCCGGTGGAGGCGTGGTGGGCGTCGGCAAGCCTGCGCGCGTGATCCAGCAGCGCGGCCGGGACCACCGGAGCAGCGACCGCGGGCTTCACCGGCGCTGGCTTCGGGTTTGGTGCGGGAGCGAGCTCGGGTGCCGGCGCCGGTTCGTCGGTGCGGTGAAGGTCGACGTCGGGTGTGGCCGGTTCCTCGGTCAGGGGTTCCACCGGCGTTGCCTTGGGTGAGTGGACGAGGAGGGTGCCGCCGAGGAAGGCCAGGGCGGGCCATCCGGCCACGAGGATCCGCAGCCAGGCAGGCACCTGGTGGAGGTCGAGGAGCCCGGCGGTGGCGATGTTCGCGCCGAGTGAGGCGCCCAGGGCGATGACGAACCAGGTCCATGCCGAGCGGTCCCGCCGGGCGGTCCGCAACCGGCGCCAGGCAGCGACGAGAAGCAGGTCGACCGAGACCGGGTAGGCCCAGGCCTTCCAGCCCGACTGCCCGGAGGCTTCCGCCAGATCATGGAGGTGAGCGAAGGACAACGCACCCGCGATCACAGCCTGAATGAGAACAGGGTCCGGGCGGATGGTGGCAGCCATCGCGGTCAGCCCTCCAGCCGGGGGTAGCTGTGTCCGGGGGGCGGGTAGGCGCCGGCGTCGCTGAGGGCGAACTCCGCGCCCAAGGCCCCGGCCATCACGGCCGTGAAGGCGTCCCGCCCGGTGTGGCGGGCCATGTGGTGGACGAAAGACTCGTAGAGGAAGCCGAGCCGGTTGCTGTCGTCGCGTTCGGCGGGGGTGTACTCGCTCCAGGGCTTGCGGTTCATCGGGTTCTCCCGGTTTTCGGCAAGGCTGTGCCAAGGACCAGGCGCGAAGCGGTCGCGCCGACCGTGGAACAGGGGGTGTCAGTCGGTGACGGGTCGCGGCTTCACCAGCGACCGGCCCTCGGTCGGCGCCTCTACGGGCGCGTCGGGGCGGAAGGGCGCAAGGAAGGGGAGATCGGGGACCAGGTGGGCGTAGTCCCGGCAGATGGCGATCACTTCATCGCGGGAGGTTTCCGGGGTGCGGATCTTCGACCAGCCACCCGAGGCGTCGGCCGCGACCGCGGTTCCGGGGCGTTCCATCGGGATCAGGCTCGCGGCGGGTACCGCGTCGGGGGCGACGTCGGCGAGGCCCATTTCGGCGGTCTGCTTGTCATTCACGCGGTGCACCACCCGGCCGGTGAGCTGAGCACGGAGCATGGTGGCGCCCTTGCCCAGGTCGGAGCCGAAGCGCTGCCCGCAGATCTCCAGATAGATCCCGACCGCGCGGGCCATCTGCGCGAGACGGATCAACGCGGTCACGATCTGCTCCCGGTGCTCCTCGTCCTTACGCGAGGCAATCAAAAACAGCTCCGCCACCTCGTCCACCAGGACCACCACCGGCGCCGGCCGCAGCGACTCGGGCAGTTCCCAGATGTCGGAGACGCCGGATGCGTTGAGCAGGTCGAAGCGGTGTTCCATCTCCGCGACTAGGACCGCGAGAAGGGAAGCGGCGTCATCGGGGGTGGTCGCCAACGCGGACAGGCGTGGTGCGAAGGCCGACTGTTCGACGCCGCGCTTGCAGTCGATGCCGACCAAGGCGACCGGGAGTTGGGCGAGGCCCTTGATGAGGTTGCGCTGGTACACGGACTTCCCCGAGCCATTCGCGCCAAGCGTCAGCGCCATCGGCGCCTTCAGGTAGTCCCGCTCGAAGGCAGTCCCGTCATCGCGCAAGGCAACCGGCACGATCATGTCGTGCGGGACGGCCTTGCGGGGCATCCGCACCCGGCGCAGCACGTCATACCCGGTCATCCGCAGCTCCACGTAACCCGGCTTGATCTCCCGGACGGTCACCGAGTGCACGCCCCAGGCGTGGCGCAGCCGTTCCGAGGCGGCCGCCACGTCGGCGGGCTCCAGCCCGGCGGGAAGCCGCAGGGTCACCCGCAGCCCGGTCGAGGTGCCCCGCACCCGGCGGATCTTCGGCGGGACCGGCTGCACCTCACGCCGGGCCAGGTTCCGGGTTACGAAGGCCCGCAGGCCGGACGGCCGGACCGTCAGCCCGCAGACATCCATGGTGGGCCGGTAGGAGAACCCGAACCGCACCAGCGTGGCCGGCAGACCGACCAACGCCCAGTACGCCCGCGGCGCCCGCACCTTCGCGAAGCCGAGACCACCGGCCCCCGCTAAGGCTCCCGTGGCCTCCAGCCACATGGTCAGGTCGGTCATGGTCAGGCCGCCGAGGTGATCGCGACCGCGCGGAACGAGATGCCGTGACGCTTCTGGCCGTTGAACTCGTTCTCCCAGTCCCGCGCCTTCAGCCCGACCACCCGCACCGGCACGCCCGGCACCAGGCCCTCCGGGAACCCGGTCTCCGGGATCGTCACCTGGTACAGGTTCCCCTCCCCCTCGTCCGAGATCAGCAGGCCCACCGTCGACAGGGCCGCGCCCGTCTCCCGGTCCAGTGCCCGCTCACCCGTCTTCGCGTTGGCCAGCTTCGGCACCGGCGCGGTCGCCACGAACACCACAGCAGTCGACGTGTCGATCTTGAAGGACGGCATTCCTTGCTCTCCCTATGTCGAAGCTTCAGAGCAGCCCAATTAGGACTCGCTCCGCCCGCTGTCCTAGGACTGCGGGTGACTGGTAGAGACTGTGGCACGCAGTCCTAGGACTGTCAACAGTCCTGGGACTGTGCTTGACTTGGCATGTCGAGAGGAGCCAGGCGATGACGCCGAAGTGGCGGGAGCTAGCAGACAAGCTGGCTGAACGGATCAAGCGAGGTGAGTACGCCCCGGGCCAGCAGCTTCCGCAGATCAGGCAGCTGGTTGCAGACGGCGAAGGCTCAAAATCCACCGTCCACCAGGCCTACAAGGCACTTGAAGCCGAGGGCTTGGTGACGTCCTCTCGCGGACACGGCACCGTCGTACGGCAGAGAGTCCCGCTCAAGCGACTCGGCATTGCCAGGTACGACAAGGCCAAGTGGCGCGACGGTGACGAGGTGGCTTTCATCGCAGACCGCGTAGCTTCCGGGCGTGGCTACCGCCGGAATGAGCAGACCCAGAGCGTCAGCTTGGTAGAAGCTCCGCCAGCGGTCGCAGCAGCGCACGGTCTTCCCGAAGGCGCCCAGGTGTACGCGAGGGCCCGGCTGGTGAAGGAAGGCGACCAACCAACCCACACTCTGACCAGCTACTACCGGCCCGAGCACGTCGAGGGCACGCGACTCGTGGACCCCACTCCGGGACCGGCCGGCCGCGGCGGTGGTTTCCGGGTTCTGTACGACGCGGGGTACGAGATCGACCACATGAAGGAAGAACTCTTCGCCCGAGCCCCCACGCCTGATGAGGCGAAGCTCCTCCAGCTGCCGCCGGGCGAACCTGTCGTCGAGTTGCACCGGACGACCTACACGGCCTCTGACACAGTGGTCGAGTTCGCCATCGGTGTGCACGCGGCTTCGCGCTTTGCCTGGGAGTACGACTTCAAGGTCCCCGACTCGGCGAAGGACAAGAAGGGGCAGTAATGATCTCCGCACAAGCATGGGCCGACACTCGACGCCTGTGGGACTACCACCAGATGGGCCACACCCTGCGGCCGTGCTCAGTTGCTATCGGCTTGGGCAGTCACGACCTGGGTGTGGCCGAGACGGCTGTAGACCTTTACAAGCGCGGGATGGCTCCACTGCTTGTGTTCACGGGGGCCACCAGCCCCACGACGCGGGATCGCATGCCCCGAGGCGAAGCTGTGCACTACCGAGAGCGCGCGCTTGAACTCGGCGTTCCCGCCTCAGCCGTCCTTGTGGAGCCGCGAGCGCGGAACACGGGTGAGAACATCCGCTTCTCCCAAGAGCTTTTGGAAGAGGCCGGCATCCACGTGTCCTCCGTGCTGCTGATCAGCAAGCCGTACGAGGAGAGGCGGGCCTACGCCACCGCGCGCAAGCTGTGGCCCGCAGTCGAGATCGTCAGTGCATCTAGCCCGATGACGCTGGACGATTACGTCGATTCCATCGGCGACGCCCGGTTGGTCATCGACATGCTTGTAGGAGCCCTACAGCGACTGCTGATCTACCCGGCACAGGGGTTCATGATCCACCAGTCCGTGCCGGACGACGTGCTCAACGCCTACGACCGTCTGTGTGAAGAGGGCTTCACCAGCCGACTTCTGGCTACCGACCAGCCCTCTGCCTAAGCCGCACTGTTTCCTGACCGATCAGCCCAAGAGCTGTTACAGGTTTCTCTACCTCATCAAGCCCCGGCTGCGCTCCGCTCCGCCGGGCGCGCTTCCCGGCTCCGCTCCGCGCGACGCTCCTGCCTTCGGCCCGCTCCGCGCGGGCTGCGCCGACGCGCGCCCACGTGTGGGTAGGGCCGGTGGCCATGAGTCGATCACCGCATAGAGCGGCCTCCGGTCAAGGCAATGCCTCCGGCGGGGGATCGGCCGGCACCGGGATGGAGGGGGCGCCGTTCCCGGCTGCGGGTCCGTAGTGGCGTGCGTGGGGTGCTCCCATCCCGTCCACCGTCGACCCAGGCAGAGCCGAGCAGACGCGGCCCAGGGGCGTCAAGGTCGTTCGTACAGTGGCGCGCTCCACCTTGACGCCCCTGAACCACGCCCGCTCCACGGTGTGTGGGTCGACGGCGGACGGGATGGGAGCTGGGGTGAGTGGTGGGTGAAGGAGGGCGGCCCGCAGGCCACACTTGGGCCGTGACAATCAACGACGGCAGCGGGGCAATCGACTCCTGGGCGCTCCTCCTGGAGACGGACTGGAGCAGCGTCGACCACTGTTGCCCTAACACAGCCCCGGCGACCCCCGTGATTCTGGCAGGGCTACTGGATGACGACGAGGATGTTCAGCGAACCGCCGTACACGACCTCGGTCAGGCCGTGACCCACCAGAACAGCATCTATGGCGCCACCGCCCCGGCCGCTCGTTTCGTTATCGACATCCTTGGCCACCCCCGAACGATGACCTTGGGGGTCTATTTCCATGAGGAGCGCCGTCGGCCTATGCGCGCGGCACTCCTGGAATGGCTAGGTGACCTTGCTGACGACGCGACCTACGACGAAGACGGCCCTGGCGAACCTGACGACGTCGCAGCGGTGCGTGCCATCCTCCCGCTGATCTATGAGGCGGCGCGGCCGTACCTTACCGATCCGAACCTTCTGATCCGGGAAGCTGCGGTGCACGCAGCTGCGATGACGCTCGCCGCGCCTGAGCTGGCCGTGCACATCCCGAAGCTCGTGCCGCTGGTACGCAGCACGCTGAGCACCAGCGATTACCGGGGTTACCGATACCTTGCTGAGCGGTGCCTCGTGACCTGGGGTGTAAAGCCCGGCCCCCTACCCGACCCGCGGATCTCAGGTACCGATCCGATGGATCGCCCCTGGGCAGGCGGCTACTCCGACGACCCGCCATTCTGAAAGCGGTGATCGGCGGAGCCGCACCTTGTCAAGACCGCGCACGGCGGTTGACACCAGCGACTGACACCAACAAGCCCGAACAGCGGCGGCCGTCGCCGGACCTGAATGGACGATCTGCCAAGGAACCAGACCGGTTGGCCGATGTCGCCGACCTCCGGTGATCGACCTGATAAGGATGAGGCCACAGGTTCAAATCCTGTTAGCCCCACAGCACGAAGACCCCCGGTCCGGATGGACCGGGGGTCTTTGACATCGCCGGGTGGGGGGCGTTCCCTGGAAGTACCGGCGGTGGAGCGAGCGTGCGTCCCCCGGTCGCGGCTTTTCCTCGCCGCCGTCATCCAGCGCTCTAGGCGGAGGTGGCTGAGGTGAAAGCCGTCGTTTATGAGAAGCCGTTCAGCGTGACGGTCAGGGATGTCGACGATCCACGGATCCAGCATCCGAACGATGTGCTGGTACGGGTCACATCGACCGCGATATGCGGCTCCGACCTGCACATGTACGAGGGCCGTACGGCGGCCGAGGCGGGCATCGTCTTCGGGCACGAGAACCTCGGCGTGATCGAGGAGGTCGGCCCAGGTGTGACCTCGCTGTCCAAGGGAGACCGCGTGGTGATGCCGTTCAATGTCGCCTGCGGATTCTGCAAGAACTGCCTCGCCGGGAAGACCGGCTTCTGCCTGACGGTCAATCCGGGCTTTGCCGGCGGAGCCTACGGTTATGTGGCCATGGGCCCGTACAAGGGCGGCCAGGCGGAGCTGCTGCGGGTGCCCTTCGCCGACTTCAACTGTCTGAAACTGCCACCGGGCGACGAGTTCGAGACGGACTTCGTGCTGCTCGCCGACATCTTCCCGACCGGCTACCACGGCTGCGAACTCGCCCAGGTGGCGCCCGGCGAGAGCGTGGCCGTCTTCGGTGCCGGCCCCGTGGGGCTGATGGCCGCCTACTCCGCGCTGCTGCGCGGTGCGGCGAAGGTGTTCTCGGTGGACCGGGTGCCCGAACGGCTCGCCAAGGCGGAGGAGATCGGGGCGATCCCCATCGACTTCACCAAGGGCGACCCGGCCGAGCAGATCAAGGAGCAGACGGCCGGAGAAGGCACCGACAAGGGCGTGGACGCCGTCGGCTACCAGGCCCAGGCGCACGACGCCAGCCACGAGGAACCGGCGGTCGTCCTCAACGGCCTGGTGGAGACGGTCCGGCCGACCGGCATGCTCGGCGTACCGGGGCTGTACGTGCCCTCGGACCCGGGCGGCCCCGACGAGCACGCCAAGCACGGCCAACTGCTGGTCTCCATCGGCCGGATGTTCGAGAAGGGCCAGCAGATGGGCACCGGCCAGTGCAACGTGAAGCGGTACAACCGCCAGCTGCGCGACCTGATCATCGCCGGGCGGGCCAAGCCCAGCTTCGTGGTCTCCCACGAGCTGCCGCTGGAGGAGGCACCGCAGGCCTACGAGAAGTTCGACAAGCGGGTCGAGGGCTACACCAAGGTGGTCCTGCATCCAGGGCACGCCCTCGCCGCGTGAGTCCTGTGTGAGGCCCGCCCGAGGCACGGCCCCTGGACCATGAAAAGGCCCGATCGCTGGCGACGGGGGATGCACCAGCGATCGGGCTGTGGCCAAGGGTAACAAGACTGAGCCCTCCGTGGGGCAAAGTCGGACGACTTCAGGTCAGGTTGGCCGATCAGTGACCACACGGAGGGTCGTAGGAGAGGCGGGGGAGGTACTCGTGCCACTTCTGCGCGGTCAGCACGCCCCGCGTGACCGAGCAGATGTGGTCGATCGCCGCGTCGGCGTCCAGACTCCACAGGCGGACCGTGTCGGCACCGCTGGAGACCCCGAGGACGCGGCTCTTGGGGCTGAAGGACAGGAAGTTGCCCGTCTGGCCGTTGGGGCTCATCGACCGGCCGATGGGCGTCGCCGAGGCGGGATCGGAGACGTTCCACAGCCGGACCGTGTTGTCGTCGCCGCCGCTGGCCAGAGTGCGCCCGTCGGGGGTGAACGTCAGTGACATGACCGCCTCGGTGTGGCCGGTGAGCGGCGAACCCAGCGCGGTCGCCGAGGCGGGGTCGGTGACGTTCCACAGCCGGACCGTGTCGTCGTCGTTGCCGCTGGCCAGGGTGCGGCCGTCCGGTGTGAACGCGAGCGCGTTGACGCCCCCGGAGTTCTCGGTGAGCGGTGTGCCGAGCCGGGTCGGGCGGGCGGGGTCGGTGACGTCCCAGAAACGAACGGTGCCGTCCGCGCTGCCGCTGACCAGGGTGTGCCCGTCCGGGCTGAAGACCAGGGCGTTGATGTACCCCCGGTGGCCGCTGACCGGCTTGCCGAGCGGAACGGCGTGCGCGGGGTCGGAGACGTTCCACAGCTGGAACCTGTGGTCGTCGTAGGCGGTGGCCAGGATGCGGCCGTCCGGGCTGTACCCCAGCGCGTTGGGACCCATGAAGCGGGTCTGCAGGGCGAGGGGTGCGCCGGCGTGGACCGGGCGGGCGGGGTCGGTGACGTTCCACAGGTACACCGACCGGTTACCGGTGAGGATCGCGAGGGTGCGCCCGTCGGGGGAGAACAGCACGTGCTCGCTGTTCTCCCCGCGCATGAACGGCTCACCCAGCAGCTCGGGCCGGCCGGGCCGAGCCACGTTCCACAGCCGGATCCGGCCGTCCCGTGCGGCCGTGGCCAGCACCTTCTCGTCGGGGCGGAACGCCGCGCTGCGGCCGATCACGTCCGAGGTCGGCACCGACCACAGGCGCACCTTGCCGTCGCCGTTGCCGGTGGCCAGGGTCCGCCCGTCGGGGCTGAACCCCAGGGCGAACATCTCGCCGCTGCTGCCCGTGAGCGGCTCACCGACCTGCGAGGGGGACGTGGGATCGGTTACGTTCCACAGGCTCGCCGTGCTGTCGGCGCTCGCCGCGGCCAGCCTGCTGCCGTCCGGGCTGAAGGCCACCGACCAGATCGGCCCGGTGTGCCCGGTCAGCGGTGAGCCCAGCGCGGACGGGTGCGCGGGGTCGGCCACGTCCCACAGCCGGATCGTGTCGTCCGCGCTGCCACTGGCCAGGGTGTGCCCGTCGGGGCTGAACGCCACCGAGTGCACCAGGTCCGTGTGGCCCTTCAGCGCCGTGCGGTACGGCTTCGGGTGGCGCGGGTCAGCCGTGTTCCACAGCAGGATCGTGTGGTCGTCGCCGCCCGCCGCGAGGGTGTGTCCGTCGGGGCTGAACGCGACGCTGCGTACCGCGGCGCTGTGGCCGGTCAGCGGTGCGCCCAGTTCGGACGGGTGGCGCGGGTCGGCCACGCTCCACAGCCGTACCGTGTGGTCCTCGCTCGCCGAGGCCAGCGTACGGCCGTCGGGGCTGAAGGCGATCAGGTAGATCGTGCCCGTGTGGCCGCTGAGCGGCTTGCCCAGCTGCACCGGGTGGGCGGGGTCGGTGACGTCCCACAGCCGGATCATTCCGTCGTCGCCGGCGCTCGCGAGGGTGTGTCCGTCCGGGCTGAAGACGGCGCTGCTCACCCAGCTGGTGTGGCCGGTCAGCGGTTTGCCGAGGGGTTTGGGGCGGCTCGGGTCGGCCACGTTCCACAGCCGGACGGTCCGGTCGTAGCTGGCCGTGGCCAGGGTCCTGCCGTCGGGGCTGAAGGTGGTGAGGTAGACGGCGCCGGTGTGGCCGGAAAGGGGAGTGGCCAGCGGCGCGTTCACGATCGAGATCAGCCTGCTGTACGTCCCCTCGTCGTCCGGGCGCAGCCGATGGGCGACCAGGTCCAGCTGGGCGGCCAGGGACGGGTCCGTGCGCTGGACCCGGTCGGCCTCGGCGAGCACCTGTTCGAACACGGCGTCGTCCCGCTGCTGCCAGGCGATCACCGCCGAGCCGCCCGCGACCAGGGCCAGCACGACCAGCAGCGCCACCGCTGCCCGGCTGATCCACACCGTGCGCTTGCGCAGCCGTACCGAGGCGGCCAGGAACTCCACCGCGCTGCGGGTCAGCAAGGTGTCCCCGGCCGACCGGGTCCAGCTGCGTGCCTGCTCCAGCCGGGAGCCCCGGTACAGCAGCGAGCTGTCCCGGTCCGAGTCCTCCCAGGCCCGGCCGTCCTCCTCCAGCCGCTGGCGCACCAGCTGGTCGCCCCGGTCGTCGTCGATCCAGTGCCGCAGCCGGGGCCAGGCGTGCAGCAGCGCCTCGTGGGTGATCTCCACGGTGTCCGCGTCCAGCGTCACCAGCCGGGCCCGGACGAGGGCCTCGAGGGACTCCTCCGTCTTGCCCGGGTCCGCCGACTCCTCCGCCAGCTGCCGCCGGGTGCCCCGCCGGCGTGTGGCCTGGGTGTCCTCGCCCAGCCGGACGAGGCGCAGCAGAAGCAGCCGGGCGGCTGTACGGGCCGCGGGGTCGAGCCCCGACCAGGCGCGCTCTGCGGTCGCCGCGACGGCCCCCTGGATCCCGCCCGCCGCGCGGTAGCCGGCCAGCGTCAGCCGTCCGGCCTTGCGGCGCTGCCAGGTGGCGAGCAGGGCGTGCGAGAGCAGCGGGAGCACGCCCGCGTCATGGGCCCCGCGCGGGCCGTCGGCGCTCACCTCGCGGACGATCAGCTCGGCGAGCCCCGTCTCCAGCTCCAGACCCACCGCCTTGGCCGGGCCGGTCACCGCCTCGCGCAGTTCGGTGCTGGTCAGCGGGCCGAGCACCATGTGCCGGTGCTGGAGCGCGTCGGCCAGTTCGGGGTAGCCGAGACACTGCTCGTAGAAGTCGGCGCGGATGCCGAGGACGACGAGCACCGGGGCGGGCCCGTCCGAGCCGGCGGGCGGGGTGCAGGCGGCGTGCAGCAGCTGGATGAAGGTACGCCGGTCGGCCTCGTCGGCGCAGAGGGTGAACGCTTCCTCGAACTGGTCCACGATGACGACCGGCCGGCTCGCGGCGGACGCCTCGCGGCGGGCCCACGCCGAGACGGCCTCGTGGGCCGCCCGGGCCACGCGGGGCGAGTCGGAGCCGGGAACCGCCGGATTCTCCGTGGCCTCCTGCTCGGCCCGGCGCGCCTGGGTGGCGACGGCGGTGAGATCGGGGATACGGCGGACCAGCTCGCCCAGCGGGTCGGCACCGGGGACGAGGTGCAGGACGCAGTCGCCCGCATCGTTGCCGTTGCCGTTGCCGTTGCCGTTGCCGTTGCCGTTGCCGGCGGTGGCGTCGGCGGGCGTGCCGCGTCCCTCGTGCAGGGCGCCGCCGCGAAGGGCCGGGACCAGGCCGGCGTTCAGGAGGGAGGACTTACCCGCTCCCGACGCGCCCACCAGCATCACCAGACCGCCGGTCCGCTCGGCGTCGCGCAGCTGGGCGACGAGTGCGCTCGTGCTCCGCTCCCGGCCGAAGAACCACCGGACGTCCTCCTGCCGGTACGGGGCCAGCCCACGGTAGGGGCACACGCCTCCGGCGACGGGCGGGGCCTGGTCGGGTGGCTGCTGGTTCTCCTCGGCGGGCGGTGCGGGCCGGTCACCGACCGGGTCGGCCAGCGCGCGCTCCCACAGCCGCTGCCAGTGCACGAGGTCGTACAGGCCCGCGGACACCGGCGCGGGCCGCAGCCGCCGTGCCTCCGGGATCAGGATGTGCAGGACCGCCGCGAGGGCCGTGAACTGCGCCGGCACGTTCTTGGCCCGGCGCCAGTCGCTGATCCGCTGTGCGGACACCCGCACGGGCCGTCCGCGCTCGTCGATCCGCTGCAGCCGTACGACCGCCTCGGCGACGCTCTTGAGGGGAGGGTTTCCAGCCTCCTTGTACAGGAGCGCAAGGCGCTCGGCGAAAGCTGTGCGTGTCCCTGAGTCGGAACTCAAGGTCCCACCCCTTTACGTTCCCCCCGCATGTGGACGTCCGGACCGGAAAACCCACCTTATACGGCTGACCTGCGGTAAAGCACTGGACCGGAGGTCGTGGTCTCCTCCTTGGCGGGTAACAGATGGCAGGATCCGGACCCGGTAGCGGACCCGTCACACACCGTCCGGACAGGCCACGGCCTTGCGTCCGGAAAGACAGCCCACGGCACCGAGGGATCTCGGCCAACTTCCATCAATGGCTGAGTGAGCCCGTGAGCCCGTGAGCCCTTTGGGCCGCTCCCGTTCTTCGACCCGTGCCGAGCCGACGCGGCGCGGGTCGATGCTCCGCACCCGTTCGGCACCGGTCCCCACGAGGGGAGGGACCGGTGCCGGGCGGGTGGGGTGGTGAGTGGGTGTTCGGTCGGGTTTGGCGACGTTTCACGTGAAACAGCGCCTCAGTCGGCCGCCCTGTGCGCTTCGAACCATCCGGCCGCGCGAGCCGTGGCCACGGCTAGGCGCTCGGCTTCCTCGGCGGAGGCGTTCAGAGCCGCGTCCCGTCCCCGCGCACTGCCGCCGGCCGCTGCCGCGGCGGCCTGGGAGGCCGCCAGAGCTGCACGCAGGGCGACAGTCGAGGCACTTGCGGATGCCGTGGCCGGGGTGGCGGCGGATGCTGTGGCCGAGGGGTCGGGCGACTCCGTGGTCGAGATGCTGGCCGACTCCGTGGCTGGGGCCGTGGTGCCGCGGTCCCGGGCGGCGGCCGTGATGTGGCTGTCCCGGGTCGTGGCCGAGGTGGTGGCGGACTCCGTGGCCGAGGTGGCGGCGGATGCCGTGGCCGAGGGGCTGGCCGACTCCGCGGTCGAGATGCCGGCCGACTCCCTGGCCGAGATGCCCGCCGACTCCGTGGCCGGGGCCGTGGTGCCGCCGTCCCGGGCCCCAGCCGTCACGGCGCTGTCCCGGGCCGCGGCTACCTGGGCGGCGAGTGCTGCGGTGGCGGCGGCGTTGCGGGCGCAGCGGGCGTCGGCCGCCGGGTCCGGGGCGCTCGTGGTCAGCGCGGCGAGCGACTCGGCCGACAGGCGCAGCGCGTTGGCGGCCCGGCCGACGGGGTCCCTCGGTACGATCTTGGCCGCGTCCCGGCCGACACCGGCGTACCGGCATGCGGCGACCGCACGGTCGTAGGCGCTGTGCGCGCGGGCCCCGTGGAGTCTGCGCAGTGCTTCGGCCTCCGTGCCTGTTCCGGCCGCTGTCTCTTCCCGTCCGCTCATCCTCGGCCTCCCTTGCCCGGGACGACTCCGCAACCCCTGGTCCGGGGTGCGGGCAGGGTGCCATGTCGGTCCTGAAGAGGCCAGAAGTACGGACCGGGTCCGGGCATGCGCTGGATATCTGACGGAGTGTCAGATACGGTGCCCTCCGACGGCTTCCCGAAGGGGTGAGTGTCATGCAGAAGCGGCCCCCGTGTCCGCGACCGCCCGGTGTTCCGCGCTGGGTCGCGATGTTCCACCAGCCCTCGCTGGACTCCTGGACCGTGGGCGCCGAGTCTCCCGACCGGGCTCCCGTGCTGTACGCCGTAGGGGACATGACCCAGACCCTGCGGGCGCGAGGCGAGGAGGTGACGGTCGCCCTGTGGGGGCCGAGGGAAGGCGCCTGGCACTTCTTCGACACCCCGGCCGCGAAGGCGCCCGCACCCGCCCCGCCCGCCTCGTCCGGCGGGCCCGCGCCCGGCGCCGGTGAACCGGCCAAGCTCGCGGAACGCATGACGGGCCGTCGGCACCAGGTCCTCCTGGCCGGTCTGAGCAGGGCGGGCCTGTACGACCTGAGCCCCGAGGACGGCGAGGCGGTGCGGACGATGGCCGAGCTGCTGGACGAGCCCACGGTCCGCCGGGTGGCCCACTGGCTGTCCGTCGCGGGCGGGGAGCGGTAACGCGCACCGGTCCGGTCCGGTTCGGCGTGCGGTCCGCCGGGCAGTGACGTCCTGGAAGCCACCGTCCAGGACTGGAGGACGCATGAAGGTCTCCGTGGACCGCTCCCTGTGCTACGGCTCCGCCGAGTGCGCGCACCGGGCGCCGGACGTGTTCGCCTTCGAGGACGGATACGGCGTCGTACGGCCCGGCCGGGAGGAGTCCGCCGACGACTCACGGGTCCGGGAAGCGGCGGAGTCGTGCCCCTCGCAGGCGATCGTGCTGGCGCAGTGACTCAGGGAGTGCGGGCACCGGCCGGGTAGACCCACCGGAGGTCGGCCAGTGCGCGGGCCCGGGCCTCGACGACCGCCGTCCGGGCCTTGCGTTCGACGGGATCGGCGTGGAAAGCCTGGCGCGTGACCTGGCCCTCCCACTTGCGGTACAGCAGGCCGGGCTGCGCGCAGAACCAGCCGCGGCTCACCGCGCCCAGCGCCAGCAGCAGCCCCGTGTCCTCGGAAGCCGGCAGGGCCATCCACCCGCCGAGTGCGGTGAGCAGTCGGCGCCGGACGCACAGGGTCGCCGGATGGACGGGTACGCGGTAGTCGTTCCGTTTCCAGTGGTCGAGGACGGTGCCGCGGTCGAGGGGGCCTTCGTCCGGGTCGCCGGGCAAGGCCGTCGTGGAGCCGTCGGGCAGCAGGTCGAGGGCCCGGGAGGTCGTCCAGCCGACGGCGGGGTCCTCCTCCAGCACGGCCAGGTCGCGGGCCAGCGCACCCGGCGTGAGCCGGTCGTCGGCGTCCAGGACCTTCACGTACGTGCCCCCGGCGCGCGCCAGCGCGATCGTACGGGCGACTCCGGGCCCGCCCGGCCTGCCCTGGCCGAAGCTCACGCGCGGGTCCCGCCGTGGGACGTACGGGCGGACCTCGTCCGTGGTGCCGTCCTCCTGGATCACCCACTCCCACTCCCAGCCGCCGGGCAGCCGCTGTTCGCGCAGGGACGCGTAGGCGTCCGGCAGAAAGCGGGCGGACGGGCCGTGGACGGCGGTGACCACGGTGACGCGCCGGGTCACGGCAGCACTCACCACCTTTCCGGAGGCGTTGTCGGTTCGTCGGCCGTCGGTTCATTGACCATCGGTTCGTCGGCCATGCCGTCAGGCCGCAAAAGCGCGAGACCCCCGGCCGAACCCGGCCGGGGGTCTTTCCGTGTCGACTGGTGCGTACGCAAGTCGCCTTGTGTCGAAACGTTGCGGTACTGCGTGCGGCGGGCCGTCAGCAGTCGAGCGTGGCCGCCGAGGGGTCCTGGGGTGTGTCCGTGCTCTCCGTCTGGCTGTCGCCGAGGGGTCGGTGCCGGCAACCGGGGGTCTTTCCGTGGGCCTCGGCCCGGATGCGCTGTTTCATCGTGGGGGGCAGGGCGCCGGCGTGGGACTGGGACCAGCGGCGAGGTGCTGGGATCGTCGGGTTCGTCGGGATCGTCCTGTGCGCGGTGCCGGTGCTGGAGCCCTCGTTACCGGTCGCGGCCGCGGCGGTCGTGGCGGTCGTGGCGGTGACGAGTCCGAGCGCGGTGCACAGTGCGAAGAAGGCGGTGACGATGGCGGTCCACAGCTTCATGACCTTGTTCTGGGTCATGGCCCCTCACTTTCGGGTCGGGCGATTTGCGTACTTTCCTCATGATGTGTATGTGGATCGCGAAGTGGTGGACCGACGCCCGTGGCGCGTCGATGTTCCGATGAACACCACCCGGATGGCCGCAAGAGAGCCGGAAAACTCCCCAAACCTGGTGAGAGTGAGCGAAGAGGGAGCAAAGTAACCGTCCGTGCGGGTGTGATCACCCTCCGATCGGAACGGCGCCGGACCTGGCCTATTGCGCTGCCGGAAGCGGGAGTTGGGGCCCGACGCAGGTCACCGATCGATATCGATCGGTGTGTATAGTCGGGCGCCAGAGGTCCCCTACGTCAAGGAAAGACGAGGTCGCGCGGTGAAGAAGCTGCTCCTGGTCGCACTGGCCGCCATCGGCGGGCTCCTCGTGTACCGCCAGATCCAGGCGGATCGCGCCGAGCAGGATCTGTGGACGGAGGCGACCGACTCCGTGCCCACGGGCTCCTGAGTGCCGATACCAGAATCTGAACAGACCCCGACCGCCCCTTCGCGGTCGGGGTTTTGTGTTGCCCCGGCGTGCCTTGCCCGTCTTGCGGGCGCCCGCCGGGTGTTGTACCCGTTCGCGAAGGGGGACAGCCCGTTTCACGGGCGCACGACGGGAGTTGCCGGGCGTTTCGGACGGCCGTATGCGTTGCCCGGATGACGCACGGGCGCCCGGGGCAGGATGGGCGCGGTCCGGTACGGCTGCGCAGCGATGACACGGGGAGGTCGGCACGTGCGGGGGCGAGGGCGGCGTACGGCGTGGTGGCGGGACGGTCGCGGGGCGGTGGTTCCCGGCGTCGTCGGAAGGGCCCTGTTGCCGGGACTGTGCGCGGCACTGTGCGCGCTGCTCGTCCTGCCGGCCGGCACCGTGCCCGCGTCGGCGGCCCCGGCCGGGGAGGCGCGGGCGGAGTCGTACGCCTTCGCGCCCGGGGCCCGTACCGTCTCGGGCGCCACGGGCACGGCGACGGCCGGGCGGCTCGACCCCGGCCGCACCTACCGCAGCTCCCTGCCGAGGAACGGCAAGCTCTACTACCGGATCGACCTCACGACCGCCGACACGGCGTACATCCCCGTCACCGCCGTACCCCCGGCGAACGCCACCGTCTCCGCCACCGACGGCATCAAGGTCTTGCTCCAGGACGCGCACGGCACGCCCTGCTCCTACTCCTCCGCCTTCTCGGCCCGCTTCGGCGCCGGGCTCAGCCCGCGCCCGGTCACCGCGCTGGCCCAGCGGGAGGCCGGCCGGGCGCTGTGCCAGGGCCGGGGGACGTACTACCTGCTCGTCCAGCGACTCGACACCGGGAGCGCCGCTACGGCCCCTTCCCGGCCCTGGAACCTGGAGATCGCGCCCGCCACCGAGCCGCGTCCGGCGCGGGCCGAGGCCACCTCCGCGCCGCAGGCCTGGGACTCCGCCACGCCCGAGCCGCTTGGCGGTGAGCCCCGCGACCGTTCCGGCGGCGCCGGGTTCGCCTCGGCGAGCCCACTGGGCCAGGGCGTCTGGCGGACCACGCTCGTGCCCGGCGAGACACGCTTCTACAAGGTGCCGGTCGACTGGGGCCGGCAGCTGCACGCCTCCGCCGAACTGGCGAGCGCGCAGGGGCACGGCTATGTCGGCGGCGCCCTGAACCTCTCCCTCTACAACCCCGTCCGCGGCTACGTCGAGGACGCCGCCCTCGGCTACACCGGCACGCGGAAGCCCGCCGTACTCACCCCGCTCCCGCGTGTCGAGTACGCCAACCGCTACGCCGCTGCCGCCGGGGTGGCCGCCGTCCGCTTCGCCGGCGACTACTACCTGGTCCTGCATCTCAGCGAGCAGCTGGCCGGCCCGTTCGGGCGCGGCCCGTTCCCCGTGACGCTGCGGGTCCGGGTGGCCGGGCGGGCGCACGCCGGGCCGGAGTACGCCGGGAAACCCGTGCCGGCGGACGTGTTCACCCTCACCGAGCAGGACCGGGAAGCCGTGTCCACCGGGAGCACCGGCGGCGGGGACGGCACCGCGCTGAAGCTGACCGCGATCGCCGGGATCGGCCTGGGGACCGTACTGCTGCTGGTGCTCGTGGGCTGGACGGTGACGGCGCGGCGGGCTCAGACGCGGGCCAGCGCCCAGAAACCCACCGCGTAGCAGGCGAGCGCCAGCAACAGCATCGGGATCGCGACCTTCGCCGGCGGCCCGGGCCGTCGGTTCCGGCCCGCCCGATGCCCCCTGTGCCCGTGCGCGGGCGCGCTGGACCAGGGCTGGGCCGGATGCGGAAGCCGTGTGTCGCGAGCCGTGTACGAAGCCGTGGAGGCGTCGGCACGTGGGTCGTAGGGGGCGTGGGCCTGGGGGGAGGGGTACGGCTGGTGGAGCGGGGGGTGAGCGGGGGGCCGGAGCTGCTGCGCGTACGGAGGGTACGGGGAGGGATCCAGGGGCTGGTGGGGGTACGGCTCGGGGGTCGGAGGCGCTTGGTGCGGAGGCTCTTGGGTCCGGGGCTCTTGGGCCCGGGGCCCTTGGGGCGGAGGCTCCTGGTTCGGCGGCGCCGGGGGCGGCGGCAGCCGGAAGCTCCCGGTGTCCGAGAGGGATCCGGTGCCCGGGAAGGATCCGGCGTCCGGGAGTGATCCGGTACCCGTGTCGGCTCCGGTGTCCGTGCCGGAGCCCGCGTCCGGGGTCGGAGTCGGAGTCGTGTCCGCGCCCTCGACCAGTTCCGAGGCCACTCCGGAGGCCCTCTTGAGGGGACCGTCGGGGGCGAACCCGGGCGGCAGCGGGCCGAGTTGGTCGAAGATCTCGATCAGCTCGTCGTCGGGTGCGGGCTCCGGCAGCAGCTCCACCGCGGAGGCGAGGGCCTTGCGCGCACCCGTGGCGGTGCGGAAACGCGCGTCCGGGTCGGGCTGGAGCAGGGTGGCGACGACCTGCCACAGCGGCTCCGGAACGCCCTTGGGTGCGCCGGGAGTCCCGTGTTCCGCGAAGTACTGCACGAGTGCCTTGGCGTCGGGCTTGGCGCCTTCCAGGAGATACAGAGCGACCAGTCCCACGGCGAACAGGTCGGCGGGGAAGTCGGGTTCGGCGCCCAGCATCTGCTCCGGCGCGAGGTAACCGGGCGTGCCCACCACGAGGTTGGTCTCCGTCAGGCGGGGTTCGCCGAGCCGCATGGCGATGCCGAAGTCGGACAGCCGTAGCCGAGGCCGGCCGGTGCCGGTCGCTTCGAGCAGGACGTTGGCGGGCTTGATGTCCCGGTGGACGACGCCTTCGGCGTGGACGGCGGCGAGGCCGGACAGAAGCTGGTCGAGCAGGGTGCAGACGAAGGCCGGCGGCAGCGGGCCGTAGTCGCCGACGAGGTGGACCAGGGAGCCGCCGGCGACCAGGTCCATGGTGAAGAGCACCTGGTCGTCGTCGGCGGCCCAGCTGGCCGGGGCGAGGACATGGGGGTGGTCGATCCGCAGGGCCTGTTCCCGCACGAAGCGCAGCAGGGAGTGGGCGTCGCGCTGCTGGAGCACCTTGGCGGCCACATAGCGCCGTCGGCGGTGGTCCCAGGCCCGCCATACGGCGCCCACGCCCCCGCGTCCGATCGGGTCGGCCAGCTCGTACCGGCCGGCGAACACCTCACCCATGGCAGCCCATCGCTCCTCCCCCTGGACCCGCGTCGGTCCCCCCGACCCCTTACTTCCCCACTTCGATGAGTGATACGACCCCGCTCCACGATCAAGGAACGCCCTGCGCCCCCTGGTCCGCCGGCCCCGCGGCGACCGACCTTGGCCCCGGCCCGGCCCCCGGACCCCCTCCGGGAACCGGGCCGTGGGTCCTAGTTCTGGTGGGACTGGTAGTGCGCGACGGCGTCGGAGGTGCGGCCGGCGCCGTAGACGCGCAGGAACTCCGCCAGTTCCGGATGGGCCGGGGCGAGGCTGTCCGCCGCGTCGATGATGTCGCCCGCGGCGGCCACCGAACGCAGCAGCGACTGGATCTCGCGGACCACCCGCTTGACGGTCGGCGCCCCCGAACCGCTGGTGGTCTGGGTGGTGTTGCTGAGCACGGAGCCCCCCTGCGACTTCTTGATCTCGTCCATGCGGTCGGTCGCCTCGGCGGCGCTCACACTGCCGTCCGCGACCTGGGCCGCCAGCTCCTGCAGCAGCTGCACCCGCTGGACCACAGCCGGGTTGCCGATCTTCGCCCGCTGGCCGCTCATCAGCTGCGAGAGCATCGGAGCGGACAGCCCCAGGACCGCCGCGAGACGGGCCTGGTTGAGCCCGAGATCGTCTATGAGCTTACGGAAGAGCGCCCCCAACGGCTCCCCGTACCAGTTCCGCTGCAGCTCCCGCGCTCTCGCGGTGGCTTCCTGCTGTGCGGCGTCCATTGCGTCTCCCCATCGCTTCCCCTGAATACCGCGGTTCGCTGTAGCGAACCACGTCGAGCATCTTACGGAGAGTGGTCATCCTCGGGGACCCCCAATCTTTTTGCGAGATACCGGGGGTGACCCGGTACTCTGGTCCCCGGCGGCACCGGAAAACGCGATTCCTCCGGCCGGCCGCTGCTTCTCGGGGCCTTAGCTCAGTTGGTAGAGCGCCGTCTTTGCATGGCGGATGTCAGGGGTTCGACTCCCCTAGGCTCCACATATAAATGCCCTCTGACCTGCGGAAACGCGGTTTCAGGGGGCATTTTTGGTGCGTACATTGCGTACATGGGGATGCCGGGTCAGTCGAGGAAGGTCACCGTCTCGTCGAGCGGGGCGCGGTCCACGCGGACACAGGGGCCGGCTGGATCCGCATGGCCCACCGACATGCCGCAGAAGAGGACGAGGGACTCGGCGGGAGACACGATCCCCGCGACCGTTCGGTGGTACACCGACCATGCCATCTGCGGGCAGCTGTGCAGTCCCTCGGCCCGCAGCAACAGCATGACGGTCTGCAGGTACATGCCGACATCGGCCCACTGGGCCGGTCCCATATCCCGGTCGATGTAGTGGAAGAGGGCGGAGGGAGCGCCGAAGCAGTGCCAGTTCGCGGTGACCGCCTGATGCCGTGCGGCCCGGTCCTCGCGTGGGATGCCGAGAGCGCCGTACCGCTTCTCGGCGGCTCCCCAACGGCGCTCGCGATAGGGGGACTTGAGGTCCGGTGGGTACATCACGTACTCCGGGTCGTCTCCTGGGTCACCCGCTGCCGCTCGCGCGACGGCCTGTCGCTTGAGTTCCTCCAGTCGCTGCCCGGTCAGGACATAGGTGTGCCATGGCTGCAGGTTCGCCCCGGACGGTGCCCTGGAAGCGGCCGAAAGTACTCGCTCAAGCACTTCCTTCGGTACGTGATCACACGTGAACCCCCGCACCGCTCGACGAGTCGCCACCGCCTCGTAGACATCCAAGAGCCACGCCCTCCCGTATCGCCTCGCCGTCTTGAGGTTGCTCCGTGTCGTGCCGGGCATCCCGTACTTCTCAACGGTTCGGAACGAGCAGAGGTGACAGCCAGGCGGCGTGATCGAGTCACGATGCGTGGTCCGGGCCGGTGGCGAGCGTGCTCGGGCTGGGCGTCACGCTCGCGGACCCGGGCTCATCCGCCCACGACGTAGCGGTCCAACGTGCGGACGTAGTCCGCGGCGCCCATGCGGCCGACGGATCCCAGCCGGTCCAGGTCGACGTGGAAGCCGGTCTCGTCGATCAGCCCCTCGTCCGCCGTGATGTGGACCACTTCCCCGATGACGACGAAGTGGTCACCGACCGGAACCACCGCGGACGTCCGGCATTCGAAGGCGATGGGGGATCCGTCCATACGCGGGGAGCGGACCCTCCGGCCGGGCAGCGGCCGAAGCCCGGCCAGTTCGTACTCCGACTCGCCGTACGGCAGGGGTTTCGCCGAGGCGGTGGCTGCCTCGGCATGTTTTTCGATCAGTATGTTGACGGTGAACTCCCCCGTACCTCCTTCGGCCGGCACCCTGGCGTTGCGGCAGGAGTCCTTCTCGGTGCCGTCGGCCCGCCGACCCGCGCAGAAGAGCAGGGTCATGGGGGAATACCCGACCGCCGTGTAGTAGGAGAAGGGCGCCAGGTTGATCGCTCCGTGCGGGGAGACCGTGCTCACCATGGCCACCGGTCGGGGGACCACGCTCCACAGCAGAAGCCGTTCGCGCTGCCGCACGGTCATGTCCGCTACGTCGATGTCCAGCATGGATCAGCCGTTTTCGGTGACGATGGTCTGGCCGACGCCGGAACCCCGCAGGCTCTGGGGGCGCAGGTCCGTCCACTCGCGGTCGACGTATGCGAGGCACTCTTCCAGCGTGCTGGTGACACCGACGGGCGACCAGCCCGCCGGGACCGCCCGGTCCGTGGGCCAGACCGAGTACTGCCGCTCGTGGTTGATCACGACGTGGTGGAGACCGGTGGTGCCGTCCGCTGACATGAAGACCGCCTTCGTCTCGTGGAGGGGGATGATGTCCTGGTCCGGTGCTTCTCACGCGGGGCTGGGGGCGAGTTCCTCCGCGTGCAGGGCGCCGCGCAGCCGCCGCAGCTCCGGGAAGGGGAGCGTGATCCGGTGCATCAGGAACTCCTCCCCGGACGTTCCTCCGGTGCCCTGCCGGCCGCCGACCATCTTCGACATCAGGCCGAGGTGGGCCACCTTCCAGCGCCAGTAGCCGTTGCCCACGTCGAGCAGCGCCTCGGCCACCCGGTGGAGGCCGCCACCGGCGATCCCGAGGCGGCACACGTCGGCCACGGTGCAGCCCTGATGGCCGGTGTTCTCCACGAAGGCCCGGTACAGCTCGCCCTCCTCACCGCCGTCCCCCAGCAGTCGGCCGAGTTCCCGGAACTGTTGGGACTGCGCCCCGCTGGCCGTGCCGAGATAGGGCCGGAACTGGACGAAGTGGCGCAGGGGGAGGCGTTCCAGGACGAGTACCTGCTCGTGCAGGACCCGGAGCAGCTCGGCGGCCCGCTGGAGGAGTTCCACGCTGGTCTCCACCTCGGCGGCCGGACGGCTGACGGAGGACAGCAGGTCCCTCGCCAGGCTCAGATCCGCGACGGCCTGCTTGAGCCACAGTTCGCAGGACTGGTGGGCGACGATGAAGAAGTGCTCGGCCAGGACCACGGTCCGGTCGGCCGTCTCGGGTATCCGCGTTTTCTGGAGCGACAGCAGGATGTCTGTCTGGAGATAGGAGGAGTAGCTCAACTCGGCCATGGTCAGCTCCGCGTCAGTGAGTCCGTGGGGAGTGCGGTATCGAGGAAGGCGGTGATGTCGGTGAGGAGGTCTTCGGCGTTCTGGAACGGATGGAAGTGGTGGCCCTCGCGTTCGAGCATGCTGAACGGCCCGGTGGTCACCGAGGCCCAGCCGGTCAGCAGGGCGGTGTCCACGAGGGGGTCCTGCATGCCGTGGTAGCAACGGACGGGGCAGGACAGGGGGACGACCCTGGGCTCCGGCCGGTAGTCCTCGTGCGCCGTGATGTCGGCACGCAGCACCGGGAGCAGCGCCTCCACCAGTTCCGGCTGGTCGGCGACGGCTGGATCGATTCCGTCCAGGGAACAGATGAGGGACCACAGTTCACCGTCGGAGAGCAGTCCGGCCCGCACCCGGCCCTCCACACCAGGGGCCGGGCAACTGGACACCAGCAGACCGCAGGGCGTTCGGTCCAGCGCGCTGAGAGTCAGAGCGGTCTCGTAGGCGACGAGGGCGCCGAGACTGTGACCGAAGAGCACGGTGGGCAGGGGCGGCAGGCGCAGGAGTTCGGAGGAGAGTTCCGCACTCAGCGCGCGCACGTGGGTCGACAGCGGCTCGCCGAAGCGGTCGCCGTGCCCCGGATACTGCGCCGCGAGCAACTCGACGGCCGGCAGGAGCTCGCCGGCCCATGCGTCGTAGCCGGCCGTGGTGCCGCCCGAGTGCGGGAGGCAGACGATCCTTGCGATGGGTGCGGGAGCCTGGGCCAGCGTCCGCAGGCATTGATCCCGGCGAGTACGAAGCATGATGCGCTCCTCTGCTTCGGATTTGTTCGTAAGTTCTCACGGCGGATCGGGGCGGCAGAGCAATCTTTCGGCTCTCCGTCACTGCCGGAACCGGCCACGAAAGACTTCTGACACAACTGGAGCGGACCGGCTCGGCCGTCTGTGAGGATCCGCGTACCGGAGCCGGTGCCGGGCACTGCGAGCAGTGCGTTTCCAGTCTTCAGTGGGGATTGCGGACGATGAGCCGAACAGCGGTCGCCTCGCTCGATCTGACCGACTCGCGCACGTTCATGGAGAATGATCCATTCGAGTTGTTCGCCGAGGTGAGGTCGAACGAGCCGGTGTACTGGCACGCTGCCTCGGACGGCCACCCCGGTTTCTGGGTGGTGGCCGGGTACGCCGACGTCGTCTCCTGCTACGGCGATTCCGAGGCCTTGGCTTCGGGCCGTGGCACTGTGCTCGATGTGCTGCTGCGCGGCGACGACTCCGCCGGGGGCAGAATGCTGGCCGTCACGGACCGGCCGCGTCACCGGGAACTTCGGGCCCTGATGTGGCGCGCCCTGTCGCCGAAGGTGCTCGGCAGGGTCGCCCGGAAGGTCGAGGAGCGCACCGCCGCGCTCATCAAGGATGCCGTCGGCCTGGAGACCTTCGACTTTGCCACCCAGGTCGCGGAACACGTGCCCATGAACACGATCTGCGACCTGCTGTCGGTCCCCGAGGCGGACCGCCCCGACCTGCTTCGGTGGAGCAAGGGAGCGCTGACCGGGGCGGACGAACTCGATTCCCTGGAATCGCGCAACGAACTCGTCCTGTACTTCATGGATGTGGCGGCGCGTCGACGCGCGGACCCGGGTGACGACGTGATCAGCACGATCGCCACGGGGCTGATCCAGGGCGAGCCCCTGAGCCTCGAAGAGGTCGCGCTCAACTGCTACAGCCTGATCATCGGCGGCGACGAGTCCTCGCGGGTCTCCGCCGTCAGCACGGTCAAGGCCCTTGCCGAACACCCCTCGCAGTGGCGGGCCCTGCGGGCCGGCCAGGTTGACCTGCACACGGCCGTCGAGGAGGCCCTGCGCTGGGCGACTCCCTCGTTCCACTTCGCCCGTACCGCCACCCGCGACCAGGTCATCGCAGGGCGGCACGTGCGGGCGGGAGACATCGTGACGCTGTGGAACATCTCGGCCAACAACGACGAGCGGGCGTTCTTTCAGCCGCGCGCCCTCGACCTGTCCCGGTCCCCGAACAAGCACGTCGCTCTGGGCCACGGGCCCCACTACTGCCTGGGGGCCTTCCTCGGCCGGGCCGAACTGCATGCCCTGCTGAGCGTGCTCGCCGAGACGGTCCGGGACCTGGAGGTCACCGGGCCGCCCACCCGGATCCAGTCCAACTTTCTCAACGGCTACAGCTCGCTGCCGGTGCGCTTCCTCCCGAGGTGACGGCGCGGCAAAGGCAAGGGGATGGAATGCGAACCGAGGAGAGGAACGACATGCGTGTGACGGTCGACCAGGAGCGCTGCATCGGCTCGGGAATGTGCGTCCTCGCCGTGAGTGAGGTGTTCGACCAGCGGGAGGAGGACGGGTCCGTCCGTCTGCTCCGTGAGGACGTACCGGGCGAACTGCAGGACCGGGTACGCCGTGCCGCCGGCGTCTGTCCTTCCCGAGCGATCACCGTCCAGCAGGAGACCAGGCCCTAGGCAAGGCGGACCCCGCCCGAGCGGTCATCGATCGCCGAAGGACACCCATAGCGGAGGAACGCACCATGCCGCCCGTCACAGCCCCGCCATTGGGCGGGCATGCGTTGTTGGTTCTGCTGGTCCAGGCGTCCTTGCTGCTCGGTGCCGCGCAGCTGCTCGGCCGACTCGCGACGCGCTTCAAACTACCTGCGGTATCGGGCGAGTTGACGGCGGGAATCCTGCTCGGACCCTCGGTGGTCGGCCGGATCCTCCCCGCATTTCACCACTGGCTGCAGACGTCACAGGCGTCCCAGGTCCACCTACTGGACGCGGTCGGTCAGCTCGGCGTGATCCTCCTTGTGGGGACGACCGCGCTGGAGATCGACCTCGCCCTGGTGCGTCGTACCGGGCAGGCGTCCCTGCTGGTCGGTACCTTCGGCCTGTTGATTCCCCTGGGACTCGGCTGCGCCGCGGGCCTGGTGGCGCCTGCGGCCCTGCTGCCCGCCGGTCGCGACCGCGGTCTGTTCGTCTTCTTCATCGGCGTGGCCATGTGCGTCAGCGCTCTACCGGTGATCGCGAAAATGCTGTCGGACATGCGATTACTGCACCGGGACATCGCTCAGCTGACCATCGCGGTCGGCGTGGTGGACGATGTCGCCGGCTGGATGCTGCTGTCCGTGGCCTCTGCCGCGGCGGCGAGCGGGCTCACGCTCGGATCGGTCGCCGCGCCGCTGGTCCGGCTGGTCCTGATCACGGCCTGTGCAGTGTTTCTCGGCCGTCCGGCGATCAGGTGGCTGATGGCCAGGACGCGGAACCCGCAGACCGTGATGGGCACGGCGACCGTGCTGATCACGGGGTGCGCGGCGGCCACGCAGGCCATGGGCATGGAGGCGTCCTTCGGAGCCCTCATCGGCGGTCTGCTGGTCGGCGCCGCCGGATCCGGGACGAGCAGGGCCCTGGTACCCCTGCGCTCCGTCACGCTCTCGGTTCTGGCCCCCCTCTACTTCGCCGAGGCCGGCCTGCGGATGAACCTGTCCGTGCTGGGCACACCGCTGATCGCGCTCGCCGCGCTGTGCGCGCTTGTCGTGGCGACCGTGGGCAAGTTCGCCGGGGCGCTGCTCGGTGCCCGCCTCGCCGGGCTCGATCGCCGTGCCGCTCTGGTGCTCGGTGCCGGGATGAACGCACGCGGCGTGATCCAGATCATCGTGGCGGGGATCGGTCTGCGGCTCGGCGTGCTGAACACCGCCTCGTACACCGTCGTGGTGCTGATCGCCATCTGCACGTCGCTGATGGCGCCGCCGGTACTTCGCAGGGCCGTGCAGCGCATCGAGGTCAACGACGGGGAGTGGGCCCGTCTCCAGCGGGGCAAGGACCTGGCGGGCGTCTCCTGAGGAGACGCCCGGCCTACGACTTGAAGGCGCCGAAGTCGATCGCGGCGAGGCGTTCCGGGTCGAGCAGGATCTGGATCTGCGTGATCCGGCCCTGCCGGACGGCGAAGCCCATCACCGACACGGGTACGCCGTCCCGGTCGACCAGGACGCCGGGGGTGCCGTTGACCAGGACGGCGGTCACCGTCACGCCCGGCTGACGGAACAGCGCGGCCCGTTCCGCCACGAGGCGGGCACCACGGATTGCCGCCGTGGCGGAGGCGAGCGCGAGTCCGCCGTCCGCACGGAGTTCGAGATCCGGGTCCAGTACCGCCACCAACCCGTCGAGATCGCCGTTGCGCGCCGCGGCGAAGAAGGCGTCGACCAGCATGCGCCGGGTCGCGAAGTCGCCGTCGGAGTCCGCCTCGCGGGCGCCCTGCACCCGGCGGCGCGCCCGGCTGGCGAGCTGCCGGGTCGCCACCGTCGTACGCCCGACGACGGCCGCGATCTCGTCGAAGGTCAGATGGAACATGTCGTGCAGCACGAAGGCGACTCGCTCGGCGGGGGCCAGCGTGTCCAGCACGATCAGCAGCGCGAGGCTGACCGAGTCGCTCAGCAGCGCCTCGTCCTCGGGGCCGGGGGACGGTTCGTGCCCGACCACGGGATCCGGCAGGTGGACGCCGACCGGGTCCTCCGGCCGCGCGGCGCGTGACCTCAGGGCGTTCAGGCAGATCCGGCTGATCACCGTGGTCAGCCAGGCGGGGAGGTTGTCCACCTCGTCCGCGTTGCTGCGGCTGAGTCTGATCCAGGTCTCCTGTACGGCGTCCTCGGCCTCGGCGTGGGAGCCCAGCATCCGGTACGCGACGTTCCTCAGGTGTGGCCGGAAGTGCTCGAACTGCTCCGCCAGCCGATCGTGGTCGTGCACGGTCACACTCCTCGGTCGTCAGGGGTCATCACTAGTGGGCGGCTAGCCGACCCGACGTACGCGGACCCGACTTGGAGCACGGATGATCACCTCTTCATTGCATATCACACGGACTTCGAGGGGGGAGATGACATGAGCCTTTCCCTCACCGAAGCGCGACGCCGGCAGCTGACGCTGTTCGCGATGTGCATGGCGACCTTCATGACCTCACTCGACCTGACCATCGTGAACGTTGCGCTGCCGTCGATGCAGAGCGAACTGCACATGAGCGCTGCCGAGTTGGAATGGGTGATCAGTGCGTACTCGCTGAGCCTGGCCGCGATCATCCCGGCCAGCGGAGCGCTCGGCGACCGGTACGGTCGCAAGAGGGTCTTCCTGACCGGCATGGTCGTCTTTCTGGTCGGCGTCATCGCCTGTGCCGTGGCCTGGAACGCGGCCTCCCTCATCGCCTTCCGCGCCATGCAGGGCGTGGGCGGCGCAGCGATGCTGGCTCTGGGGCTGTCGATCATCACGGAGACCTACCCGCAGGAACAGCGGGCCGGCGCGATCGGGGCCTGGGCGGCCATCGGCGGCACCGGATTCGGCGCCGGACCCGTCGGCGGAGGGATCCTGCTCACCTTCTTCAGCTGGCCGTCGGTGTTCTGGATCAACCTGCCCTTCGCCGCCCTGGGCATCGCCTGCACGGCCGTGGCGGTCCGGGAGTCGCGCAATCCCCAGGCCCGCAGGCTGGACGTGCCGGGGATGGTGCTCAGCTCCCTGGGGCTGGTCTGCCTCACGCTCGGGTTCGTCGAATCGTCCGATCGACCGTGGGGTGCGGCCCTCGTGGCGCTGCCCCTGATGGTCGGGGCGGTCCTGCTGATCGCCTTCTTCTGGTGGGAGCGCCACGCTCCGCACGCCATGCTGCCTCCGGCTCTGCTGCGGGCCCGGAGCTTCGCGAGCGCCTCGGGCATCTACATGCTGTGCTACGGCGGGATGAGCGGCGCGCTCTTCTGGGTGACGCTGTACTTCCAGAACGTCGCGGGCTGGTCGGTGCTGCGTACCGGCCTGTCCTGGCTGTTCATGAACATCCCCTTCCTGACCATGGCGCAGTTCGGCGGGCGGCTCGACTCACGCTTCCGGGCCTCGACAGTGGCCACGTACGGGACGCTGGTGGCCGCAGCCGGTGTGTTCCTGCTCAGCCGGGCGGGAACCGTCCCCTTCGCCGTCAGCGCCCTCGGATACGCGCTGTACGGCGGCGGGTTCGGCACGTTCGTGCCCGCCGTGACCCACGTGGCGATGCGCGACGTGCCCTCCGGCGTCTCGGGAGCGGCCTCCGGCGTCCTGAACGCGTCACGGCAGATCGGCTCCTCGGTGTGCCTCGCGGTGCTCGGCACCGTGGGCGTGAACGCGGCCGTCTCCGCCTGGCACGGAAAGGTGTCCGAGCTGGATGGGGCCCGCCACGGCGCGGCACTCGATCAGGCGCACAATGTGGGCGGCGGACGCGTGCGCACCGTGGTGGAAACGCTCGGCGGCTCGTTCAGGCAGGCCACCGTCGACTCCTTCCTGCACGGTTACCAACTGGCCGTCGGGATCGCCGCAGCCTGCACGGCCGTGGCGGCGGGCCTCGCCTGGACGGGGTTCCGGAACCGGGCCGAGCGGCCGGAAGCCGCCGCACACCCGGCTCCGGTGGTCGAGGAACACGAGGTCACGATGGCCGAAGACGGACTTCACCAGCGAAGTCAGTGATCCACATCATGAAGTGGACGGGAGAGCCAGGCAGCAGGACGTGAGGTGATTCATCCGCCAGGGAATCGTGCCCATGTCACATGACATGGGCACCGCCTTGCGCCCGGCTTGACAACGACGTCAGCGCGAACACGCCACGCGGCCACGGCGATCACGCCACCGACGGAACGTCGGCCCGTGCCCACCAGGCCGCTTCGCCATCACTGCCCGGCACCCCGGACGGACCCTTCACCGAACCCAGAGGGAAAAGTCGCCAGAGTGCGCATTTGCACGGGGAGACACTCTTGAGTAAAGGCGTCAAGTTAATACGCTGGCCCATCGAAGCCAAAGTCCGGAACGACTGCAGAAAGGCCGGAATCCCACGCCTGCTGGTGGTGGAGGCCGGAAACGACGCTCCTGTCTGCGCCGACCCCACGGAGGACTGGATCAGAGCGCCGGCTTCCCGCGGCGACGTCGAGGCACGCATACAGGCGTTGGTTCAGCGTGCCTATGGGCAGAAGGTCCCGTCCGTCGACTCCACCGGTGTTCTTTGTTTCGGCGCGGATTCGGTGGCTATCTCCAGCACCCAGGTGGGAATCATGGAGCACTTCGTCGCCCACTACGGTGAAGTGGTCTACCGGACGGAGCTGGAGCAACAGGTGGCCAAGGTGACCGGAAAGATCTCCAGAAACGCCCTCGACCTGCAGATCATGCGGTTGCGCCGCCGTATCGCCGCGGTCGGCCTCAGCATCCGGACCGTCTGGGGCCGGGGTTACATCCTCGAGGCTGCCACCGCCTGACACATGACGTGATTCCGGCAGCAGCCGGTCACTCCGGTGTGCCCTCTGCCCGTTCGTCACACGGGCAGAGGGCCACCCACGTCGGGGCCCCCGGTTCAGGAGGATGCGAGCGAGGCCTGGATGTCCAGGGTGATCCGCACCGTCTCGCCCACCACAGCGGTGGGGATGTGCGGGGCGAGGCCGAAGTCCGTCCGGCTGACCGTTACCGAGGCACTGACGCCGAGCACGGGCACCTTGCGCACCGGATCGGTACCGAAACCGCCGGGTTCGGCGACCAGGGTGACGGCCTTGGTCACACCCCGCATGGTCAACTCGCCGTCGATCAGGAACCGGTCTTCGTGCCGGCGCACCTGCGTGGAACGGAACACCAACTCTTTGTTCTGGTCGGCCGCCAGCACATCGTCACCGCGAATGTAGCCGTCACGGGCTCCGTAACCGGTGTCGATGCTGTCCGTCTCGATACGGGCGGTCACGGATGACTGCTCGACCGTCTCCCCGGTGCGGATCGTGCCGTCGAAGACGTTGAAACGACCGTGTACCCGAGTCACCCCCAGATGGCGAACGGTGAACCGCACCTCGGAATCGGACGCGTCGATCGCCCAAGTCCCCGCGGTGTATCCAGGGATGGTCTCGGTAACGGTTTCGGTCATGCCGCCTCTCCTCATCGTTCGTGCGTCACACGGCCCGTGATTCACGGGTCATGAGTACGACGGACCATGAACCGGAAAGGTGACCGATGGACCAGCGCCAATCCCTGGCAGATTCCTTCGAGGAGAACCGCAGCGCCCTTCTCGGACTCTCCTACCGCATGCTCGGCTCCCACGAGGAGGCGGAAGACGCGGTGCAGGAGACCTGGCTGCGGTTGGAACGCGCCGACATCAAGGCCGTGCGGAACCTGCCGGGCTGGCTCCGCACGGTCACCTCCCGCATCTGCCTCGACTTGCTGCGCAGTCGGCGCGCGGGGTGCGAGGAATGCTGGGACGGTGACCTCGCGCCGGCCACTGCGGCTTCCGGCGAGGGCGACCCCGAGCACGAGGCGCTCGAAGCCGAGTCGGTAGGCCTCGCGCTTCTCGTCGTCCTCAACACCCTCAGCCCTGCCGAGCGGGTCGCGTTCGTGCTGCACGACATGTTCGGCGTGCCGTTCGACGAGATCGGCGGGATTCTGGACCGCAGCCAGGCGACCGCCAAGAAACTGGCCAGCCGCGCCCGGCAGAAGGTGCGGACGCCCCGGGAGCGGCACTTGGTGGAGGCGGACCGGCACCGCGAGGTCGTGGCGGCCTTCCAGATCGCGGCGTGCACCGGTGACACCGGGATCATCGCCGCCCTTCTCGCGCCGGACGTGGTGCGGCGCGCCGATGCGGCGGCCCTGCCCCCGGACCGCCCGGTCACGGCGTGCGGTGTCACCGCCGTCGTCCGTGAGATCAGCCGGTTCGGGCGTGCCGCACGGCACTCCGAACCCGCCGTGATAAACGGCCGTGTCGGCCTGCTCGTGGCCCCAGGGGGCCGTCTCCGGCTCGCCGTGTGCTTCAGCATCGAGAACGGCCTGGTGAAGGAATACGAGCTGGTCGCGGAGCCTGCTCGGCTCAGGCGTCTGCGGATCAGGCTGCTTCCCGAACCGTGAGCGCGGCCCGACACTGCGCCGTCCGTCCGGCCGGGCGTAGAGCGTCTTTCGTAAATCTTTTTCCGCCGCACGACCCTGCCGTGGCCCGTGCAAGATTCTGCGTGCAACGTCCAAGGATCTGGCCGCACCCACCAGGACGGAAATCATGATCAAGGACATAGTGATCGTCGGCGGCGGCACAGCCGGCTGGATGACCGCCACATACCTCAAGGCGAGCTTCGGTGACCGACTGTCTGTCACGCTCGTGGAGTCGAAGGCCGTTTCGACGATCGGCGTAGGAGAGGCCACCTTCAGCACGGTGCGGAACTTCTTCCGGCACCTCGGGCTGAGCGAGCCGGAGTGGATGCCGCGCTGTCACGCCTCGTACAAGCTGGCCATCCGGTTCGAGAACTGGAGGGAGAAAGGCCATCACTTCTACCACCCCTTCGAGCGTCCGCGCGTAGTAGACGGTGTCTCGCTCGCCGACTGGTGGCTGCACGAGGGCCCGAGCGACCGCTTCGACCAGGACTGCTCGGTGCTGGCCGCGCTGTGCGACGCCAAGCGCTCGCCCCGCCGGCTCGACGGCGACCTGTTCGAGGAGGCCTTCGAGACCGGGGAGGAACGGGACATGGCCCGCGCGATCCCCGAGGGCCACGGGACGCAGTTCCCCTACGCCTACCACTTCGACGCCACCCTGCTCGCCCAGTTCCTCAGTGAGTACGGAGTGGAACGCGGGGTGCGCCACGTCCAGGACGACGTCCTCGATGTGCGTCTCGACCAGGACGGCTGGATCTCCGATGTGCTGACCAAGGACCACGGGGCGATCAGCGGCGAACTGTTCGTCGACTGCACCGGCTTCCGCGGGCTGCTGCTGAACAAGGCCCTGGGCGTGCCGTTCGTCTCCTACCAGGAGTCCCTGCCCAACGACAGTGCGGTGGCCCTGCGTGTCCCCGTGGACGTCGCGGCTCGCGGCATGCGGCCGTGCACGACGGCCACGGCACAGGACGCCGGCTGGATCTGGACCATCCCCCTGCTCGACCGGATCGGCACCGGCTACGTCTACTCCAGCGCCTACACCACGCCCGAGGAGGCGGAACGCACACTGCGTGCGTTCATCGGGCCGGAGGCGGCCGACCTGTCCGCCAACCACATCAAGATGCGGATCGGCCGCAGCGCCGAGTCCTGGGTGAAGAACTGTGTGGCCATCGGCCTGTCGAGCGGTTTCGTCGAGCCGCTGGAGTCCACCGGGATCTTCTTCATCCAGAACGCCGTGGAGCAACTGGTCAAACGATTCCCCGGCACCCGTGACGACGAGCCGCTGCGGCGATCCTACAACCGCCAGGTCGGCGACGTCATGGACGGCGTCCGAGAGTTCCTCTTCCTGCACTACTACGCCGCCGCCCGGTCGGACAACGCGTACTGGCGGGACGCGAAGACCCGCACGATGCCCGACGGCCTGGCCGAACGCCTCGAACAGTGGCGGGTCACGCTGCCGGACGAGAACTCCGTCTTCCCACGCTTCCACGGCTTCGAACCGTACTCGTACACGGCCATGATCCTGGGACTCGGCGGACTCGACGTCCGGCCGCTGCCCGCGCTCGGCCGGCTGGACGCGACCGCGGCGCGCCACGAGTTCCAGCGCGTACGCGCCCAGGCCTCGGCGTTGATCGACCGGTTGCCCGGTCAGTACGAGTACCTCGTCCACCAAGCCGCCGGCTTCGACGGCACCATGGCCGGGCGCCTCGTGCCCAGCGCCTGACGGCATGCCAGGAGGTGCCTCCACCATGCCCATACCCATGGCGGGGGCCGACGGCCGCACCGCGGCCGAGCCGGTCTCCGCAACCGCGTTCAGAACACTGATGGCGGCCTTCCCGGCCGGAGTCGCGGTCGTGACCGCCGCCGACGAAGACGGACAGCAGTACGGCATGACCTGCACCGCCGTCTCCAGCGTGTCGGTCAGCCCGCCCACGCTGCTGGTCTGCATACAGCACTCCAGCCGCACCCTCGCCGTCCTCACCAGAACCGGCAGCTTCGCCGTGAACCTGCTGGGCGACCAGGCCCGCGCGGTCGCCGAACTGTTCGCCAGTCGGGGTCCGGACCGCTTCGAGCACGTGGCGTGGGCTGCGCGGCCGGGCTGCGGCGGGCCGCATCTCGAACATGACGCGCACTCCGTCGCCGACTGCAGGGTCACGGGTTCGGTGACCGTCGCTGATCACGTCGTCGTGTTCGGCGAGGTCTTCAGGGTCACCGCCGAGGACGATGCACGGCCGCGCCCGCTGGTCTACGGAATGCGCGAGTACTGGTCCCTCGGTCACACCGGTGCCGCGCCGGAACACCTCGCCCCCTTGCTGGGCCCATCAGCGAACCCGGACACGGAGAGGTAGAAATGACGAGCTATGGGATATCACTGCTGCCGGACACCCACCCGCGGCAGCGCAGCGCCAAGGACTACTACACCAACCTGCTGACGGTGTCCGAGCTGTCCGAGGACCTCGGGCTCGACTACGTCAAGATGACCGAGCACTACCTGCACTCCTATGGCGGGTACTGCCCTGACCCACTCGCCTTCCTGTCGGCCGTCGCGGCCCGCACCAGCAGGATCCGGCTGATGACGGGGGGCATCCAGGCCTCCTTCCACCACCCGATCCAGCTCGCGGCGCGTACCGCTCAGCTCGACGCGCTCAGTGGCGGCCGACTGGACGTCGGCTTCGCGCGTGCCTTCCTGCCCTACGAGTTCGACTCCTTCGGCATCGACATGGACAGCAGCACGGAGCGCTTCCGGGCCACCGTCGACGCCGTGGTCCGGCTGTGGACCGAAGCCGACGTGAGCGAGGACACGCCCTTCTTCCGCTACCGGGAGGCGAATTCCCTGCCGCCGGCGATCCAGGACCCGCATCCCCCCGTCTGGGCCGCCGCGCTCCTCACCCCCTCCAGCTTCGAGTGGATCGGGGACTCCGGCCACAACCTCCTGATCGCTTCGGCGCCCAGCCGTGAGCAGGTGGGCCAGGTCCGCGAGATGATCGAGCTGTACCGCAGCAGGTTCGTCGCGGCACCGAAGAACGCCGGAAAGCAGCCCCGGGTCGCCATCAGCGTCGCCCTGTACCTGGCGGACTCGGACGAGGAAGCGGTGGAGCAGGGCACCGCAGCGCTGCGTCGGCACTGGGACACGTTCGGCTCGGCCGCGGCCGCGTGGCGCAGCCGTACGTCCACGTCGTACCAGGGGTACCGCGAGGCCATGGTGGACAAGCACCGGGCCGGCCCGAGCGAGGCCGCCGGCCTGGCAGTGATCGGCTCGCCCGAGAGCGCGGTCGAGCAACTGCGGCAGATCGAGCGCGACCTCGGGACGGACATCGTTCTCTTCCAGCTCGACTACGGCCAGCAGCCCCTGGAGACGATGGAGCGGAGCCTGAAGCTGTTCGCGTCCGAGGTCCGCCCCCACCTGGGCGGGACACGGTGACCCGGAGGCCGGTCGGCCGCACGGTGCCTGAGTTGTTCGAGGCGCAGGCGGCCCGGACTCCGGACGCGCCGGCGGTCCTGTACAAGGACACCTCGCTCACCTACCGCGCGCTCAACCAGCGCGCCAACCGGCTGGCCCGGCTGCTGATCGACCGGGGCGTGGGCCCGGACCGCCTGGTCGCGCTCGCCGTGCCACGCTCCCCCGAGCTGGTGGTGGCGCTGCTGGCGATCCTCAAGGCGGGCGGCGCCTATCTGCCCCTCGACCCCCGCTATCCCGCGGCGCGCAAGGCGTTCATGGTCCAGGACGCCGCCCCCCGGTTACTCGTGCGTGCCGGCGCGCGCTCGGCCGAGGGAGTGGAGCTGGACGAGATCGTGCTCGACTCCGAGGCGTGCGCCGAGGCCTGTTCCCGGTACGGCGGCGCGGACGTGCGCAACGCGGAGCGCCCGGAACCGCTGTCGGACCTGCACCTGATGTACGTGATCTACACCTCCGGTTCCACCGGGACACCGAAGGGCGTCGCGGTCACGCACGAGGGCGTCGCCGACCTGGTCGCCACCCAGGCCGACCGGTTCCGGCCGGCTCCCGGCGACCGGGTGCTGGCCTGGGCCTCGATCAGCTTCGACGCGGGATTCTGGGACATCGCGCTCGCCCTGTTGCACGGGGCCACCCTGGTCGTGGCGGACGATGAGGACCTGCTCCCGGGCGACGCACTGCACGAGACCCTGGCCAAGTACGAGATCGACCACGTGGTGCTTCCGCCGGCCGCGCTGAGCGTCACGGACAGCCAGGGAGTGCTGTCCGGCGGCACGATCATGTCGACGGGTGACGCCTGCACCCCGGCGCTGGTGCGTACCTGGGCAGCGGGCCGGCGCATGTTCAACGGCTATGGCCCCACCGAGGTGACCGTCGGCTGCACCATCGCCGGCCCGATCACGGAGGCGGACGGCGTCGGTATCGGTGTCCCGTGGACCGGGACGCGGGTCCACGTGCTCGACGAGCACCTGCGGCCCGTGGCCGACGGCGAGGAGGGCGAGCTGTACCTGGCGGGCACCGGGCTGGCCCGCGGCTACGTGGGCCGTCCGGGGCTGACCGCGGCGCGGTTCCTGCCCGACCCCTTCGGGCCGCCCGGCAGCCGCATGTACCGCTCGGGCGACCGGGGCCGACGGGACGCCGACGGCCGCTTCCACTTCGCCGGGCGGGCCGACGGACAGGTGAAACTGCGGGGATTCCGCGTCGAACTGGGCGAGATCGAGGCCTTCCTCACCGAGCAGCCGGACGTCGATCTGGCCGCGGTGGTCGTCGAGGGAGAACTCGCCGACGCCCGGCTGGTGGCGTACACCACCGCCCGTCCCGGCACCGTCGTCGATGCCTCCGGCCTGCGGGATCGGCTGGCCGCCGCCCTTCCGGAGTTCATGGTGCCGACGCGCATCGAGGTACTCGACGCCTTTCCCACGCTGCCCAACGGAAAGATCGACCGAAGCGCCCTGGCGGGCAGGGGCGGCACCGCCGCGCAGCAGCGGACCGGCACCTCTCAGGAGCCGCGCTCGCCGGAGGACCGGCTGTACGACATGGTCGCCCGGCTGCTCGACCTGCCGAAGGCCGATCCGGAGGCGAACTTCTTCGACCTCGGCGGCAATTCCCTGCTCGCCGGCCGGCTGATCGGCTCGCTGCGCGAGGAACTGGGCGTGCGCGTGCCCATCCGGGTGGTTCTCGGGGCGCGCGACCTGCGGGAGATCGCACAGTCCCTGAACGGGTGACACACCGAGGAAGGCCGCACCGGGGACCGCAGGCCCCGTGCGGCAAGGAATGGAGAGTTCCGTGACTGAACAGCTGGTCCACTTCCCGATCCTGAAAGAGCCGGCCTGCCCCTTCGATCCGGCACCCGCCCTGCGCACGCTCGGCGACCCCGTCCGGGTCAGGCTCTGGGACGACAGCACCCCGTGGCTCGTCACCGGTTACGACCTCGGACGCAAGCTCCTGGTGGATCCCCGGGTCAGTGCCGACTCGACAAGGCCCGGCTATCCGCACTTCGACCTGGGCAGCCGAGAGCGGCGCAAGGACGGGCGCTCGTTCGTCGCCATAGACGACCCCGAGCACGCCCGCCAGCGCCGCATGGTCTCGTCGCCGTTCGCCATCCGGAACATCGAGGCGCTCAGGGGCGATGTCACCGACATCGTCAACGGACTCATCGACGACCTTCTCGCCGGGCCCAACCCGGCCGACCTCGTCAGCCGGTTCGCCTTTCCCACCTCAACCCAGGTCATCTGCCGGATGCTCGGGGTGCCGTACGCCGACCACGAGTTCTTCCAGGAACAGAGCACTCTGATGCTGCACCGGGACAGCTCGCCCGAGATGGTGGTAGGCGCTCAGGAGGCGCTGCGCGGGTATCTCGGGGAACTGATCGACCAGCAGACGAAGGAGCCTGCGGACGGCCTGATCTCCTCGGTGATCGAGACGCAGGTGCGCACCGGCGCGCTGAGCCCCGAGCAGCTGTCGTACATCTCCATGACACTGCTGGTCGCCGGGCTGGAGACCACCGGGAACATGATCGCCCTGGGCACGCTGGCCCTGCTGCGCAACCCCGACCAGCTGGCGCTCCTGCGGGAGACCGAGGACCAGTCGCTGATCAACAGCGCGGTCGACGAGTTGCTGCGCTATCTCAACATCTCGCACTCCGGCCGCCGGCGCGTGGCCACGGAGGACATCACCATCGGGGACGTCACCATCCGCGCCGGGGAGGGGATCATCCTCGCCAGCGAACTGGCCAACCGGGACCCGGAGAACTTCCCCGAACCCGACCGCCTGGACATCACCCGTGACGCCCAGCACCATCTGGCCTTCGGCTTCGGCCCTCACCACTGCCTCGGCCGCCCGCTGGCCACCCTCGAACTGCAGGTGGTGTACGGCACGCTCTACCGACGCATCCCCACTCTGCGCCTCGCCATCGATTTCACGGACGTCCCGTTCAAGTACGACGGTGTGGCCTACGGCGTCCGTGAGCTTCCGGTGGCCTGGTAGCCGGACCCCGTGTCCGCCCTGTCTCAGGAGGAGCCAATCATGCGCGACTCGCGCACGTCCGTACCGGCGGCGAGCAGCGGCATCGTGGTGGTCGGGGCCGGGTTGGCCGGTCCGGTCGCCGCGATCTACCTGGCCCGGCGGTTCGGCCGGGTCACTGTTCTGGAACGGCATGCGGACCCCCGGCACATACCGGCCGGGCAGGGCCGGTCCCTCATGGTGATCCTCTCGGACCGCGGGTGGCGCGTGCTGCGCGAACTCGGCCTGGAAGAAGCCGTGCGCCAGATCTGTGCCCCGCTCGCGGCCCGGTGCGGTCATCTGCCGGACGGCAGCACCGTGGTGACCCCCTACAGCCGTGACGGAGCGCCGATCTGGGCGGTCGAACGACATCGGCTGCACCGCCTCCTTCTGGACGCGGCCGAGGCCGAGCCGGGCGTGAGCCTTCATTTCGAGCGCCCGGTCCTCGCCGTCGACCTGGAGGCACCGGCCCTTCTGGTGCGGGCGGGTACGGCCGAGCGGTGGATCCCGTGCCGGCACGTCCTCGGTTGCGACGGCGTCCACTCGGTGGTCCGTGCCGCCCTGGTCGCGAGGGGTGCTCATGAGCAGGTGAGCACCCTTGAGCTGGCCTATCAGGAGATCGTCCTGGACCTGCCCTCCTGTGACCGCGGGCTCATGCACTACTGGCCGGCCGGTGACGCCCTCTTCGGGGCCTTCCCGCTGGTCTCCTCCCGGCTGTTCGCGGGTTCGGTGTTCTTCCGGAACGAGGGTCCCCGGCCCTCCTACGCCGCCGCGGTCGGCGGCCGCGCGCTGGCCCGGCAGTTCGCCGACGTCTTTCCAGGCCTGGCCGCCGGCATCCCGGACCTGGAGGAGCAGCTGGGGACCAAGCCGGTCTCCACCGTGCGGCTCACTCGGTGCGACACGTGGGCCTCGGGTGGCCGCGCTGTGCTCGTCGGCGACTCCTGCCATGCCATGGCCCCCTTCATGGGGCAGGGCATGAACTGTGCTTTCGAGGACGTCCGCACGCTGGTGAACTGCCTGGACCGGGAGGGTGACTGGCAGCAGGCGTTCGCGGCGTACGAGCGGATCCGGAAGGGAGACGGCGACGCGATCGCCGACATCTCCTACCAGCACTACCGGACGATGTCCCGTCTGCCGGACCCCCGGCACGAGGCCGAGGAGACTGTGGCCCGACGGTTGGTGGCCCTGATGCCGGACCGGTTCGTTCCGCTCTACGAGCGCTGCGCGTTCAGCGAGGAGAGCTACAGTTCGGCGCTCGCCGAGGAGCGCAGGCTGCGGGAACTCGCCCGGCGGATCCTCAGGCGGCACGGCTCCACCGCCGTCGACCTGCCTGATCAGCAACTACGTGCGTCCGTACTGGCTCGGTGAGCGGCGACGTGCACCAGCTGTGTTCATACAAGTGTGTTCGTGTAAGAGGGAATTGCCGGGAGGCACAGTGATTCTGGTCGCGTTCAGGTCGCGTTTCTCCGAGCAGGTCGACGACGCGTACGGAACAACGGAAGAGCACCTGGCAAAGAAGGTGCGCGAGATGGCCGGCGACGACCTCGTCCATCTCAAGAACTATGTGGCCGAGGACGGCGAGCGTCTGGCTCTGGTGTGGTGGCGCAACCCCGAGACCCTGGAGAAGTGGCGCAACGACCCCGAGCACCAGGACGCCCAGCGGCTTGGCCGCGACAAGTGGTACGAGTTCTTCGAGCTCAGCGTCGCCGAGGTCGTCCGCACCAGTTCCAGCAAGGGCCCCGAGGAGTACCCGGCCGCCTGAGCGAGGTGCCGCCCGCCCCTCACAGCAGGGCGAGCACCGCGCGGGTCACCTGCCGGGTGCTCAGCGAGCCTCCGAGGTCCGGGGTGACCCGCCCGGCCGCGATCGATCCGGCGACCGCCGCCTCGACCGCGGCCGCTTCGGACGCGTATCCCAGATGCCGGATCAGCATCCCGGTCGTGAGCAGACACGCGAAGGGGTTCGCGATGCCCTTCCCCGCGATGTCCGGGGCCGAGCCGTGCACCGGTTCGAACAGTCCGAACCCCGTCTCGGGGTTGATACTCGCCGACGGCGCGAGACCGATCCCGCCGGCCAGCGCGGCCGCCAGGTCGCTGAGAATATCGCCGTACGAGTTGCTCGCCACGATGACGTCGAAGCGGTCCGGTTCCGTGACGAGCTTCATCGCGGCGGCATCGATGTAGAGGTGCCGGGTGGCCGTTGCGGGGTGGCGTTCCGTGGTTCGCCGCCAGCACTCCTGCCACAGCCGGCCGCCGGCCCGTACCGCATTGGCCTTGTCCACCAGGCACACCTCGCGGCGGGCCGTGGCGAACGCGAAGTCCAGGATCCTGGAGACGCCATGCCACGTGTTCACGTCCGCGTCGATGGCCACCTCCTGCGGCGAGGACGTACGGAGGTTGCCGCCGATGCCGCTGTAGAGCCCCTCGGTGTTCTCGCGGACGATCACGCAGTCGAGCATGCGGCGCGCCGGGTCCCGCAGCGGGCTGAGCCGGTCGTGCCACAACCGAACCGGTCGGCAGTTCGCGTACAGGTCGAAGCTGTGCCGCAGACGCAGCAGAACACCGCGAACGTAGTCGGTCTCCTCCAGGTCGGGCTGTCCGATGGCCCCCAGCAGGACGGCGGAACCCGCGGATACGCGTGACAGATCCGCCTCACTCAGCGCTTGGCCCTCGCGGCGATAACGGTTCGCGTCGACGTGGTCGAGGACATCCACCGACAGACCGGTACCGAGCGCGTCCAGCACCTGGAGCGCGGATTCGACGACCTCGGGACCGACGCCGTCGCCGGGGATGACAGTGATGGAATCCAACGGGTCACCTTTTCTGGAGCGCACATGGCCAGGCTAGGTGCCCTACGTTCACCGACATCCGGTTCTGTCACTGTTCATTCGCCGTCACGTGCAGGTGAGAAGCCTCCTCACTCGCGCAGACACCACCCGACGAAAGCCGCGATACTCGGGTCCACCCGCGCCTGATCGTCCGCCACCGCCGCCGTGCAGAAGAACCGGACCTCGCCGAACTCCAGGTCCATCGTCTTCACCAGATTCCGCAGCCCCAGCCGTTCGCACAGCCACTCGCGGGCCGTGTCGCTGTCGTCCGGGCGGTCGGGCAGCAGAGCCGGCTGCCCGGTCAGCAGGTCTCTCTTGGTGACGGCGACGGCGAGCCGGGCCTTGTCGAGGCGGGTGCCCATCGTGCGTACGGTCTGCACCGAGCGCGCGAACACGTCCTCCGGGTCGACCGTCGAGGCCAGCGTGCGGTCCACCTTCGGGCCCGCCGGGTCGAGGCGGGTCCAGAACGCGTCCACGGCCATCGGGTCGAGGACGAAGACGAAGGTGCGGGCCTCCCGGGTGTAGCGCAGCGCGTCGGTCTCCTCGCGGTTGACGAAACGCTCGCCGGCCGTGTCGAAGATGTGCACCAGGCGCTCCGCCCGGCCGGTGCCGAGCACGAACGAATGGGCTCGGGGCAGCGTCTTCTGGGTGGGGCGGGTGTGGCCCTGGATCTCCAGGACCTCGTTCAGCACGCGCTGGTTGGCACTCGACTCGGGGTCCGCGAGCCGGATCGCCGGCCCGCCGTTCTCCGCCGCGTTCTCCAGCGACTTCACCATCGCCGCCATCAGCTGTGTCTTGCCCGCGGCCCGGCCGCCGATCAGCGGCAGGATCAGCTCGGGCATGTGTCCGGCGTCCGGGTTCATCGGTTTGCCGCAGTGCTCGTGTACGCAATGGCCGCTCAGCCGGGCGTCCGCGCTCATCAGCATCAGCAGGGTCGGTATCCGCTCGCCGCAGGCGCACCGGCGCCGGAAGAGGCCGAAGGTGCCGGGGCGGATGTCGGCGTGCCGGCGTCGGCAGGTCGCGCGGGGGCAGTCGTACGCCGGATAGGGGACGCGTTCGAAGCAGCTCGGGCACAGCATGCCCCGGGGCAGCCCGCGCAGGATCATCACTGCGCGGTCGGTGGCCCGCAGGGTGAGCGCCGTCAGCCGGGCGCCGGCCGTCAGCAGGGCCACGCCGAGCGCCTGCACGCCGAGGAGCAGGCCCAGCACCGGTACCGCGACGGCGGCGCCGAGGCCGAGGCCCGCATAGAGGGTCAGGCCGTACGGGACCGAGGCGGACCGGTGCACGGAGGGTGCGGTGAACTGGCGGGCGGTCACCCGGCGGTAGGCGTCGGTGACCGTGCGGACGTACAACCGCCGTCCCTGGGTGACAAGTTGACGCAGGTCGCGGCTGGCGGGGCCGAAGAAGTAGTTGCGGTGGGCCAGTTCGTCGGCGGGGCGGTACGGCGGGATGGTCACGAACTCGGGGGTGCGCAGGCGTAACACGCCGTTGAGCAACTGGCAGTAGCGCCACACCAGTTCACTGACCAGGGCGACCCCGCGCAAGGCCGCGATCGTGGGGGCGAAGACCAGGTAGAGCAGGAGCAGGGCGAGGTAGACCGTTGGGACGAGGACGAAGATCAGGATGTCGGCCATCGGCGGCTCACCCCTCTTCCGGCCGGGGGCCGGGTCGTGGTGCGTCCGTGGATCGCCGCTGGGTGATCTTGCGGCTCCACTTCTTCATGCGGCCCAGGCGGTCCTCGGCGTACTCCTGGTAGTCGTCGGCGCGCCGCGTGTCGTAGGGGCGCAGCGCGCGGGCCAGGCGGTCCAGGTCCTCGGACCGCCAGTGGTGGGCGGTGTGCAGGCGCAGCACCCGGACGATCTCCAAGTGTGCCTGTGGCAGGGCGACCCGTTCGTCGTTGACCGCGATCACCCCGGTGACATGGCTGAACAGCACCTCGTCGACCCGGTCGGAGGCCACCGCGGCCCGGTGCAGGGCGTGCAGATAGCCATCGGCGAGGGAGAAGCCGAACTCCCCGATCTCCGTGCGCAGCCGGGCCGGGTCGGCGGGCAGCCGGAGCATGGCGGGCACCAGCCGGTAGCGCTTCAGGGCGCGGGGTGCCGCCCAGGCGTCGATCTGCGGGATCCGGTACGCGCGGGCGAGCGCCGTGGCCTCGGTGGCCTCGCGCAGGGCCGCCTCCAGCTGGAGGGTGGTCCGCACGCACTCCTGGGTGACCGGCCGCAGCCAGGCATAGCGGCTCGGCGCGGTGAGCGTGTCGCACAGCACCAGGCAGGCCCGCAGCCCCTCCTCGTCCCGGACCTCCTGTTTCACCGCGCGGTCGAACCACTCGGCGACCGCGTCGTCCACCTGCTGGTCCGACGGCAGCCGGCGGGCGATCTCGGTCGCCTCCTCGTACGTCCAGGCAGGCGACGGCTGCCGCCACAGCCCCCGCAGCAGCTCCGCGTCCGGTGAGGCCTGGCCGCGCACCTGAAGGATCCTGAACAGCAGCTCGACCGTGCGGGCGGGCTCCCGCTCGGCCTGCGCCCGCCAGTAGTGCTCGAGGAGCCGGGGCCGCTCACCGAGGTCCCGCTCGCTCAGCAACTGGGCCGGGAACTGGGCGAACAGCTGCTCCTGGCCCCCGCCCCGCTCCTCCAGCACCTCGTGCACCGCCGTCGCCAGCCCGGCCCTGAACTCCGGGAGGGTGTGCACGAGCCGGGCGACCTCTTCGCGCAGGCCGGGACCGGCGCCGGAGGAGCCGAGCAGGGCACGGGCCAGGTCCAGGCTCTGGTCCGCGAGCAGCCCGGGCGGCGGGGCGAGCCGCGCGCCGACCGCCCACAGCAGCAGCCGTACCCGCTCACGGCCGGTGGCCGCCTCGCCGAGCAGCCGCTGCCACAGGGCGGTGGCCCGCTCCCGCTCGGCGGGATGGGTGATCGGCACCGGGCCCGGCGCGTTCTCCACGCCGGTCGCATAGGCGCGGATCCGGGACTGGTGGAGCTTGCCCTCCAGCTCCTGGTGCAGCGCCGTGTCACCGCCCGCCTCGGCGGCCGCGCTCAGCGCCGCGAGCTGCTCGTCGCCCAGCTCCCGGTGCTTGTGGTGGAGGTCCGCCGCCACCGCCGCCCGGCGCGGCCCGAGATGACCGGCGCCGGGCAGCCAGTCGATCACCGCGCGGACGTCGGCGTCGGTCAGCTCTATGCCGCCCGCCGCCGCGGCCGCCGCCACCGGGGCGTGCCAGTCGCCCAGCGCCCGCTCCTGGCCGTGCGTGTACTCGGCCGTCCAGGACCACACCGAGCGGACCGACCCGACCCCGATCCGGGTCAGCAGCCGCACCAGATGGTGGGTGGGCACCACCTCGGGGAAGCGGCCCGCGGAGAAGTCGAAGACGGTGTACGACTCCGCGTCGTCGGGGCCGAAGGCGGGGTGCGCCTCGGGCACCGTGCCGATCAGGTGCAGCCGGCTGCGGGTGGGGCGGAAGAGGTAGGTGGCGAAGGAGAGGGTGCGGGCCAGCGGGGGCGGCAGGAGGAAGGAGACGGCCGCGAACCAGTGGGCGATCCGGTCCGTCGTATCGTCGATCACCACCACCGAGCCGTCGTCCGCGAGCGCCGCGAACACCGCCGCCAGCAGGGCGGGCAGCTGCTCGGCGTGCGGGTGCGCGCGCAGGAAGGCGCGCGCCGAGCGGGGGGACAGCGGGCCGCGGGGCAGGGGTGCGGGCAGCTCCGGGATCTCGGTCGTGTCGGCGACGCGTGCGCTCCACAGCGGGGAGTCCCACAGCTCGATCGCGAGGAGCCCGCCACTGTCCGGCGTGAACTCGCCCCCGGTGTACAGGGCGTGGGCGAAGTAGTTGCCGAAGCGGCGCGCCGAGTCCCGGCCGACGTAGCGCACGCACAGCGTGGTGGCGCCGCCCGGCCGGCCCGGGGTGTGGCAGAGGTTCACCGGGCAGCGGGCCAGCAGCTCGGGGGTGTCCGACTCGACCAGGGAGCGCGGTGGTTCGTACCCGGCCAGGCCTTCCACCCGGTGCCGGGTCTCGGCCGAGACCAGCTCGCTCACCGCGTTGAACTGGAAGCCGGAGGAGCCGCTGAGCCCGTGCTCGCAGGAGGTGTAGTAGAGCTGCTGGAAGCTCCCCATCCCCCTCCCCGTCCCCTTCCTCGTCTCCTTCGTCATCCGCGGCCCGCCTTCGGCACCGAACCGAACTCGCTCAGCAGCCACAGCAGCGGATCAGCGACCCGGTAGGGCTGGATCCCGGTGTCGGCGACCCGGGACTCGGGCGTGGCGCTGCGGCCCAGCGCGGAGACACCGAAGTAGCGGTAGCGGGCGAAGGTGTTCTCCAGGGACTGGTCGATGGGGACGCCGTCCCAGTCCTTGAGCAGCCGGCGCACCTCCTCGTGGACGCTGAGGCTGTCGCCGACGTCGAAACGGCCGAGCGCGGGCGCGTGCGAGCGCAGCGGGCTGCCGTTCTCCATCAGGTGCCAGAAGGCGTCCATCTTGGAGAAGACCACCGCGATCGGGGTGTCGACCTTCGCCGCCTTGCCGCCCTGCGCGGCCAGCAGCATGCCGCTCACCCGGCTCAGCACGTTGATCGGCGGGTCGATGCCGTCCATGGCGGGCAGCGCCGTGCCGGGTGCCGCGTTGTCCCGGGCGCCCGGCATCTGCAGCGGGTCGAGCAGCAGGATGATGCCGTCCGCGTTGGTCAGGTAACGGGTGTTGAGCTCCACGCTCTCCCGGCTGTTGAAGTCCTCGCCCGCCGTGTCGAAGAAGGACAGCACGCTGTGCTGCGGCCGCTCCCCGAACAGCCCCTTGCGGCGCAGCCCGAACCTGAACACCAGCGGTTCCACCCGGTTGGCGTTGGTCGTCGCGGTCTGTGTGGGCGGGAACATCTGCCGGTCGCGGTAGAGCCGGTCCTCGTACTCCGAGCTGTAGCGGCGCATGGTGGTGTCGTCCAGGCCCATCAGCGAGGCGCCGTAGGCCTGGCCGACCTGGTTGCGCATCTCGTGCAGCAGCACGGTCATGTAGATCGTCTTGCCGGAGGACCTCGCGCCCACCATCGCGATCAGCCGGTTCTCCACCATCCCGAACTGCACCGGCAGCTCGACGTGGCAGACCGGGCAGATGCGGTACGTCGTCTCGCCGTCGCAGTCCGGGCACACCGCCGTCGACCTGCGGCCGTCGGCGGCGAAGTCCGGGCCCACGTCGTGGCTGAGGCGCCGGCCGAACCGTTCGTCGAGGACCGGGTCGCGGCGGCGCTCGCACTGCTTGCGGGTACGGCTGAGCCGGCTGTTGCAGCGGAAGCGGATCTCACGCGGGGCGAAGGTCTCGTAGCAGTAGGGGCAGGTGAGTCGTCTGGCCATTCAGGTCACTCGCAGCCGGTGCAGCGCCGTGGGGCGGATGTCGATGTCGCGTTCTTTTTCGGAGTAGGGGCCGGAGCCGGGGCCGGAGCCGGGGTCGTCCGCCGGGAAGCAGACGAGCCAGGACGGGCCCTTGGTGCTGGGGAGGGGGAACTCCACGGTGAGGGGGGTACCGCCGGGGAGGCGCTGGGCGGGGACCTCGTGGACGACGGTGCCCTCGGCCGTGCTGGTGGGGCGGTAGCGGCCGAGACCGTGGACTATCCGCAGGGCGGGCAGGTCGCAGCCGGTCCGGGCGGTGAAGGTGACGGTCGCGACCCGGCCGCCGGTGAGGCGGCGGCGCAGGGAGGGTTCGTACTCGACGATGGGGGGTTCGGCGGGGATCCGCAGGGAGGCGGCGCCCTCGGTGTCGACCGTGGCGTCCGGGACCAGGGCCTCGACGGTGAGCGTGATCGCGCCCCGGCCGACGGGGAGGTCCAGGCCGCCGTCGTGTTCGTAGACCCGGCGCTGGCAGCGGAGGTCGCCGTCGCGGGGGCGGGTCGCTGCCGCGTCTTCGCAGCGCCAGCGGACGCGGGCGGTGAGGGCGGAGTCGGGCCAGGCCCAGAGGACGAGGAGGTGGTCGTCTCGGCGGATGGCTTGGAGTTGGGTTACGGGGACGGAGTGGAGGGTGCGGGACGGCTCTGGGTGCGGGTGCGGGTGCGTTTCGGGCGGGAGGAGGGTTGGGGTGGGGGTCGGTTCGGGTTCTCGTTCTGGTTCGGGTTCGGAGATGGGTGGGGTGACTTCGGTTGTGGGTTCGCTGCGGGGCGGTGGGGGTTCCTCGCGCCCACGCGGCGGAGCCGCATATGTCCCGGCCCCGCGCCCCTTCAGGGCGTTGATGGCTGGGGCGCCTATCGGTTCGGGGTCCTCCACGGGAGTGGACCAGGCTTGCGGTTCCGGGTCCTCCAAAGGAGGGGGGAAGTCGGTTCTCGCCGGTGCCGGGCCCGAGGCGATGCGCAGGAGGCCGAAGTCCTCCAGGAGCAGGAGGCCGTGTACGACGGCCAGTTCGGGGGCCCGGCAGCGGATGGTCAGGCCCTGGGCCTCGGGGAGGTTCTCGATGTCCGCGCGGTGGGCGGGCGTCGTGTACAGGTCGCCGGAGAGGAGTACGGCGTCCGGGGTCGCCTCGGTCAGTTCCCGGGCCACCGCCGTAAGGGCGTGGCCGTCGGCCAGCTGTTCGGTGCGCGTGGTGACGATGCGTACCGTCAGGTCCGGGGTGATGGCGAGGACCGTCAGGTCCACGGTGGCCGCGGCCTGGTCGACCACCAGGACCGTGCGGTGGACGCCCTCGTCGATCGCGCCGTAGTGCAGGGCCACCGCGACCGGGTCGGGGACGATCCTGCTGACGCGGAGGCCGGCGTCCTCGGCGGCGCGGCGGAGGCGGGCCTCGGCCTCGCGCCCGGCGGATGCGGGCAGGCCGAGCACCGCCTCCTCACTCGTGGCTCCCGTGGCTCCCGTGGCTTCCGTCGCTTCGGCAAGGAGCATGTTCAGTGCGGTGGCGGGGTCGGCGACTCCGTCTGTTTCGCCCAGGTCCGTCACCGTTACGGTCGGGCGGCCTTCCGGGTCGAGCGGGCCGGTGCGGGCGATGCGGGCGATGCGGTGGCCGATGGCGATGCCGAGCATGTTCAGCCGTTCCCTTCCTCGGTCCTGGTCCAGGGCGTGCCGTCGGCGTCGATGCCGAGCCGGATCCGGCCGCCCGGGGCCGGGCGGTGGGCCAGGAAGTGGGCGACCACGGCCGCCCGCAGCCGCTCCAGTTCGTTGCGGATCTGGCGGCCGCCGTACGCCTGGTGCTCGGGGTCGCTCATCCGCTCGGTGATCCAGGGGTGCAGGGTGTCCGTGTCGGGGACCAGTTCGACCTGGTGGCGTTCGCGGACGGACTCGGTGAGCTGGCCCAGCAGCCGGTCGGCGATCTTCACGATGTGCTCGCGGCGCAGCATGTCGAAGACGACCACGCCGGGCTTGAGCCGGCCGTAGATCTCCGGTCGGCCGATCGCCCGGAACTTCTCCTCCACGGCCCGGGTGAAGTGTGCCTCCAGGGCGGAGTACGGCACTTCTTCGCCTTCGGAGCCGCCTTCGGAGCCGCCTTCGGACAGCAGGCCCTGGACCGCCTCCGCGCCCGTGTTGGAGGTGAAGATGATCAGGCACTGGGAGAAGTACGCGGTCTGGCCCCGGCCGTCGGTGAGGCGGCCGTCCTCCAGGATCTGGAGGAACTTGTCCAGCACCCGGGGGTGCGCCTTCTCGATCTCGTCGAAGAGCAGGACGCTGAACGGCCGTTCCTGGACCCGGCGGGTCAGCTCGCCGCCCTGCTCGTGGCCGATGTAGCCGGGCGGTGCGCCCGCGAGCCGCTCGGCCGCGTGCTCCTGCTGGTACTCGCTCATGTCGAAGCGGGCGTACGCGCTCTGGTCGCCGAACATCAACTCGGCGACCGCCTTGGCGAGTTCGGTCTTGCCGACGCCCGTCGGGCCGACGAAGAAGAACGCGCCCCGGGGCCGGGCGGTGCCGGAGCCGCCGAAGTCGACGCCCACGAACGCCGCCTGGAGCGCGGCGGCCACCGCGTCGACGGCCTTGGACTGGCCGACCACCCGGGTGCCCAGGACGCCGGCCGCGCGGGCGACGGTCTCCCGGTCCAGCTGGGTCCACGGGTCGACGCTCACGTTGAGCCGGTGCAGTTCCAGGAGCTTGTCCGGTTTCTGCAGGGGCGCGCCGCGCAGCCACGAGGTCCGGGCGAGCGCGTCGATGTCCCAGCCGGACATGCCGTCGGTCGCCCCGACCAGGGCCTCGACGTCGTGCCGGGTGGCGTCCGGGGCGCCGTTGAAGTCGCCGCGCAGCCAGGTCAGCCACAGCCGGCGCTCGCTCGGGTCCGGTGGTCCGATGTGCAGGGTGGCGATCCGGGGGTCCTCCAGGTGGAACCAGCCGGGCAGCCGGCCGACGTCGCCCACCGCGCACAGGACGGCGTTGCGGGCGTGCGGGCGAGGTCCGGCCAGGGTCGGGCGGGGGGTCACGGCGTCCGTCATCGCGGCGCGCAGCCGGAGGTAGCCGGGGTTCGATTCCGGCTGGCCGGGCGGGAGATGGTGGTCGACGTCCTGGAAGACGAAGGCCGTGGCCGCGTCGGGGGAGGCGGCGAGCCGGTGCACGGTGGCGACCACGTCGTCGAAGGCGCGCGGGGGGCCGGCCGACCGGGGGGAGAGCAGGCTCGACCGGTCCCGCTCGCGTTCGATGCCGCGCCGGGTGCGCGAGCCGTCCTGCCGCCGGTTGTCCTGCTGCCGGTCGTCGTGCTGGCGGTTGTCCGGTCGCCGGTTGTCCTGCTGCCGGTCGTCCGCGGGTGTGTCCCGGTCACCGCTGCCGGTGGCCGTATGCGGCCGGTTCGCCTCCAGCCGGGCGAAGCGCTCCGCGTGGCCCGGCAGCGGGAAGGTGAGCCCGGCCACCGGGTCCCACCAGCCCACGACATCGGCGCCGCGCGCCTCCAGCACCCCGGCGAGCAGCTCCCGGAAGGAGGCGGGCCGGTCCTCGAACCACCAGCGGTCCCGGATCTGCCCGTTGAGGATCACCTGACGGCCGCGCCGCAGCTCCCAGCCGAGCGACACCGCCCACAGGGGCATCATGGCGTCGGCGGGGACGGGCCCCGTGGCGTCCTCGCCCTTGGTGAAGTCGGCCGTGCTCACGGGTTCGTCCACCTCCAGGAGGTGTCGCGGGGCAGCGGCTTGGCACGCCGGCCCGGCGGTTTGCCGTCCCAGGTGAGCTCACCCGGTACGAAGCCGTCGTCGCCGCCCAGCGCCTCGTGCACCCGCTCCAGCAGCGCCTCGGTGGTGTCGCACACCGCCTCGTCCCGCGGGGCGTACAGCGTCACGTCCGGCTCGCCCTCCACGTGGTAGACGAGGACGGGCGTGCCGTCGTCCTCGGTGGCGACCGTGGTCTCGTACGTCGCCCCGGTCGGCCGTGTGAAGTGCAGCCGGAAGCTGCCGCCCTGGTCCTCGCCGCCCTCGAAGGCGAACCCCTCGCCGGTCATGGCGTCCCGGAGCGCCTCCACCAGGTCGCGGCGCCGCTGGTAGGCCAGCTCCAGCTCGTCCAGCCGGCGCTCGGCGTCCGGGAGCCGGCCTTCCAGCTCGGCGACCGCCGTCAGGGCCTCGGGCGCCGAGCGCGCGGTCAGCGCCTCGGCCACGGCGCGCAGGGCGTCCGCGATCTCGCCGGCGATGCCGGGGTCGCCGAGGTCGGCGGCGGTGTCCACCACACCCTCGGCCGCCTGGCGTATGACGGCGAGCCGCTCGGCGGCCTCCGCGAGGGCCAGCTCCAGGGCCGCCTCGGCCGCCTCGGCGCGTTCCCGCTCCGCCGCCTTCGCCGCCTTCGCCGCCTTCGCCGCCTTCGCCGCCTTCGCCGCCTCGGTGCGCTCGCGCTCCGCCGCTTCGGCCGCCTCGCGTTCCTGTTCCGCGAGGGCCTGCCGCTCGACGGCGTCCCGCGCCTGCGCGACCGTCGCCGCATGCCGGGCGAGGGCGTGTTCGACCGTGCCGAGCAGGGCTTCGAAGCGGACCTCCTGGCCCGGTCCGGTCGTCGCGCGCAGCCGGCCGAGCAGCTCGGTGCAGCGCCGGTGGCCGTCCGCGTCGACGGCGGCGCCGTCCGGGCCGTGGGCGGAGAGCCGGCGCTCCAGGCCGGCCAGGACGGCGGAACGGTCGTCCGTACGGTCCCCGGCCGCCGTCGGGCGCAGGCCCACGACCCGGCCGCGCAGCTCCTCCACGGCGTCCCCGAGCCGCTCCCCACGGGCGGCCCGCTCCCGCAGCTCGGCCAGCCGCCGCTCCAGGGACCCGATGCCGTCCCGGGCGCCGGACCGCTGGGCCTCGGCGATCAGCTCCCGCACCTCGTCGAGACCGCGCTCGTCGGCCCGGGTCTGCTCCGCCCGCGCCTGGGCCAGCCGGGCGCCGCGCTCGGCCGACCGCTTGGCCTCCAACTCGCCTTCCTTACGCGCGACTTCGGCCCGGCGCCGCTCCGCCTCGGCGCGGGCGCGTTCCCGGCGGGCGGCCGCCTCCTGGGCCAGCCGTGCCCGCTCGGCGGCCCGCCGGCGCTCTCTGGCCCGGCGCTCCTCGGCCCGGCGCCGGCGCTCGGCCGCCTCCCGCTGGGCGTACACCGCGCCGACACGGACGCTGCTGTACTTCGGTGATCCGCTCATCGTTCCCTCCGTGCCTCGGTCCGTGCCTCGGTGTGCAGCGCGAATCCCCGTGCCGCGAGCCGCTCCTCGAGTCCCTCCCGGAATCCGGGGGCCGGCGGCACCCCGGCCCAGGAGACGGATCCGTCGGCGTCCACCGACAGTTCGATCCCGGCGGTCGTGTCCGGCTCGGCCAGGGCCCGCGGGTAGCGGTCGGTGAGCGGGATCAGCCGCTGGTTGTCCGAGCCGCGCCAGCGCAGACTGCCGTGCCGTGCGGCGACGTACGGCCCGTCGACCAGCAGGTCCAGCCGCTCGAGCAGGGCGAGCCGGTCCGGGTCGCCGCGCCGCAGCGCCTCGTGGCGGAAGCCGGAGTAGGCCATCGCGCCGAAGTCCGGGCGCCGCCGCCGTACCGCGTCGAGCAGCTCGGCCAGCGCCCCGGCCTGGCTGAACGGCTCACCGCCGGAGAACGTGACGCCCTCGATGCCGTCCAGCCGGCACAGCCAGTCGGCGAGTTCGGGGACCGACCGGCTGGTGCCGCCCTCGAAGGGCAGGGTCTCCGCGGCCACGCAGCCCCGGCAGCGCAGCGGGCAGCCCTGTACCCAGATGACCGCGCGGGTGCCGGGGCCGAGGACCGTGCAGTGGTCCAGCGTCCGGGCGACGGAGATGGGGGTCCCCCCGCGCGAGCGAAGCCGAGCGTGGGGGAGGGTCGTCATGCCTTCTCCTGTCATGCCTTCTCCTGTCATGCCTCCTCCTGTCACGCCTCTTCCTGCGGATGGCCGGGGTAGCTGTCGGCGCCCCGCTCGGCCTGGTCGCACCACGGGCACCAGGGCCGTTCCACGGTGTGGAGGTGGCGGGCGTTCGCCGCGCACACCTTCAGCCGCCCCGGGGCCAGCTCGGTCGCGAGCGCCTGGGCCCACTCGGCCGCCGTCGGGCGGCGGCGCGTGGGCGCGAACGCCGTCCGGAACAGCTCCGCGAGCCGCCTCGGCAGCAGGTCGGCGGGCGGCACGGTGCGGGGCAGCAGTACCGACGTACGGTCGACGATCCGGCAGCGGCCGTGCAGCACGTTGTCGTCGTACGACAGATAGTCGGCGCCGTCCGCCGGGTGCCCGGCGAAGGGGTGCAGGCCGGCCATGAGGAGCTGGTGGACCAGGACGGCCAGGGCGAAGTCGTCGGACGCGGTGTCCGGCGGGGTGCCGGCGGGGGCGCCGATCCGCTCGGGGGCCGTGTAGCCGGGGGTGCGCATCCGGCCCGGGAAGACCTCGCGGCCGTCCGTGAACTGCCAGGAGTCGACGTCCGCCATGCCGACCCGGCCGCTCTCGTCGACCCAGAGGTTGTCGGGCTTGAGGTCGCCCACCACATAGCCCTCGGCGTGCAGTTCGCCCAGCAGCCGGGCGAGGGCGAGGGCGGCGCCGAGGGCGGTCGCCCAGGTCGCCCGGGGCAGGAAGGTACGGCGGGTGGCGGCGCCGAGGAGGTGGCTGAACGGCTGGTAGGCGTGCCGCATGTCGGTCATCACGTAGCCGTCGACGCGGTCCGCACCGGTGCCGCCGGCCGTGCGTACCGGGACCAGCGGCCAGGCCAGCCGGACGGGTGTGCCGGCGAGCAGGCCGACGGTGCGGGGTTCGCGGCGCTGGCGTACCAGGCGGGCCACGCGGCGGCGGTAGGCCTCGGGGTCGGGCGGGTCCGGGACGAGTTTCGCGACGAGGGGGCGGCCGTCGTCGACGCCGTACACGAAACCTTCCGAGCCGCTGCCGATCTGCTCGGTGAGCCGCCATGTGTGTCCGTTGCCGGACACCACCGTCAGTCCCACGGTTACCCCCCTTCGGTGAGAGCGCACAGGACGGTCAGATCGTCACCGGTCCGGCCGGCCTCCGGCCCGGAGAGCCGGCGGCGCAGGGGCTCGGCGTCCCCGTGGTTCGCGCGGAGCGTGGCGGCGAGGCCGAGGAAGAAGCGCTCGGCCGGTAAGGGGCCTGCCTCTGGCGGGAGTTCGCGGACGGCGGGGTGATCGAGGGTGAGGGCGGCGCAGCCGTCGGTGGCCAGCACCACGCCGTCGAGTTCCGGCTCCCAGACGACGAAGGTGCGGACGCGGAGGGCCGCGCCGGGGGAGGACAGGAAGGGGGGTGGGCCGGTGGGCGAAGGGAGGACCAGGTGGCAGCGGTCGTCGCCAGTCAGAAGGGTGCCGAAGCAGTCGCCCAGCGAGAGGAAGGCCACCCACGGTGGACGTACGACCGCTGCGGCGACGGTGGCTGCCAAGGCGCCGGGATCCTGTGCACCCGGGCCCAACACCCCCGACACCGCCCGCAGATACTCCTCGACCACCCGCTTCCCGCGCCCGGCGATCCACCGGGTCCACGCCTGCGGTGTCTCCTCCGCGTCCGGTAAGCCCTCCGTCAGCAGGCGGCAGGCCGCGTCGACCGCTATGTGCGCGCCCAGGGCGCTGCGGTCGCGGCTGCTCGCGCCGTCGGACACCGCCAGCACCGCCGTGTCGCCCAGGTCGATCGCCTTGAACGCGTCCTGGCAGCCCTGCCCGGTGGCGAGGTGAGCGGTGCCCTGGACGGAGGCGCCCGCGATGATCACCTCAGGTCCCTCTCCAGCCTGTCCATGCGCGCGAGCCGGGCGGCGCGGTCGCCCACCTGCTGGTGGATGAGATCCGCGTCCTGGTCCGGGCTGCTGTCGTCCGTGCTCTGGAAGAGCAGGTCGAGGATCCGGCCGAAGTCCAGGTTCTCCAAGGGGGACGTGGCCTTCGGCGCCAGCACCCGCAGCATCGGCAGGTCGGCGCCGCGTACCCCGATCACCTGGAAGACCCACTCCCCCCGCTCCTCGCCCTGACGCACCCGGCCCGCCGTACCCGCCAGGGCCGCCGCGTCCAGGGGGCGGCCCTGGGCGTCGCTGGGTGCGCCGTCCGTCAGGACCCACAGGAACGGGCGCCTGACCGGTACCCGCTGCTGTTGCAGGCTGCGGTAGCGGGTGCGGGCCAGTTCGAGGGCCGTTTCCACGGCTTCCGTCAGCCGGGTCAGGCCCTCGGCGCGCAGCGTGGGCGGGTGCATGCTGTCCACCGGGACGAAGAGCCGGCCGGCGTCGGCCTCCTCGGCCGGGACGAGGCGGCCCGGGCCGGGGTCGTAGACACGCACCGCCGAGTCGAAGGTGATGAGGCAGACCTCCACCCGGGTGCGCAGCCGTTCCTGCGCGCGGACCCCGTCGAACCAGCGGGTCAGCGCGTCGTTCAGCTCGTCGATCCGCGGGTTCTGCGCGGGGCGGCCCATGGAGGCGGAGGTGTCGAGGAGGAGGACGACGGGTTGCCGTTCCTCGTACCCGGCCCCGAACTCGATGCCGTGGACGCTCACTCGGCGGCCGCCTCGGTGTGGTCGGCGTGGGCCACCAGCCGCCGCCGTCCGGGATCGTGGCGCACGGTGACGGCCGTACCCGGCGGCAGGCCGGGCGGCTCGGGGACCATGCGCAGCAGGACACCGTCGACGAGTACGTACGTATCCGGGGCGGGCCAGGTCACCGTGCGACCCGCGCAGCCGTGCGCCCACTCAACCATCCCCCTGGTCATACGGCCACGGTATGTGACGTCGGCACCAACACGCCCGCTCCTTACCCGAATTGACACCCCGTGGATATCGGCGGTTCCGGGGCCCGAGCCGCCCCCTCCAGTCAAACGGACCGGCCGGGCGCCGACTGGTCGCGGCCCGGGCGGGTCCTGGCCGGGATCCGCTCCACCACACGGGCCGCCTCCGGGGTGCGCACCACGAAGTGCACGTCCCAGCGCGCCCCGCGCGCCAGTTCCGCCTCCACGGCGCTCCACACGGCGGCCGCGCTCACCCGGTACGGAAGCCCGCCGCGCCCGGAGCCGAGCAGCGGGAAGCACACCGAGCGCAGCGGCGGGGTGTGCCGGTCGTGCTCCTCGGCCAGCAGTGCGAGCGCGCGCGAGGTGGCGCGGGTGATGTCGGCGGGCAGCACGTCGTAGTCGTTGGTGCCGGCCCGGGGTACGGCCACCGCGGCGTGGTAGATCCGTCGTACGCCGTACGCGGCCATGGCTCCCGCACCGGTCGCCGCCACCGTGCCCGGGACCACCGGGCGCCCCGCGGTGCCGTGCCGGGCCGTCCACTTGCGCAGCTCGTCGTGGACCGGGTCGTCCAGCAGGTCGCCGGTGACCCCGCGCACGGAGGCGGCCCGGCGCAACGAGGCGGAGACCGAGGACTTGTACGGCTCGGGCAGCGCGAAGTAGGTGTTGGCCGGGGCGACCACCACGTCCACGTCCCGCAGCAGGTCGACGGGGTGGACGTGCAGGGTGAGGCGTACGGCCCGGTCGCCCGCCAGGACGTCCACGCGGCGGTGGGTGGCGCCCGCGCCCGCCCAGTCGCCTGCGCCCGGCTCGTCGCCACCGCCCTTCGCCGATTCCACCAGTTCCACGATGTGCTGGGCCACCTGCCCGAGCACCATCACCTCGTGGTGCTTGCGGAAGCGCTCCTCGCTCACCCGGTACACCTCGGCGGCGCGGGCCCGGCGGGAGGACGCCGGCCAGTCCCGGGTGCCCTGGGCCAGGCCCAGCGTGTACTCGGCGGCGGTCCGCAGCGTGCCCGCGTCCAGCCGCTCCACCGCGCGGCGCAGCAGCGCCTCCACGGCGCCCTCGCGGGTGCGCGCGGTCGCCAGGGCGGCCGCGGCCGACTCCAGGGCGGGCAGCTCGCGGCCGCGCAGCCTGAGCAGTCCCGCCCGCCGAACCGCCTGTAACTCCACGAGAAGTGACGCATGGTCAAGGGTCGGTGGTGCCATGCGGACAACGATGACACCACGTGTCACACGCGGACAAGCGAGCGGCGGGCAGGGCCGGTCCTGGCCCCGGGCTCAGCGGTGCAGCGGCTCCCTGATCGCCGAACGGAGGGGTTCCAGCAGCTGGTTGGCCTCCTTGATGCCTTCCGGGGAGCCGAGATCGGGGATGCTGCGGTACGGCAGTGCTTCGAGCGGTCCGCCCGCGTGGTCCGCGAGGCGGTCGCCGAAGAGCACCAGGGCCCGCCGTGACGGGTTGCGTTTCGAACCCCAGATCATCCCCATGGCCTCGGGTGCCTGGGCACGGATCTCCTGTGCCCAGCGCCGCGTGCGCTCGTAGTGCTCCTTCCCCTCGCTCTCCAGCAGGAGGTGGTCCTGGCAGACGGCGGCGAGGGCCGCTCCGGAACACAGCGAGACCAGTTTCAGCTCGCACCGGGTCCGCACCACGTTCAGCGCCCTGCCCCGCACCTGCGCCCAGGGGACCAGTCGCATACCGGTCTCCGGGTCGAAGCGGACCGAACGCAGCAGGGTCTCGGCGAGCGCGGTCTCCGCGTCCGTCGCCGCGTACAGACAGGGGTACGGGTCCTGCGGTGTGCCGTGGAAGCGGCCGGGCGCGCGGTCGTCCGGGTCGAACGGCTTGAACTCCTCGGCCGCGTACCGGGACTTGTGCATCCGCCACAGCTGGGTACCGGCCGGCAGCACCTCCCAGTGCGGCCGGAAGCGGTACACGGAGGGCGACACGGTCTCCTCGTGCATCAGTCCCCCTCCACCAACGCGACGGCCGCGCCCACCAGGTCGCGGTCCGGGCGGACGCCGAGGAGGGCGGCGGGCGGCCCGCCGCCCAGCCACGCGTTGCCGCTCAGCCACCAGTCGGCGGCGCCCCACGGGTCCGCGTCGGCGAGCAGCACCCGGTTGACCTCCAGGACGACCTCGTACGGTGCTCCGCCCCCCGGCCTGAACTGGAACTCCGGGTAGCGGTCGCCGAGGTCGGGGTCGGCGAGCCGGATCAGCTCGGGTGGTGGCGCCGAACCGGCGTACCGGGCGTGGACCTCGGCGGCCGAGAGGGCGGGCGCGTGGAGCAGTCTGCGCTCGACGGCGGCGATGATGGCCGCCGTGTCGGGGGGCCGTGGCGGGTCGGCCGTGAGCCGGGCCAGCAGATCCCGCGTCCGCAGGACCACCGGCCCGCCGATGGTCGCCGTACCGGCGTACCGGACGGAGTCCAGTGCCTCCCGGACCGGATGGTCGTACGGAAGCTCCACCAGGCTCAGGCGCACGGCCTGCAGGGCCCGGCGTACGCCCCTGGGGTCGTCCGGCGGGGTGTCGGCGAGCTCGCGCAGACGGGCGAGCAGGAGCTGGTACTGCTCGTCGGCCAGCTGGGCGCGGATGCTGTCGAGGTGTTCGTCGATGAGGCCGAGCACCCTCGTCCCGCTGTCCTCACCCGGGGTCATACGGTCTCCTTTCCCCGGCCGGGGTGGCCCTGATGGATGAACGCGGCCCACAGGACGGGCCGCCCGAGGTCGGGGCGGCCGATGTCCGCCCGCAACCGGTCGCTCAGGCTGCCCGGATCCTTCCGGTCCGGGTCGAGCATCCACAACTGCGCGGCCCGCAGCGCGTCGACGGGGCTGAGCCCGGACCGCAGATGGTGGTGGAAGACCGCCATCAGCAGGATCGACGCGCTGTCCCGGGTGGTCCACCGCGACCCCACGACATCGCGTGCGCCGCCCGAGACGAACGCCGTGGTGAGGGTCAGGGCCTCGTCGTGGTCGCGGGTGCTCAGATCGGTCTCGCAGGCGCTCAGGACGATCAACGGGCCGTCCTCCTGTTCGGCGGGCTGCGGTCGGTCGAGGAGCCGGGTCACGGTCAGCCGGCCGACCCCCTCGCCGCCGTCGGGGGGAGCGAGGTGCAGGGCCGACTCCGTCGGCCGTACCCCCGCCATGCCGTGCGTGGCCAGATGGACCATCGAGTGGTCCTGGGCGAGCAGGGCCAGCAGCTGGTCGGGCGTGCCGGGCGGCACCGAGTCGCGCGGGAGGCCGGCGAATTCGCCGTACAGGCGCGACCCCGGATAGAAGGCGTTGCGCAGCTCCAGGACCTCCTGCTCGGCGTACGTCAGCGTGAGGGTCCAGTCGGCCACCATGGCCGGGGCCGAGACCGGATCGCGCGGCGCGCGTTTCACCGTACGCAGGAACTGGCTGCCGGAGGCCGCGTAGCTGATCACCAGGGCCTGGCAGAGGTAGTCGTACGGGGCGCCCGCGGGGAAGCGGGCCGCGTGCCAGGGGACGATCCCGAGGCGGCCGCAGGGGACCAGGACGACGCGGGGCGTACGGCGGTCGGCCGCGTCGCCCGGGAGGTGCTCCTCCAGTCCGGCGAGGACATGGACGAACACCTCGTACGCCCAGTCGCACAGCTCGGACAGGGCCTCCTCCCAGGCCCGTTCCGCCTGCTCGTCGTCGTGCTCCGGGGAGCGGGCGGCGGCCGCGTCCATGTACCGCCGCAGGGGGCCGCTGCCCGCTTCGGAGAGCATGGGCAGCGCGCCCACCCCGATGCCGATCTCGGGGCCTATGGCCAGCACCATGCCCGGGGCCTCGCCGTCGCCGCCGGGGACCAGATAGATCAGCGCGTCCGCGCCGGCCTCGCCCACGCCGTCCGCCAGTTCGCGCGGGGTGGGGGTGCCGAGCAGGCCTCCCCGCTCCCGGTAGCCGAGGGCCTCCAGGGCCTGCCGGCGCAGGGTGCTGGGCAGCTCGGCGGGCAGCTCGGTGCTGTCGGCGGCGCCGGACTCCCGCCACGCGGCGGCGAGTTCGGGATGGCCCCTCTCCTCCAGCAGGTCCGGTACGGTCCGGGAGGTGGCCGCCGCCTGCAGCACCAGCGCCCTGCCCAGCTCCAGGGCGGCGACCGCGTCGTCCACCCTTCCGTGCGACGCGGCCCACAGGGCGGCCCGTGTGCCGAGGGAGGCGCCGTTGCGGGCGGTCGTCAGGCGGTGTTCGGCGCCGTGCTGGAGGAGGACGTCGGCGGCGAGGGTGGCCAGGGCCTCCTTCGCCGTGTCGGTGGCGGCGTCCGCGTCGGACTCGCTGGGCTCCCGGTGCCAGCGGGCGCGGTAGGACTCGGCGAGCGACCACAGGGAAGCGGCGGCGACGCGCGGAGCCCGGCCCTGCCGGATGTGCTCGCGGAGCCGTTCGAGCGTGTCGATGGCGGCGCTGAGGTCCGCCGGGTCCCTGGTGATGCCGTAGCGCATGCCGAGGCGGTTCGCGGCGGAGTGCAGCTGGTCGGCGGGGGCGTCCGGTGGTGGTACGTCCCTGTCCGGGAGGTCCGCCGTGTCGTCGGTGAGGTAGGCACGCAGGGCCGCCAGGTCCGGAACCATGGCCTCCAGGTCCGCGTCCCCGATCGGAAGTCTGCTGTTGCCCGCCGCTGTCCTGATCTCCTCGAAGTCCGCGAGGCCGTGCAGGAGCAGCTCCCTGTCCATGGTGAACCGGCCGAGCATGAGGCGGGCCATCCCGCGGGTGACGTGGGCGATGGCGTGGAAGTCGTGGTCCTCGGGGACGCTGTTGGCCAGGGCCTCGGCCTGGGGCAGGAGGTCGCGGAGCCGCTCCACGTCCTCGGCCATCCCGGCGGTACGGACGTCGGTCATCAGGGCCAGCACGTCCGCCATGATCGCGAAGCCGTCGGCCATGGGGATCGGGCTTTCCGACTTGCGCCGCATGTAGTCGGTGACCGCCCGGGTGCGGGCGAAACCGAGCGCCTGGTCCTGAAGGGTGCCGCCGGCGCCGTCGCTCAGGTGGAGCAGCATGGTCATCTGCCCTTCGAGAGCGTCCTTGCCCGGCATGCCGTCCGGCAGCCTGTCCAGCGCGTCACGCAGCCGCCCGAGCTGCTGGTTCAGTGCCGCGGGGTCGCCGCCGCCGGCGTGGTTCACGAAGTCCACGGACGTGGTGTGGACGGCTTGCCACGCGGCGACGAGCCGACGGAAGTCCTCGGGGGTACGGGGCGTGACGGGGCCGTCGGCGCCGGAGGGCGCCGGGGCGCTGGCGTCGGCCTTGCGGGGCGGGTTCGGGGCGTCGGCGTCGGCCTCGCCGGAGGGCGCCGGGCTGCTGGCGTCGGCCTCGTCGGAGGAGGCCGGGGTGGCGCGCGTGCCACTCGCGTTGGGGCCGGTACCGGGCGCCGTGCTCGCGGCGCTCTTCGAGACCGAGCCGGTCTGCGTGCTTGCGCCGCTCTTCGGCGCCGAGCCGGTCTGCGTGTTCGCGGCGCTCTTCGGCGCCGGGCCGGTCTGCGGGGCCGGGCCGCCGCCCATCGTCGTCAGCCAGCTCGTCATCATCTGCCGTAGATGATCGTTGCCCGGAAAACCGTCGTCGGGTACGAGGCTCGTGAACAGGTCGGCGATCCCGGTGGCCGAGGGCTGGGCATACAGGTCGCGTACCTGCCGCAGGTGCCCGAGGGTCTCCGGCGGCAGCGGGAGCTCGGCCGCGTCGGTCACCAGCTCCTGCAGCTCGGCCGCGAAGGCGGCCATCCCGGTCGGCCCCTCCCGCATGATCATGTCGAACATGGCGGTGGCGTCCGGCTCCGGCGAGAGCCCGCCCAGCATCTCCTGCAGCGGCATCGCGTGCGTCAGCAGGAACAGCGCGGCCCACCGCCGGTCCTCGGTGGAGGCCGTGGCGCCGGTCCTCGTCGCCGGGTCCCGTACGTCCCGCAGCAGGCCGTGCGCCCGCTCCCGGTCCTCGGGCGTCCCGCCCCCGGCGGCGTGGCGCAGGGTGAGGGCACCGCCGAGCCATAAGGTCACCGAGCTGCGCAGCTGCGGATCGTGGTCCAACAGGTGGGAGAGCGCGTCGAGTTCGGTGACCGAGTCGTCGTGGGCGCGCGAGGCTCCGGCGACCGTGTCCGGCGCCGGCAGCAACGCCTTCGCCCGTCCGACGGCCTCACCGGCCCAGGCCCGCAACGCCTGAACGCCACCGCTCTCCTCTTCTTCCCCCACCGGCACTCCCCACGTCCCGAGGACATCAACAGTCCGTAACAGTCCGTCCAGATCTCCATGATGGCGAGATGTGCGGCACAACGCCGCCCGATCACCGAGCTTTTCCGGCCAACGACCGATCAACACCCGGAAGTCGCCCTGGACGCGCCCAGATCCGCCCGCATCCCGCGCCGCAGCTCCCGCAGCCGTTCCCACAGCGCGTCGATCTCCCCCTGGGCGGCGTCGAGCGAGTCGCCGGGGCGGGGGACGCCGTCGTCCAGGCGCCGGAGCCGGCCGTAGAGGGTGCCGAGCCCGTGGGTGACCTCGCCGGCCAGGGCGAGTACGGGGTCGGGCAGCCGCATCTGGGCCTCCGCGTACACGTCCCGGTGCAGATCCCGGGCCTCGGTGAGGCGTTGCCGTACCGCGCGCGGGTCCTCGGCGCGGAGCAGGGCGTGCAACTGGTCGGTGAGGGCGGCCAGATACTGCCGGGAGGCGGTGTTGAGGGCGACGTAACACGTGCGCCGCTCCTCGGCCTCCCGCGCCCGCGCCCGTGCCCGCTCGGCCCGCTCCTGCTCGCGCCGCCGGCTGCGCTCGGCCGCGCGCTGGGTGAGCAGGGCCGACAGCAGGGTCCCGACCACCCCGACGACCGCCACGATCGGTGCGCTCGCGTCATTGACGTCCATCGCCCTCACCCCCGAGTCGCCGCACACCTCCAGCGAACCGGTGCGGTGCCCCTGCGGGGAACCCGACGACCGAGGACCGCCCGGCCTTCGCCCGGGATCAGGCCTCGTCGGCCTCGCCCCTGGCCCACAGCGAGCGCACATGTCCCAGGTGCCGGGTCATGCACTGCTCGGCGGCCTCGGCGTCGCCGGAGAGCATCAGCTCCAGCAGTTCCAGGTGCTCCTCGGCCGAGGGGATGAGTTCGCCCCGCTGGTCCAGGGCGGTCAGGCCGTACAGACGCGAGCGCTTGCGCAGATCGCCGACGGTCTCGACGAGGCGGTCGTTGCCGGCGAGCGCCAGCAGCGACAGGTGGAAGCGGCGGTCGGCCTCCAGGTAGCCGATGAGGTCGTGGTCGTGCGCGGCGCGCACGATCTCCTCGGCGATCGGGCGCAGCGCTTCGAGGTCCTTCTTCGACGCGGTCCGCGTGATCCGGCCGACCGTGGGCACCTCGATCAGCGTGCGGATCTCGGTGTACTGGTCGAGGTCGCGCTCGTTGACCTCGGTGACCCGGAAGCCCTTGTTGCGCAGGGGCTCGACCAGGCCCTCGCGGGCCAGGTCGAGCATCGCCTCGCGGACGGGCGTCGCGGAGATGCCGAAGTCCTCGGCGAGCGTGGGGGCCGAGTAGACCTCGCCGGGGCGCAGTTCACCGGAGATGAGGGCGGCGCGCAGGGCGTGGGCGACCTGGTCGCGCAGGCGTTCCCGGGCGGTGATGAGGTTGCTCGCCTTCAGATGCCCCATGCTCTGTGTCCTCCGTGCCCTGGCCGGAGGGCCAGCGTACACGTGCAATGTCACGTTGTTTTCGCGGGTGCCAGAGTGTACGTACGGCTCGCTGTGTAGAAGTCCAGGGCGGCCTTGCCCTGCTCCCTCGGGCCGTGGCTGGATGCCTTGGTGCCGCCGAAGGGCAGGTGGAAGTCGACCCCGGTGGACGGTGCGTTGATGCGGGTCATGCCGGTGGCGAGGTGATCGAGTCCGTACAGCGCCGCGTCCAGGTCGGCCGTGTGGACCGACGTGACCAGTCCGTAGGGGACGGAATTGGTGATCCGTACGGCGTGGGCCAGGTCGTCCGCGGGCAGCAGGGCCGCGATCGGGCCGAAGGTCTCCTCCCGCAGCAGCCGGTGGTCCGGCGGGACCTTCTCCACCAGGGTGGGTGCGGTGTACCAGCCGTGGTCCCGGGCGACGGGGCCGCCGGCGAGCACGGGGAGGCCGTAGGGAGCCTCCTCCACCTGGTCGCGGGCCCGCTCGCTGATGAGCGGGCCGCACACCGTGGCCGGGTCGGCCGGATCGCCCACCCGGAGCGTGCGCAGTGACTCGGTGAGGGCCTCGCGCAGCGGGTCGAGGGCGGCGCCGACGGCGATCACCCGGCTGGTGGCGGTGCACTTCTGCCCGGCGTAGCCGGCGATCGCCGAGGCGATGTGGGCGGCGGCCCGGCCGATGTCGGCGTCGGGCAGGACGATCGCCGCGTTGAGCCCGCCCATCTCGGCCTGCACCGGGACGCCCCGGACGGTGGCGGCGCCCACGACCGCGTTGCCGACCGCGGTGGAGCCCGTGAAGGAGATGACGTCGGCGGCACCGACGATCGCCTCGCCCTCGGCGGCGCCGCCGGGGACCACGGTGAACACCCCCGCGGGCAGCTTGTCTTCGAGGATCCCGGCGAGCCGCAGGGCGCACGCCGTGGCCTCCGGCGCCGGTTTCAGGACGACCGCGTTGCCCGCGGCCAGCGCGGGGGCCGCTTTCCAGCTGGGGATGGCGAAGGGGAAGTTCCACGGCGTGATCAGCCCCGCCACACCGTGCGGGCGGCGCCGGGTCAGCAACAGGCCGGGGCCGTCCGCCGTTTCGTGGAGGGAACCGGTGGGCTCGTAGGGGGCCTGGGCGTAGTAGCGCCAGATCGCGGCGGTGCGGGCCACCTCGGCCCGCGCTTCGGTGAGCGGCTTGCCCACTTCGCGTACGGCGAGTGCGGACAGCTCTTCCGCGGCGGCCTCGATGGCCCCGGCGATCGCGGAGAGGGCCGCCGAGCGGGCGGCCGCGCCGCCGCTGAGCCAGTCGGACCGGGCGGCGCGGGCCCGTTCGACGGCTTCGGCCGCGGCGATGGCGCCGGCGGCCGGGATCCGTACCAGGACGTCGGAGGGGTCGGCCGGATTGCGGGAGATGACAGAAGGGGAGGAAGAGGATGAAAGGGACGAAGAGGGCTCAGGCATGGCGGTCAAAGGAGGAAGCCTCCGGGGAAGGGGTCGTCCGGGTCGAGGAAGTACTGGGCGGTGCCGGTGATCCAGGCGCGGCCGGTGACGGTGGGCACGACGGCGGGGATCCCGCCGACGAGGGTCTCGCCGACCAGGCGGCCGGTGAACCGGGTGCCGATGAACGACTCGTTGACGAAGTCGCGGTGCAGCGGGAGTTCGCCGCGGGCGTGGAGCTGGGCCATGCGGGCGGAGGTGCCGGTGCCGCACGGCGAACGGTCGAACCAGCCGGGGTGGATGGCCATGGCGTGCCGTGAGCGCTGTGCGTCGGAGCCCGGCGCGGCGAGGTAGACGTGCTTGACGCCGCTGATCTCCGGCTGTTCGGGGTGGACGGGCCGGTCGGGTGAGGCGTTGATCGCGTCCATGATCGCGAGCCCGGCGGCGAGGAGGTCGTCCTTGCGGGCCCGGTCGAAGGGCAGCCCCAGCGCTTCCAGTTCGACGAAGGCGTAGAAGTTCCCGCCGAAGGCGAGGTCGTACGTCACCGTGCCGTACCCCGGAACGTCCGCCTTGCGTTCCAGGCCCACGCAGAACGCGGGCACGTTGGTGAGCGTGACCGCCTTCGCCGCGCCGTCCTCGACGTGCACGTCGACGGAGACCAGGCCGGCCGGGGTGTCCAGCCGTACCGTGGTGACCGGCTCGCAGACCGGCACCATCCCGGTCTCGACCAGCACGGTGGCCACCCCGATGGTGCCGTGCCCGCACATCGGCAGCAGTCCGGAGACCTCGATGTACAGGACCCCGTAGTCGGCGTCGGGGCGGGTCGGGGGTTGCAGGATCGCGCCGCTCATGGCGGCGTGGCCGCGCGGCTCGTACATCAGGAGCGTGCGGATGTGGTCCAGGTGCTCGATGAAATGGAGCCTGCGCTCGGCCATGGTGGCGCCGGGGATCACCCCCACGCCGCCCGTGATGACGCGCGTGGGCATGCCCTCGGTGTGTGAGTCGACGGCGTGGAAGACGTGGCGTGTGCGCACGGACGTCCGTCCTTTCCGGTCAGTAGTGGCCCTGGGCGATGGCCTTCTCGGTGGCCGCGCGCACCGCGGCCCCGGTCTCGCCGGTGAGCGGGAAGCGCGGCGGGCGGGTGGGGCCGCCGTGGCGTCCGGCGAGGTCCATGGAGAGCTTGATCGCTTGCACGAACTCCGTCTTGGAGTCCCAGCGCAGCAGCGGGTGCAGCGAGCGGTAGAGGGGCAGTGCCGTGTCCAGGTCCCCGGCGACGGCGGCCTGGTAGAGGTAGGCGCAGGTGGCGGGGAACGCGTTCGGGTACCCCGCGATCCAGCCGACGGCGCCGGCGACCGCCAGCTCCAGCAGGACGTCGTCCGCCCCGATCAGCAGGTCGAGTTCGGGGGCCAGTTCGGCGATCTCGTACGCCCTGCGCACATCGCCGGTGAACTCCTTGACCGCGACCACGCTGCCGTCGCCGTGCAGCCGGGCGAGCAGCGCCGGGCTCAGGTCCACCTTGGTGTCGATCGGGTTGTTGTAGGCGACGACCGGCACCCCCGCCCCCGCGACCTCGGCGTAGTGGGCGCGTACGGCCTGTTCGTCGGCGCGGTAGGCGTTCGGCGGCAGCAGCAGCACGGAGCCGCAGCCCGCCTCGGCCGCCTGCTCGGCCCAGCGGCGGGCCTCGCCGCTGCCGTAGGCGGAGACTCCGGGCATCACCCGGGCGCCGTCGCCCGCGGCTTCCACGGCGGTGCGCACGACACGGGCGCGCTCCTCGGCGGTGAGGGTCTGGTACTCACCGAGCGAGCCGTTCGGGACGACGCCGTCGCAGCCGTTGTCGAGGAGCCAGCGGACGTGTTCGGCGTAGGCGTCGTGGTCGACGGAGAGGTCGGGGCGCAGCGGGAGGGCGGTGGCGACCATGATGCCGCGCCAGGGGCGGTCGGAGGTCCAAGTGGCGGAGGTGGCCATATCGGCTGACCCTTCTATGGTGTGTGACATTTTACTTGCTGGCCGCCCGGGTTGGTGGGTGCCGGGCGGAGTGAGTGCGGAGTGATGCCGAGTGATGCGGACGGAGTGATGCCGATTGGTTCAGCGGTCCGGTTCGTCGAGCGAGGCGAGCGCCGCGAGGGGCACCGGCACGGCGAGCGGCCGGCGCTCGGCGGACGGCGGCACCGTGCCGTCGCCGCCGCGTGCCGCGAGACAGGCCACGGCCGCCCCGCACACGCGGCCCTGGCACCAGCCCATGCCCGCCCGGGTGAGGAGCTTGGCCGTACGGGCGTCGCGGGCGCCGAAGTCGGCCACCGCCTCCCGGATGCGGCCGGCGGTCACCTCCTCGCAGCGGCACACGTCCGTGTCGTCGGTGAGCCACTCGGTCCAGCCCGGGCCGGGGGTGTGCGCGAGGGCCATGGCGTCGGCGAAGGCCCGCATCCGGTCCCGGCGGCGGCGCAGTTCACGCACCCGCCGGGATCCGGTGAGGGACGGTTTGCCGTGCAGCCGGGCGGCGACCGCGATGCCCGCCAGCTCGCCCTCCGCACGGGAGAGCGGGGCGCCACCGATGCCACCGGTCTCGCCGGCCGCCCAGATGCCGGGGACCGATGTCTCCTGCAGGTCGTCCAGGGCGAGGGCACAGGTCGCGTCGGGGGTGTGCCGGGTCGCGCAGCCGAGGCTGGTGGCCAGGTCGATCTGCGGGACCAGCCCGTGCCCCACGGCCAGTGCGTCGCACGCGATGCGCCGTCCCGTTCCCGGTACCGGTCGCCATCGCGCGTCGACCCGGGAGACGGTCACGGCCGCCACCCGGTCGTCGCCGTGCACCTCGGTGACCGCGCTGCGGGTGCGCAGCCGCACGCGGTGGCGCAGCAGCACCGATCCGTGTACGACGGCCTCGGCGAGCTTGCCGGGGTTGACGGCGAGGGCGCGTGGGTGGCGGGCGTACCCGAGGTAGCCGGATGCCTCGACGACGGCGGGGACACGTGCCCCGGCCGTGGCCAGTGAGGAGGCGACGGCGAGGAGCAGCGGCCCGCTGCCCGCGACGACGACCCGCTTGCCCGGCAGCACGAGCCCGGACTTCAGCATGGCCTGGGCGCCCCCGGCACCCACCACGCCGGGCAGCGTCCAGCCGGGGAAGGGCAGTTGCCGCTCGTAGGCCCCGGTGCCGAGCAGGACCGCGCGGGCCCGCACCCGTACCGGCCGCTCCCCTTCGCCGTCGGCGCCGGTGACGGCGTGCACTGCCCACAGCTCCCCGCTCTCGGGCAGCACGCTCCACACGTGATGCCCGAGGAGCTGGGCGACACCGCTCGCCTCCAGACGGCGGCGCAGATCGGTGAAGGCGGCCCAGTCGTGGTGCAGGGCCTGCGGTCGTACGGCGCCGAGGGCGGGCGCGGGATGCCGGTAGAACTGGCCGCCGGTCTGCGCCGAGGCGTCCAGCAGGGCGACGGACAGGCCGAGGTCCGACGCGGCGACCGCGCCGGCGAGTCCGGCGCTGCCCGCGCCGATCACCGCGAGGTCGTACACGCGGTCGGCGAGGTCGAGTTGGTTGTCGAGCCGCTCGTCGGGTTCAGACGCCGATCCCGGCATGGCCGTGTCCCTCCTGGGTGGTGATCGCGTCGCCGGGACGCGCGGGCAGCAGGCAGACCCGCCGGTTGGGCTCGCCGTTGACGGTGGCCAGGCAGTCGTAGCACTGCCCGATGCCGCAGAAGGCGCCGCGCGGGCGACCGGTGTTCCGCGTGGTGCGCCAGGCGAGGATGCCGGCGCCCCACAGGACGGCGGCGATGGACTGTCCGGGCAGCGCGGTGACGGTGCGGCCGTCGACGGTGATCTCGAACGGCGGACCGGGGCGTGCCCCGACCAGTTCACCGGGGGTACGGGCCACTGCGGCCTCCTCTCGAAGAGCGGACGGTCAGGGGGCGGGCGTGAACCGGCCGGGGCTGAACGGGCCGACGGCCATGGGAGGTTGCTTCGCGGTCAGGAGACGGGCGATGAGCAGGCCGGTGGCGGGAGCCAGTCCGATGCCCGCGCCTTCGTGGCCGCAGGCGTGCAGCAGCCCCGGTACGCGGGGATCGGGGCCGATCGCCGGCAGGTGGTCGGGAAGGTAGGGGCGGAATCCGGCGTAGGTGCGGATCGCCCGTACCCCGGCCAGTACCGGGAACAGGGCGGTGGCCTGGGCGGCGAGGCGGTGCAGCACCTCGGCCGACAGCGTGCGGTCGAAGCCCACCCGCTCACGGCTGGCGCCGATCAGCACCGGGCCCGACGGGGTTCCCTCGACCACGGCCGAGGTCTGCAGCGCGGCGGACCCGCTCGCCACGTCGGCGACGTAGTCCGCCGCGTACACCTTGTGCCGCACCACGCGCGGCAGTGGTTCGGTGACGAGGACGAAGCCGCGGCGGGGCAGGACGGGCAGCTCCGTACCCGCGCGCCGGGCCAGTTCGCCGGCCCAGGCACCGGCCGCGTTGACCACGTGCGGGGCGTGCAGGGCGCCGGTCGCCGTCCGCACCCCGGTCACTTCGCCGTTCGCCCCGGTGAGCAGATGCGTCACCTCTTCGCCGAGGCGGGTCCGCGCGCGTGCGGCACGCAGCAGGTGCGCCGCCGCGAGGGCGGGCTGGACCTGGGCGTCCTGGGGGTAGTGGACGCCGCCCGCCAGGGTGGGGGCGAGGTGTGGCTCCAGGTCGGCGAGCCGGTCGGCGGGGATCTCCTGCGCCTGGACCCCGGCCTCGCGCTGACCGGCCGCGAAGTCCCGCAGGGCGGCCGTCCCCGCCGGGTCGGAGGCGACGACCAGGCCGCCCTTGGCCTCGTACTCGATCCGCGCGGGGAGGGCCTCTGCCAGTTCCCGCCACAGGCGGGCGGACAGCAGCGCGAGTTCGAGTTCGGGGCCCGGTTCCTTGTCGGAGACCAGGAGGTTTCCCTCCCCCGCACCCGTGGTCCCGCCGGCGACGGCGCCGCGGTCGACCACGGTGACCGAGAGACCGGCGCGGGCGGCGTAGTAGGCGCAGGCCGCGCCGACCATTCCCGCTCCGACGACGATGACGTCTGACGAATCGCTCGTGGGCACGCGCAGTACCATTTCACATTGCATTGCTCCTGCCAAGGGTTTCCGACCCATAACTCTCGGGTCACGTGTGACATTTCATATGGGACTGTGATGCGCCGACCCCTGCCGAAAGGCCACCGCCGCTCCTTACCATCCGCGCCATGGATCTCGAGGTACGGCATTTGCGAGTGATCTGTGCGATCGCGGAGGCCGGAAGTCTGACCCGCGCCGCCGCCTCGCTGTGTATGACCCAGCCCGGGCTCAGCGCCCAACTGCGGCGTATCGAGGCCATGCTGGGCGGGCCGATCTTCGACCGCGGACAGGCCGGCGCCGTGCCCACCGCGCTGGGGGAGCTGGTGCTCACGCGCGCGTGGGCCATCCTCCCGGGCATCGAGGGACTGCTGGCCGACACCGCCCGCGCCGCCCGCTGCGGAACCGCCCCCGGGCGCATCCGGCTCGGCTCGGTGGGCGCGCCGCTGCTGGCCGATCTCGTCGTGGCGGCAAGGGAGTCGGTCCCGGGCTCGCAGGTGACGACCCGCTGCCAGTACTCCCCCTCGCCCCTGCTGGACGACCTCGCGGCGGGGCGCCTGGAGGCGGCGGTCCTTGGCGACAACCCCGGCCACGAGCTTCCGCCGCGCGAGGGAGTCGTCCTGCACCCGGTCGTCACCGAGCCCGTCTTCGCGCTCCTCCCGGCCGGCCACCCGCTGGCCGGCCGCGACGAGACGAGCCTGACGGACCTCATGGAGGACGACTGGGCCATGCCCCACCCGGACAGCGACCGCACCCGGGAGTACTGGGCGTCCGTCTTCTCCCGGACGGGCCGTCAGCCCCACACCCCCTACGAGGCCGAAGGCCGGCAGCTGATCGACATCGTCCGGGCGGGCCTGGCCGTCAGCCTCTGCCAGGCGACCTTCATCGAGGTGCCCGGCGTCGCCGTGCGCCCGCTCGCCGGCAATCCGCTCTGGTACCGCCATGTGCTCGCCTGGCGCCGGGACGGGCCGCTGGCCGAGCACGGCGACGACATCGTCCGGCGGGTCGCCGAGGGATATCTGGCCACTTGTGCCGCGGCTCCGGCGTACGCCCGGTGGCGCGAGCGTCATCCTCAGGCGCTGCGGATGACGCGGTGAGCCACCGCGCCCGCACCCGGTCTCAGTTCCTGGTGATCGAGATCCGGTCATGGAGGGAGGCGCCGCTGTCCACGTCGATGCGTACTCCGGTCGCGGGATCGGTGAAGGACTGCCCGGCGTGGAAGGCCGCCATGTCCAGGGCCCGGCAGCCCGAGGGCGGGGTGGCGCCGGGATTGCCGTTCACGATCCGGACCGGGCCGTCGCCGGTCTGGGCGGCGGAGTCCACCTTGTAGACGAGCACGCCGGTGGAACAGGTCTTGGCGTCCGCGCCGACGGCCCTGCGGGACTCGGCCACGTAGGCGGTGGTGTCCGAGGTGCGGATCACCGCGATCTTCGTACCGCCCGGGCTCTCGACCGCCTTCAGGTCGACCGTGCGGCTTCCGGCCGAGGGGAGGCAGGCGACCTGGCGGTCGTCGATCCAGCCGAACTTCCACCGCTCCCAGCCGAGGTGCTGCGGGGCGGCGCCGGCGATGTCGCCCATGAGGTCCCAGCCGCCGACGAAGCGGTGGTAGTCGGTGCCGGTGAACGCGTAGAGGTCGGGCAGGCCGAAGGTGTGACCGGTCTCGTGGTCGGCGACCTTGAAGCCCCAGTGCCACATGTCCTGCCCGAACGTCACCGCCCACTTGACGCGCTTGCCGTCGGCGGTGATGCCCGCGGTGGTGGGGTCGTACAGGTACGTCGGCGAGAAGCTGATCGCCGAGGCGGACTTCGCCGGGACGATGTAGACCAGGTCGTACCGGGAGAAGTCGGCGTACGGGTCGGCGGCCGCCACCGCCTGCCGGACGTACGCCTCGTGCTGCTCGAAGGTGATCCCGCGCTGGAAGCCGTAGCTGGCGGAGTCCTGCGGCATCCGTATCCACCGGTCCAGCGGGGTGATGTCGAGCCCGGTCCGGCCGTAGGAGTCGCGCCTCATCCAGTCGGCGGCCGGGGCGAGTTGCCGGTAGTAGTCGGTGGTGGGGCCCGCGGCCGGGGCGTCGGGGAAGTCGACGAACAGCATGAGGACGCGCTTGGTGCCGATGGGCCGCTGGAACTGGGTGTAGTCGGTGCCGTGGCCCTCGTCGGTCCAGCCGGTCCGGCCGGGGAGGGCGCAGTCGGTGGCCGCGGCGGTGGCGTGCGCCGGGTCCTGCGCCGCGTGCGCGCTGGGAGCGGCGGCGCCGAGCGTCAGCAACGCCGTCGCCGCGGTGCCGGCGGCAAGGGCCTTGAGGCTCTTGATGTCCCTGAGGCTTTTGACGTCTCTGAGACTCAGACTTTTGATGTCCCTGAGGCTCTTGGTGGATCTGGACATGTCCCTCGTCTCTCCTTCGGGTTGGTGTCAGGCCCGTCCGGCGGCCATGTCGAACAGGCGGGACAGCACGCCCGCGCCGGACGCGCTCACCCCGTCGTGCTCCCACTCGTTGGTGACCCAGGCGCGCAGCGCACCGACCGAGCGCGCGGTCGGCAGGGACAGCTCGGTGGGCACGTACATGTCGTCGTGGTAGATCGCGGCCGCCACCGGCACCCGGTTGGCCGCCAGCCGCGCGGGGGAGTACAGGTCGGGCCAGTCGGTCCGCTCGGCCAGCAGCCGGGCCGCATCGCGGAACGGCCGCAGCCCGGCGATCTCCTCGTACATCCAGGGGTAGAACATCTCGCCGGTGAACAGCAGCGGGTCGGCGTCCTCGGCGAACTCCGGGCGTCCGGCGATCGCGCGTTCGGCGGCCCAGCCGGTGGGCTTGCCGCCCTGTGCGAAGCAGGCTTCCTGGAGCACGGCGAAGAGCGGGTTGTCGACGAGCCCGGTCAGGTTCGTCACCTGCTGCAGGAAGGTCGCCGAGAGGTCGCCGTCGGCGCCCAGGGCCTCGTCCAGCAGCCAGTGCAGGCGCTCGGCTCCGTCGCCCATCCCCAGCATCAGGCCGAGGGTGCGCAGCCGCCGGACCGTGAGCCGGTCGCCGTCCGGCAGCCGCACCGTGCGCAGGCCGAGCAGATCGGCGATCCGCCGGACCAGCTCGCGGTCACCGGGGTAACGGTCGTAGAACGCGGTCACCTTCTGCCTGACCAGGGGATACGTCGCCGCGTAGACGTCGTCGGCGGTGGCGTCCAGGCCGGGCAGGCCGCCGGTGATGTAGCAGGCGCGCAGTCCCTCGGGCGCTCGGGAGAGGTAGGTGAGGGTGAGGAAGCCGCCGTAGCTCTGACCGAGCGTCTCCCACGGCTCGTCCCCGCACAGCTGACGCCGGATCAACTCCGCGTCGGCGACGATCGAGTCCGCGCGGAACAGGGCGAGATGGCCGGCCAGCTCCCGGGCATCGGGGAACCGTCCCGCCGACCGGGCCGTGACCGGGGTGCTGCGGCCGGTGCCGCGCTGATCCAGCAGCAGTACCCGGTGGGTCCTGACGGCACGGGCGAGCCAGCCGCTGGTGGCGTTCAGCGGCCTGGGCGACTTGCCGCCGGGGCCGCCTTGCAGATACAGCAGCCAGGGCAGTCGCTCGCCGGCGCGCGCGGGGTCGCACACTTCCCGGGCGAACACCCGGATCGAGGCTCCCGCGGGGTCGGCGTGGTCCAGCGGCACGGTGAACGTGTGGTCGGTCACGGCGAGGCCGGGCAGACGGTAGGTGCGGCTCATACGGCCCTTTCCTGGGTGGACGGATCCGGAAGCGGCTGGGTCAGCGGCTCGGGATAGTGGCAGGCGACCTCATGGCCCGGGCCGATCGTGCGGAGCACGGGCCGCTCGGCGGCGCACGGGCCGGCCGCCCTGGGGCAGCGGGTGCGGAACGGACAGCCGCTGGGCGGATCTAGCGGGCTGGGCAGATCGCCGCTCAGGACGATCCGTTCGCGGGTGCGTTCGGCGTCCGGGTCGGGCAGCGGTACGGCGGAGAGCAGGGCGTGGGTGTAGGGGTGCGCGGCACCGCCGTAGAGCGTGTCCCGGTCGGCCGTCTCCACGACCGTGCCCAGGTACATCACGGCGACACGGGTGCTGATCTGACGGACGGCACCGAGGTCGTGCGCGATGAACAGGTAGGCGAGCCCGTACTCCTGCTGCAGGTCCTTGAGCAGGTTGAGGATCTGCGCCTGGACCGACACGTCGAGCGCCGAGACGGGCTCGTCGCACACCACGAGTTTCGGCCGCAGCGCCAGCGCCCGGGCGATACCGATGCGCTGGGCCTGGCCGCCGGAGAACTCGTGGGGATAGCGGGCCGCGTGCTCCGGCCTGAGGCCCACCCGCTCCAGCAGCTCCTCCACCGGTTCGCGGGGGGTCAGCCCCTGGTAGCGGTACGGGGCGGCGAGGATCTGCCGGACGGTCTGGCGGGGGTTGAGCGAGGAGAACGGGTCCTGGAAGATCATCTGCAGGTCGCGGCGCACCGGTCGCGTCGACCGCTCGTCCAGCGTGGTCAGTTCGCTGCCCGCCACGGAGATCGTGCCCGAGGTGGGCTCGATGAGCCGGGTCAGCAGCCGGGCGACCGTGGACTTGCCGCAGCCGGACTCGCCGACCAGGCCCAGCGTCTCCCCCGCGGCCACCCGCAGGGACACACCGTCGACCGCCCTGACGTGTCCGGCGAGCCGCCGGGTCAGGCCGTGCCGTACGGGGAACCGCTTGACCAGGTCGCGTGCTTCGAGCAGCGGTGCGTGCCCGCCGTTCAGGCTGTTCTCGCTGTTCAGGTTGTTCACGCCGTCACCTCCGGCGCCGACACGGTGGGCAGCCGATCGGGCAGCGGCCCGTCGACGCGGGGTACGCAGGCGAGCAGGCCCTTGGTGTAGGCGTCCCGCGGCCGGTAGAACACATCGCGGACGGTTCCTCGTTCGACCGCGCGCCCGCCGTGCATCACGACGACCTCGTCGGCCAGTCCGGCGACCACGCCCATGTCGTGGGTGATGAGCATGATGGCGGTGCCGGACTGCTCCCGCAGTTCCCGCAGCAGATCCAGGATCTGGGCCTGCACGGTCACGTCGAGCGCGGTGGTCGGCTCGTCGGCGATGAGCAGGTCGGGTTCCAGGCACAGGGCCATCGCGATCATCACGCGCTGGCGCATGCCGCCGGAGAACTCGTGCGGGTAGGCGCGGGCGCGCCGCTCGGGCTCGGGGATGCCGACCCGGTCCAGCATCCGTACCGCGATCCGGTGTCCCTCCCGGCGTCCGGCCCGGCGGTGCGCACGGTAGGCCTCGGCGATCTGGAAGCCCACCGGGTAGTACGGGTTGAGGCAGGACAGCGGGTCCTGGAAGATCATCGCGATCCGGTCGCCGCGCAGCCGGCGCAGCGCCCGCCGGTCCAGGCCGGACAGCCGCTGCCCGTCGAACCGGATGTCACCGGTGACCCGGGCATCGGGCAGCAGGCCCATGACGGCCAGGCTGGTCACTGACTTGCCGCTGCCCGACTCACCGACCACGCCGAGCACCGCCCCGGCCGCCAGGTCCAGGTCGAGTCCGTCCACGGCGCGTACGCCGCCCGCGAAGCCGACGGTCAGGTCACGTACGGTCAGCAGGGTCATCCCACGGCCCTCACTCTCGGGTCCAGGAGCGCGTAGACCAGGTCCACCGCGACGTTGGCGAGCACGACGAAGGCCGCGGCGAACAGCGTCACGCCGAGGATCACCGGCTGGTCGGCGCTGTTGATCGCGTCGGCCGCGAGCTTTCCCACGCCGGGCAGGCCGAAGACCGACTCGGTGATGAGGGCGCCGCCGAGCAGCGCGCCGAGATCCATGCCGAAGATCGTCACGATGGGCATCAGCGCCGGCCGCAGCGCATGCCGGCGCAGCACGGTCGGCTCGGGCAGGCCCTTGGCGCGGGCGGTGCGGACGTAGTTCTGGCCGAGGCTGTCGAGCATCTCGCCACGGGTGATCCGGGCGTAGACCCCGGCGTAGAGCATCGCCAGCGTGATCCACGGCATGACCATGGACTGCGCCCAGCCGACCGGGTCCGAGGTGAGCGGGATCGCCTGCGGATAGGGCAGCAGACCGAGCTTGACGACGAGCAGGTACTGGAGGACCAGGGCGGTGAAGTAGATGGGCAGCGAGACACCGCCGAGCGCGGCCGTCATCGCCGCCCGGTCCCACAGGCTGCCGCGGCGCAGAGCGGAGATCACACCCGCCGTGACGCCGACGAGCAGCCACAGCACCGCCGCACCCACGGCGATGGAGACGCTGACCGGCAGCCGGTCCGTGAGCATCCGCCACACCGGCTGATCGGTCTGGAAGCTGAAGCCCAGACAGGGCGCGGGACACTGCACGGCATGCGCCCCGGTGCCGTACGTGCGACCGGCCACCATGCCGACGAGGTAGTCACGGAACTGCGCGAACACCGAGTGGTTCAGGCCGAGCGTGGTGCGGATCTCGGCGATCCGCTCCGGGCTGCACGCCTTGCCGCAGGCGCCCTGGGCCGGGTCGGCGGGCATCAGGTAGAAGATCGCGAAGGTGGCCGCGCAGACGACGAGCAGGATCGCCGCCGTCGCGCCCAGTCTGCGCAGGGCATAGAGGATCATCGGCGGCGGCTCCGGGGATCGAGCGCGTCCCGTACGGCGTCGCCCAGGATGTTGAAGGCGAGCACGGTGACGAACAGGAAGGCGCCTGGGACGAGGAAATAGACGGGGTCGGCGGCGTACCACGGCACCGCGGAGGCGATCATCTGGCCCCACGAGGGGGTCGGCGGGCGTACCCCGATGCCGAGGAAGGACAGGCCCGCCTCGGTGGCGACATAGCCGGGGATCGACATGGTCGCCACCACGAGGATCGGCCCGCTCAGGTTGGGCAGCACCTCCCGCACCAGCAGCGCGCTGCGGGAGGCGCCCAGCACCCGGGCCGCGGCCACGAACTCACCGCGGGCCAGCACCATCGCCTGGCCGCGCACGATCCGGCCGACGTAGGGCCAGCCGAAGAAGCCGAGCACGACGACCAGCAGCAGCTGCCGGTTCACGCCCGGGGCCGCGGAGATCAGCGCGATCATGAAGATCAGGGCGGGGAAGGACATCAGCAGGTCCATCAGCCTGCCGACGACCGTGTCGGTCCAGCCGCCGAAGAACCCGGCCGCCAGCCCGAGCGCCGTCCCGAGCGCCACCGACAGGACGGTGGCGAGCAGGGCGATCAGCAGGGAGACCCGGGCGCCGTAGACGACACGGGCCAGGATGTCCCGGCCGCTGCCGGGCTCGACGCCCAGCCAGTGCTCGGAGCTGACCCCGCCCGCGGTGCCGCGTGGCAGTCCGCCGAGCGCCGGGTCCACCGCTTCGGAGTGGAACTCGGTCGGGGATGTGCCCGCGGCCCAGGCGATCAGCGGGGCCGCGAGGGCGATCAGCACCAGGAGCACGACCACCGTCAGCGCGACGGTGGCGGAGCGCTGTGCCAGCAGCCGGCGCAGCACGGACGTGTCGTGGGGCCCGATGCGGGGCGGCGCTTCGGACGGCACCGGGGCGGGGAGCGTGGCGGTCACTTGCGCAGCCCCAGGGAGACCAGATCCAGCCGCCCGACGTAGGCGATGTGCCCGTAGGCGCCGGTGACATGAGGCCCGGTCAGGACGGCCGCCTTGTCCCACAGGAACGGCACGACCGGCACGTCTTGCATGATCCGCCCGGCCAGTTCGCCGTAGGCCTTCGCGGCGGCCGCCGGGTCCTTCATCCCGGCGATCCGGTCGATGCTCGCGTCGACCTTGGCGGAGTCGTACTGGGCGTGGTCGTTGTTGCCCTCGGGGGTGATCAGCCGGCCGTCGAAGACGAGCGGCAGATAGGTGGAGGCGCCGGGCCAGTCGGGGGTCCAGCCGTCGATCACCAGGTCGTGCTCCTGGGCGGTGTTCCCCACCGTGCTGTAGAACGCCGACGAGCTGATCGCGTTGATCTTCACCTTGATCCCGGCCCTGGCCAGCGACGCCTGCACGGCCTCGCCCTGCGTCTGGCCGCCGGCGGTGGCCGGGGTGTCGAGGGTGAGGGTCAGGCCCGAGGCATGGCCGGCCTGGGCCAGCAGCGCCTTGGCCTTGGCCGGATCGCCCTTTCCGTCCGGGCTCGGGAAGGGATCGTCGGTGACGGCGCCGGGCAGCGACGGCGGCAGCAGGGTGGTGGCGAGCCGGCCGGCGATCGGGCCGCCCCGAGCCGTGCGCAGGGCGTCCTTGTCCAGCGCGTAGGCGATCGCCCGCCGCACCCTGACGTCGTCGAGCGGCTTGTGCCGGGTGTTGATGCTCAGATACCGCGTGTTGATCGACTCGCCGGTGACCAGCCGGGCCCGCACCGCGGGGTTGGACATCACCGGCCCGACCGAGGCCGGTCCGACCGGCTCGAAGGCGACGGCGTCGGCGTCCGCTCCCTGAGCGGCGATGAGCCGCTGGTCGACCACGGCCGGGTCGAGATCGAGATCGATGACGACCTTGTCCGGCAGGCCCCGCCGCACCGCGTCGGTCGACCGGCTCCAGTAGGTGTTGCGGACCAGCGTCAGCTGCTTCTTGGGCTCGAAGGACCCGATCTTGTACGGGCCGGAGGAGAAGGGCCTGCTGTCGTAGCGGACGCCGGTGTCCTTGTCGCGCGGAACCGGGGCGAAGATCGGCAGTGACACCGCCGAACCGAAGTCGGCCACCGGACGGACGAGCTTGAAGACGATCGTCCTGTCATCGGGGGTCCCGATCGAGGCGAGCCCGCGCTTGTCCTTGTAGGGACCCTTGTAACTCCGGCCCCCCGCAAGCCACATCCGCGCGTACGGCGGCCCCTCGGGGAGTTCCGCGGCGAACGACCGCTCGACCCCGTACTTGATGTCCCGGCTGGTGATCGACCGGCCGTCCTCGAACCTCACCCCCGCCTTGAGCGTGAAGGTCCAGGTACGGGCCCCGTCGCTGGGGCGGCCGGTGTCCGTCGCCAGATCCGGCACGATCTTCCCGCCGGCCGGTCCTGGCGCCGCCGCGTAGGTCGTCAGCGTCCGGTAGATGAGGCGGCCCACGTCCTCGGAGGAGGTGACGTAGTTGCGGGCCGGGTCGAGGTGCTCCAGGTCGAGGGAGGACAGCACATGAAGGGTGCCCCCCTTGCTCGCGGGTCCGCTCCGCCCCCCGTCGCCGGCTCCCCCGCAGCCGGCGACGGTGACGAGCCCGAGGGCGACAGCCATGACCGTCCCGCATCGTCGTGCTCTCACGATGCCTCCTATACGATGTGACATTTCACAGCGGCTTGGGTCAAGGGTGGGGGCGGCCGGCCCTCACGGACAGCTCTCGGATTCCCAGAACATCGGGTTATGGACGCTGGTCCCGGCCGTGCGGCCGGCCGCCGGTCACCACTTGTACGTCCAGACGGTGTCGTTGTACGCGTCCGAGCCGTTCACGTAGATCCGGATGCGTGCGGCGCTGTCCTCGAACCACTGGCCCGGCTTCCAGGTCTGCATGTCCAGCGCGGTGCAGTTCCCCGTGGGGGCGGCGGCATCGGGGTTGGCGACCACCCGGATCGGCCCGCCGCCGGTGACGGCAGAGGTGTCCACCTTGTAGATGACGACGCCGGTGGAACACGCGCCGGAGTCGGCGTAGGCGGCCTTGCGGGACTCGGCGACGTAGGCGGTGGTGTCGCTGGTCTTGATCACCGCCAGCTTGTAGCCACTGCCCCCGTATTCCACCCCGTTCAGGGTCGTGGAGTACGTGTTCGCCGTGGACAGGCAGGAGACCTGGGAATCGGTGATCCAGCCGAACTTCCACGCCTCCCAGCCGAAGTACTGCGGGGACGGGCCCGAGATCAGGCCCATGAGGTCCCAGCCGCCGACGTACTGGTTCTGATCGCCGCTGAAGGCGTAGAGGTCGGGCAGGCCGAAGGTGTGGCCGGTCTCGTGATCGGCGACCTTGTAGCCCCAGCGCCACATGTCCTGGCCGAAGGTCACCGCCCAGTGGACCGTCACCTGGCTCCCGGTCGCCCGGTTCCACACCTGCGTCGGCTGAGCCGGGTCCTGGATGAAGGTGGGGGAGTGACCGATCGCGGCCGCGGTGCTGGTCGGCACGATGTAGAACATGTCGTACCGGGACAGGTCCACGCCGGCGTCCGCGGCGCCGCTCAGCGCGTCCTCCACATAGGTCCGGTGCGTCGACCAGGAGAACCCACGCTCCCAGTTGTACTCGGTGGAGTTCTTCGGCATGCGCACCCAGTTGCCGTACGGGGCCTGGAGATCGAGCCATGTCGTGCCGTGGGAGGCGTTCCACATCCAGTCGGCCGCTCCCGACAGCTGGTTGTAGTACGGAGTCAGGGGCAGGGAGGTGCCGGCAGCGTCGGGGAAGTCCACGTAGATCACGGCCACGTGCTTGGTGCCGACCGGGTTCTGGAACCGTGTGTAGTCGGTCTGCTGGCCTTCGTCGGTATAACCGGTCGTCCCTTGCAGCGCACACGCGGAAGTACTCCCGTTGTTCGCGTGGGCGGGCTGGGCGGGAACGACGGTCAAGGCGAGCAGGGCGGACAGGATGGCGAGGAGCGACGCCGAGCGCATGATGCCTCCGGGCGTGGGTGGGACGGGTGGGGTGACGAGGAGTATTCGGCCACCTGCGTGCCGTCGGGGAGCCGTCAGAAATCCATAACCCGGCGTTATGAATGAGCCGTGGTTTCACGTGAAACGGGCCGTGGGCACGGCGAGAGCCTCAACTCGCCTTGCCCACGGCCCGTTTGACGGCCGACGTTATCCAGCCACGTCCCGCGATACCCGCCCGGACGGAGCTACTGCTGGTCGTCGCGGTGCGCGGCGTCCTCCTCCGCCTGCTTCGCCTGAACCTCCGGGTCCAGGTCCGAGGTGCCGGTGCCGTCCACCGAACTGAGCCGGCCACCCGACTCCGGCACCTCCGTCGCGGCGGGCGGTTCGACCAGCCAGTCGGGGTTGGCCTGCTTGTCCCACCACTTCCAGGCGGCGAACGCACCACCGGCCACCGCCGAAAGCAGCGCCAGCACCTTCACGGCCCGGCCCGCCCTGGACCGGCGCGCGTTCCTGCGGGCCAGTTTCTGGATCTCCTCCGCCGAGACCTGACCGCGCAACGCCGCCAGGGCAGCGGCACCACGCGCGGCGGCCTCCTCACGGACCGGAGCGGTCACCGCCACGGCATGCTCGATCCTCGGACGCGAGTACTCGGCCGCTTGGCGCGAGTACTCCGCCGCCTGCCGGGCGGCCTTACGGGCACGGACGGCGGCCTCCTGAGCCGCCACGTCCACCTTCGGCGGCACATGTGCACGCGCCTGCTCCAGACGCGGGGCGAGCCGGGCGTCGTACTGCACACGGGCCTGCTCTGCGGCCTGCGACACCACGGGCGCGAGCCGCACGCGTGCCTCCTGCGCGTAGAGCGCCGCACGCTCCTTCGCCGTGTCGGCGTAAGGCGCCACCACTTCCGCGGCGTGCAGCACGCTGTCCTTCGCCGAGCCGGTCGCGGCGCGCACGCTGTCGATGCGGGTCACGGGTTCCTCCTCCTCGGTGGCGTACGGTATTTCGACTTTCCACCCTTTTACGGATCATGCCTGCAGGCAGCCCACGCGGCATGCGAGGGCGGGCATATGGGTGCCGATCCCTTCCTTCAGCTCGATTCCGGGCGAATACCGGGCAACCCGAGCCTCCCGTCGACACTGCCACGAAACCCCGCCGCGCGCTGCCTCCCGGGCGGAACTCATGGCCGCCGGGCGACGTACGAGCCGGGCCGTGCGAGGATCGGGGAGTCACAGGAAGACAACGGAAGGCAGATCGTGGCCGAGCAGCTTTACGCCACCCTGAAGACCAACCACGGCGACATCGTGGTCCAGCTTTTCCCGAACCACGCGCCGGAAACGGTCAAGAACTTCGTCGAGCTGGCTCAGGGCGAGCGCGAGTGGACGCACCCCGGCACGGGCGAGAAGAGCAAGAAGCCGCTGTACAACGGCACCATCTTCCACCGCGTCATCAGCGGCTTCATGATCCAGGGCGGCGACCCGCTGGGCACCGGCATCGGCGGCCCCGGCTACAAGTTCGGGGACGAGTTCCACCCCGACCTGTCCTTCAACAAGCCCTACCTCCTGGCCATGGCCAACGCCGGCCCGGGCACCAACGGCTCGCAGTTCTTCATCACCGTCGCCCCGACGACGTGGCTGAACCGCAAGCACACCATCTTCGGCGAGGTCGCCGACCCGGCCAGCCGGAAGGTCGTCGACGCCATCATCGACGTGCCCACCGGGCGCAACGACCGACCCGTCAACGACGTCGTCATCGAGTCCGTCGTCGTCGAGAAGCGCGAGGGCTGAGCCCACCGCCCCGGCCGGAATATCCCGCAGGGAACCAATCGCCCCGCTCGTCCGTACCAAGGATGAGCGGGGCGGGGCATTGCCGGGGCAGTCCCACGACGAGCAAGGGGAACCGATGGAGCAGGCCGAAGGCAGCACGCAGGACGCCCACCGCGTGCCCGTGTGCTACCGCCACCCGGACCGCGAAACCGGCGTGCGCTGCACCCGCTGCGAGCGCCCCATCTGCCCCGAGTGCATGATCAGCGCCTCCGTCGGCTTCCAATGCCCCGAATGCGTACGCAGCGGCAGCGGCACCGGACACACACCCACGGCCTCCCAGCCCCGCACGGTCGCCGGCGGCACCATCACGGCCGACCCCCGCCTGCTCACCAAGGTGCTCATCGGCATCAACCTCGCCGTGTACCTGGTACAGCTCTCCGCGGGCAACAGCTTCACCGACAAGTTCGAACTGATCGGCCGAGCCCAGTACTCCCCCTTCGGCCCGGTCGAAGGCATCGCCGAAGGCCAGTACTACCGCCTGCTGACCGCGATGTTCCTGCACGGCGGCTACGCCCACATCCTCTTCAACATGCTCAGCCTGTGGTGGATCGGCGGCCCCCTGGAAGCCGCCCTCGGCCGCGCCCGCTACCTAGCGCTGTACTTCGTCTCCGGCCTGGCCGGCAGCGCGCTCACCTATCTGCTGGCCGAGCCCAACGCCCCCTCGCTCGGCGCCTCCGGAGCGATCTTCGGCCTCTTCGGCGCGACCGGCGTGCTGATGCGCCGCCTCAACTACGACCTGCGCCCGCTCGCCGCCATACTGGTGATCAACCTGATCATCACCTTCACCCCGGGCTTCAACATCGCCTGGCAGGCCCACATCGGCGGCCTGGTCGCCGGCGTCGTCACCGGCTACGCCATGGTCCACGCGCCGCGCCAGAAGCGAGCACTCGTCCAGTACGGCACCTGTGCGGTCCTGCTCGCCGTCGTGGTGGTGCTCACGCTGGTCAGGACCGCTCAGCTCACCTGATACCGAACCGTTGTCCACAGCCTGTGGCGGATCTTGTGCATCGCGTGCGGGTACAACTGTGCCCCCTGCCGCTCGGATGTGTTTTCCCAGCTCAGGCAGGGGGCGAACAGGTGTATGGGGGACAGTGGGCCGGTCACACCGGCGTCAACGCCCGATGAGTTATCCACAGATCGTCTTTCTTTTCCCCATGTGGAAAACCGCTGTGGATAACTCGCTGGATAGCCCTGGGCAGAGCTACTTCCACTGCGTGGAGACGCCGAAGCCGGCGGCGATGAAGCCGAAGCCGACCACGATGTTCCAGTTGTTCAGCGCGTCGATGGGCAGGGAGCCGTCTGTCACATAGAAGACGACGATCCAGGCCAGGCCGATGATGAACATGGCCAGCATGACGGGCGCGACCCAGCTGCGGCTGTTCAGCTTGATCGCCTGCGCCTGCTTCGCCGGCGGCGGCGTGTAGTCGGCCTTCTTGCGGATACGTGACTTCGGCACGAGGGTCTCTCCTGTCGATGCGCTGCGTGGCCGCGCAGGTAACCGGTTCGGGGCTCGGGGCAGCGTACAAGTGGCCAACATGACGACTCTGTGTGCTCCCCCGGGCGTCCGTTAGCGTAGTGCTTCCGTGGCGCTGAAGGAGATAAGGGTCCGTTGAGCAATTCTGCCGACTCCCCCGGGACGCAATCAACGGGCTCCGGCCCAGGCCGTCGCCTGCCCTTCCGCCCCGTGCGGGTGCTCACGGCCGCCGTCTTCGCCCTTGCCGGGCTGATCTTCTTCACCAGCTTCAACACGGCCAAGGGCACCGACATCCGTCAGGACGGGTCCCTGCTGAAGCTGTCCGACCTGATCCAGCAGCGCAGCCGTAAGAACAAGGGGCTGGACGAGTCCAACGCGGCTCTGCGCGGGAGTGTGGAGTCCCTGGCCGAGAGCGATGCCGGCGGCAGCAAGGCGCAGGACCGCAGGCTGAGCGCGCTGGAGAAGGGCGCCGGTACCCAGAAGCTCACCGGCCGGGCCATCACCGTCACCCTCAACGACGCCCCGCCCAATGCCACCGCCAAGCTCCCCGGCTATCCCGAGCCGCAGCCCGACTACCTGGTCATCCACCAGCAGGATCTGCAGGCCGTGGTGAACGCCCTGTGGCAGGGCGGCGCCCAGGGCATCAAGGTCATGGACCAGCGGCTGATCTCGACCAGTGCGGTGCGCTGCGTCGGCAACACCCTGATCCTCCAGGGCCGGGTCTACTCGCCGCCGTACAAGATCACGGCGGTGGGGGATCCGGGCACGTTGCAGCGGGCGCTGGCGGCGAGCAAGGCGATCCAGACCTACATGGTGTACGTCAATGTCTACGGCCTCGGCTGGAAAGTCACCGACGACGGGACGGTGACTCTTCCCGGCTACTCGGGCACAGTGGATCTGCACTACGCGAAGCCCGTGCAGTAGTCGTTCGTCAGCCATTCGCCAGCCGTTTGTCACGGAGGCGCCGGTGCGTGTGATCGTCCGGACCGTCAGCGAGCTGTGCATCACCGTCGGCGCCCTGATCGTGCTCTTCGTTGCCTATGCGCTGTTCTGGACGGGGGTGCGGGCGGACGGGGCCATGAGCGACCAGATCGACCAGTTGCACCGGCAGTGGTCGAAGGGGAGCGTGCGGCCGGCGGCCACCGCCCCGGGTGAGCAGACGGTCTCGGTGACCAGGCCGGCGCCGTACCGCTACGGCAGGGCCTTCGCGATCATGTACATCCCGCGGCTTGGTTTCACGTGGAACAAGCCGGTCCTGGAGGGCACCGGCCGGGACGTGCTGGCGAAGGGTCTCGCCCACTACGCGGGCACCGCGCAGTTGGGTCAGGAGGGCAATTTCGCGGTGGCCGGGCACCGGCGCACGTACGGCGATCCGTTCAAGGACTTCCCGGAGCTGCGGGCCGGGGACGCCGTGGTCCTGACGGACGGGACGACCTGGTTCACGTATCGGATCGACAAAGGGCCTTACAAAACCGTGCCCACGGATGTTGAGGTGATCGACCCTGTGCCACGTAAGTCCGGGTATACGCGTCCGGGCCGGTATCTGACGCTGACCACGTGTGATCCGGAATGGGGGCACAGCCACCGGCTGATCGTCTGGGCGCACTTGGACTCCACACAGTCTGTGGAGGCAGGCGAACCGGAGGCTCTGCGCCGTTAGTCTGGTGGCGTACGGCGTGGGTCTGGTGCCGTAGGGGACACGGAAGGGACGGCAGGGAACGGCATGTATGTCTGGATCTGGCGGCATCTGCCGGGAAACGCATGGGTGAGGGCGCTGATCTCCCTCGTCCTGGTCCTGGCCGTGATCTACATCCTCTTCCAGTACATCTTCCCCTGGGCCGAGCCGCTGCTGCCCTTCAACGATGTGACGGTGGACAACCATTGAGCGCGCGGATTCTGGTCGTCGACAACTACGACAGCTTCGTCTTCAACCTCGTCCAGTACCTGTACCAGCTGGGCGCCGAGTGTGAGGTGCTGCGCAACGACGAGGTGTCGACCGCGCATGCCCAGGACGGCTTCGACGGTGTGCTGCTCTCGCCCGGGCCGGGTACGCCGGAGCAGGCGGGCGTGTGCGTGGACATGGTCCGGCACTGTGCCTCGACCGGGGTGCCGGTGTTCGGGGTGTGCCTGGGCATGCAGTCGATGCAGGTGGCGTACGGCGGTGTGGTGGACCGGGCGCCGGAGCTGCTGCACGGCAAGACCTCGCTGGTCGAGCACGAGGGCAAGGGCGTCTTCGCGGGCCTGCCCTCCCCGTTCACGGCGACCCGCTACCACTCCCTGGCCGCCGAGCCGGGGACGGTTCCGGCCGAGCTGGAGGTGACGGCCCGTACGCACGACGGCATCATCATGGGCCTGCGCCATCGTGAGCTCCCGGTCGAGGGCGTGCAGTTCCACCCCGAGTCGGTACTGACCGAGCACGGGCACCGGATGCTGGCCAACTGGCTGGTGGAGTGCGGCGACGAGGGTGCCGTGGCGAGGTCGACGGGGCTTGCCCCGGTGGTGGGCAGGGCCACGGCGTGACCGCGCTGCGCCCGGAGCGCGAGACCGATGCCTCGTACGGGGATCAGTCGTACGGGGCTTCCGGTGCGTTGGGGGACTGGGGCGCGGCGGGCGCGGGCGCGGCACAGCAGGGGGCGTACGGCGAGTCGTACGAGGAGCCTTATCGGCCCGTCCTGGACGACGAGACGATGGCGCTGCGGATGCCCGGTGGGCCGCCGGGTGGCCCGGAGAGCGGGCCCGTACGGGCCTCAGCGGCCCCTTCCGGCTCCTCCGGTACGGGATCGGCGGTCGGTGGCCGTGCCGCCCGCAGAAAGGCCGCCAAGCGGCGCGGTGGGCGCCACGGTGGCGGCCGGGAGGCGGTGCCCGCCGGGACCCGGGGGCCCGGCAGGCCGCTGACCCGGGTGGAGGCGCGGCGGCAGGCGCGGCTGCGCAGGCCGGGTCCGGCCGTGGTCGTGAGCCGGGCGATCGGCGAGGTGTTCATCACCACCGGCGTGCTGATGCTGCTGTTCGTCACCTACCAGCTGTGGTGGACCAATGTCCGTGCCCATGCGCAGGCGGGCAGCGAGACGCACCAGCTCCAGGACGACTGGGCCAGCGGCAAGCGCAGTCCGGGGGTGTTCGCGCCGGGGCAGGGCTTCGCCATCCTGCACATCCCCAAGCTGGACGTGGTCGCGCCGATAGCGGAGGGCGTCAGCAATGAGAAGGTGCTCGACAAGGGCATGGTCGGGCACTACGGCGAGGCTCCGCTGAAGACGGCGATGCCCGATGCGAAGACCGGTAACTTCGGGCTCGCCGCGCACCGCAATACGCACGGGGAGCCGTTCCGGTACATCAACAAGCTCCAGGCCGGTGACGCGGTCGTGGTCGAGACGCAGGACACGTACTTCGTGTACAAGGTGACCTCGATGCTGCCGGTGACCTCGCCGTCCAACACGAGTGTGCTGGACCCCGTTCCGAGGGGCTCGGGCTTCACCCAACCCGGCCGCTACATCACCCTGACCACCTGCACGCCGGAGTTCACCAGCAAGTACCGGCTGATCGTCTGGGGCAAGATGGTCGAGGAACGCCCGCGCAGCAAGGGCAAGCCGGACGCGCTCATCGAGCAGGGCTGAATCGAGCAGGGCTGAAGCGAGTAAGCGAGTAGGGGCAGAGGAAACTGTGGCAGCGACCGCCGACGACACCGAAGAGCACACGGACGCGTCCGATCCGGGTCCCGCCCCGCGCGGCCGGCGTCCCGGCCGCATAGCGACGGCGGTCAGCGTGTTCGGTGAACTCCTCATCACGGCGGGCCTGTTGCTCGCCCTGTTCGTCGTCTACTCCCTCTGGTGGACGAACGTGATAGCGGACCGCAAGGCGAACAAGGAGGCCGACAAGGTCCGTCAGCACTGGGCCCAGTCGACGGACTCCGGTCCGGGTGCGCTGGACACCAAGGACGGCATCGGCTTCCTGCACGTGCCCTCGATGCACAACGGCGAGGTCCTGGTGGAGAAGGGCACGGGCACGGACGTCCTCAACGACGGCGTGGCCGGCTACTACACGGACCCGGTCAAGGCCACGCTCCCCATGACCGGCAAGAACGGCAACTTCACCCTCGCCGCCCACCGGGACGGGCACGGCGCGAAGTTCCACAACATCGACAAGGTGCGGACGGGCGACCCGATCGTCTTCGAGACACGGGACGACTGGTACGTCTACAAGGTCTTCTCGATCCTCCCGGAGACCTCGAAGTACAACGTCAAGGTCGTCTCCCCGATCCCGAAGGAGTCCGGCAAGACCAAGCCGGGCCACTACATCACCCTGACGACCTGCACGCCGGTGTACACGTCGGAGTACCGGTATGTGGTGTGGGGGGAGCTGGTCCGCATCGACAAGGTGGACAGCAAGCGGACTCCGCCGGAAGAACTGAGGGGCTGACAGAGGTCTTTCGGCGACTGCGTGCTCTAGCGTGACGAAGGCCCGAAGCCACGCCTTTCCCTTGTGACTTCGGGCATCTTCGACCGGTCTGTCACCGGGGCACTTTGGGGTTGGTCACGGGCTTCCGTCACCCACCCAGTCGATGCAGCTGTGCACGACCTTGGACCCTTCCATGGTCGCCACTTCGACGCCGACGTAGTTCAGATAGCCGCGAGAGTTGTCAGCGTGCGTGCGCACCTCGATGGGCTTCCCGGAGCCCCGGTAGTTGTAGTGCCAAGGCCAGTACTGGTACGGCTTGTTGACCTGGTCCGATATGAATCGGATGGCTACGCTGTGACCGTCCGGTGAGATGTCATACACGTTCATATCGATGTCGACGTGCAGTGCGGTCCAATTGGTAAATGTCGCCGCCCCGCTCGCGCCGGTGGTAGAACAACCGGCGTAGCTGGGGCCATCTGCCGCATGAGCATCGATCGTCGTGACAGTGAGCAGCGCGGCGGCTGCGGCGCCGATCAGAGCCAGACGCTGTGATCTTTTCATGTACAGAACACTAGCGGCTCGAGTGGATGAGCGAAGGTTATTTCAGGGCAAATCGAGATCTACGGGATGGGCGTTTCTGGGTGTCCGGTTCCCTGAGCCGGAGTGTCCCTCCCGCTCAGGGAACCACAAACTGGCACGAGCCGGTGCTCACCGGTCCCGGAGGCTCAGCCGTTGATGCCGCCGAAGATGCCGCCGTTGCCGTTGCCGCCGTTGTTGGCGCCATCGCCGATGTCCACGGTGGTCAGGATGATCTGTGTGTTGCTCGGATCCGCCTGGGTTCCCTGGGGCGGGGTCTGGCTGACGACCCGGGCCTTGTCGTCGTTCGGTCCGTTGACCTGGATGTTTGTGTAGCCGTTCTGCTGCAGGGTCTGCTGGGCCTGCTTCAGGGTCTGGCCCACGACGGACGGCACCTGCCCCTGCGTCTGGCCGCCCTGGAACTTGCCGACGTTGATGGTGATCGGCTGGTTCTTGGCGAGCTGCTGGCCCGCTGGCGGGTTGGTCGAGAGGACCTTGCCGTCATCGCCCTGGTTGGTGGTGGGGCTGTCCGCGCAGGTGGGCGACAGGCCCAGGTTCTGCAGCTCGGTCTTCGCGTCGTCACAGGACTTGCCGATGATGTCGCTGGGGACCGTGACCTTGTCCTCGGCCTTGGCGACCGTGAGAGTGATCGTGGTGCCCTTCTGACGGCTCGTGCCGCCCTCCGGGTCCTGGCTGATGACCACGCCGGGTGTCTGGGACGACACCTGGATCTTCTTGTCGACCTTGAAGCCCTTGTCCGTCAGCAGGGATTCGGCCTGGTCGAACTGGCTGCCGCGGACGTCTGGCACCTGGACCTTGGGTGCGCCCGTCGAGATCACCAGCTTGACGGTGGTGCCCTTGTCGACCTTGGTGCCGTTGCCGGGGGTCTGCGAGCAGACGTTGCCCTTGGGCTGGTCGTCGCAGGGTTTGTTGGAGGTGCTGACCTTCAGGTCGACGTTCTCGGCCATCTTGCCGGCCGTGGCCGCGGACACACCGACGAAGTTCGGCACCGGTACCTTGCCGTCGCCCGTGTTGCCGCCGCTCGCCACCCACTTCCCGATCAGGATCGCGCCGACCAGGACCAGGATGCCCGCGACCACCAACAAGATCGTGGAGGTGTGGGACTTCTTCTGCTGTCGGCCGCGGCGGCCGGGGCCGTCGTCGTAGCCGTAGCCGCCGTCGTCCGGGTTCATCGGCGGGAGCATGCTCGTGGCGCCCGCGCCGGCGTCGGGGCGCAGGGCCGTCGTCGGCTGGTCGTCGGGGTAGCCGCCGTAGCCCACCGCGCCCATCGCGGCCGTCGCCGCGACCGGCTGGCCGTCCAGGCAGGCCTCGATGTCGGCGCGCATCTCGTCGGCCGACTGATAGCGGTAGTTCGGGTCCTTGACCAGGGCCTTCAGGACGATCGCGTCCATTTCCGGGGTGATTTCCGGGTCGAAGACCGAGGGGGCCTGGGGCTCCTCGCGGACGTGCTGGTAGGCCACCGCCACCGGGGAGTCACCCACGAAGGGCGGCCGTACCGTCAGCAGCTCGTACAGGAGGCAGCCCGTCGAGTAGAGGTCCGAGCGCGCGTCTACCTGCTCGCCCTTCGCCTGCTCCGGCGACAGGTACTGGGCCGTACCGATCACCGCCGCCGTCTGGGTCATGGTCATGCCGGAGTCGCCCATGGCGCGGGCGATACCGAAGTCCATCACCTTGACCTGGCCGTTGCGGGTCAGCATGACGTTGGCCGGCTTGATGTCACGGTGGACGATGCCGTTGCGGTGGGCGTACTCCAGACCCTGGAGGATGCCGATGGTCATCTCCATCGCGCGCTCGGGCAGCAGCTTGCGGCCACTGTGGAGAAGCTCACGCAGGGTGGAACCGTCGACGTACTCCATCACGATGTACGGGATGGAGACCCCGTCGATGTAGTCCTCGCCCGTGTCGTAGACCGCGACGATCGCGGGGTGGTTGAGAGAGGCGGCCGACTGGGCCTCCCGGCGGAACCGGGCCTGGAAGGAAGGGTCGCGTGCCAGGTCGGCGCGCAGGGTCTTCACTGCCACGGTGCGGCCCAAGCGGGTGTCATGCGCGAGGTAGACCTCGGCCATGCCACCACGGCCGAGCACCTGGCCCAGCTCGTACCGGCCGCCGAGGCGACGCGGCTCTTCCATAGCTACCTACCAGCCCTCTCCGTCGGTCTCGGCCGTACACACTCGTGCACGGCCGGAGGCTGCCGTCCGGGCCTACCGTACCCGGCTCGCTTTGTATGACCTGGCCAAGCCCGGAACCCGATACAGGACCGGTATCGCAACGTGCGGCGATGTGAAGAAGACGTGAGCGGCGTCACTTCCTGGGCAAGGTCACTTCTTGGACTTGATGACCGCCTCCATCACGCTCTTCGCGATCGGCGCGGCCAGGCCGCCACCGGAGATGTCGTCGCGGTTGGCGCTCTCGTCCTCGATCACCACCGCCACGGCGACCGGCGAGCTGCCGTCGGGCAGCTTGGCGTAGGAGATGAACCACGCGTACGGGTTGGCGCTGTTCGCCACGCCGTGCTGTGCGGTACCGGTCTTGCCGCCGACGGTGGCGCCCGGGATCTGCGCCCTTGTACCGGTGCCCTTCTGGACCACCGTCTGCATCATGTCCTGCAGGATCTGCGCGTTCTGCGAGGACAGCGGGCGGCTCATCTCCTGCGGCTCGGTCTGCGCGACGGTGTCGAGGTTGGACCCCTGGAGCTTGTCGACCATGTACGGCTTCATCAGCTTGCCGTCGTTGGCGACCGCGGAGGCGACCATGGCCATCTGCAGCGGGGTCGCGGCGGTGTTGTACTGACCGATGGAGGACAGCGCGGTCTGCGACGGGTTCATGTTGTCGGAGAACACCGACGCGTTGGAGCGGACCGGGACGAACTGCTCGGAGTCGAAGCCGAACTTCTTCGCCTCCGCCAGCATCTTGTCGTTGCCGAGGTCGGAGCCGACCTTGCCGAAGACCGTGTTGCAGGAGTACTGCAGCGCGGTGCGCAGGTCGGCGTTCTCGCAGGGGATGTTGCCCTCGTTCTTCAGCTGGGTCCTGGTGCCCGGCATGGTCCACGGCAGGGGCGAGTTCGTCTTCTCGTCGGCCGACTTGTACAGGCCGTTCTCCAGCGCCGCCGCCGCGGTGACCACCTTGAACGTGGAGCCCGGCGGGTAGGTCTCGCGCAGCGCCCGGTTCACCATGGGCTCGGCCTTGTCCTTGGACAGGGTGGTCCAGGCCTTGCCGTCCGACCCACCGGCGATGGTGGAGGGGTCGTACGACGGGTAGGAGGCCATCGCGAGGATCTTGCCGGTGGACGGCTCCAGAGCGACCACGGCACCCTTGCCGCCCTGCTGCTTCAGACCGTCGAACGCCGCCTTCTGCGCCGCCGCGTTGAGGGTCGTGACCACGTTGCCGCCCTGCCGCTGCTTGCCCGTGATCATGTCCAGGGTGTTGCGGAAGAAGAGCCGGTCGTCGTTGCCGGTGAGGATGCTGTCCTCGACGCCCTCCAGGTAGTTGCTGCCGTAGACCTGGGAGGAGTAGCCGGTGACCGGGGCCCACATGGCCCCGTCCTTGTAGGTGCGCTTGTACTTGAAGTCGCCGTGCGTGCCCTGGACCGACCCGGTTATCGGGTTGCCGTCGACGATGATGTCGCCGCGCGGGTGGGCGTAGCGCTCGATGGAGACCCGGCGGTTCTCCTTCTGGGTGGCGAGCTGGTCCGCCTTGACGTACTGGAGGTAGTTGTCCCGGATCAACAGGGCCAGGATGAGCAGGCCGCAGAAGATCGCGATCCGGCGCAGGGGCTTGTTCATGAGGGGCGGACCACCTGGGTCATCTCGGCGTCGGGGTTCGTGGCGGGTGTGGGCGCCGGGCGGCGGGCGGTGTCGCTGATGCGGATCAGGATGCCGATCAGCGCCCAGTTCGCGATCACGGATGAACCGCCGTACGCGAGGAACGGCATGGTCATACCGGTCAGCGGGATGAGCCCCATCACACCGCCGGCCACGACGAAGATCTGGAGCGCGAAGCCACCGGACAGGCCGATGGCCAGCAGCTTGCCGAACGGGTCGCGGGCGGCGAGGGCGGTACGGACGCCACGCTCGGCGATCAGGCCGTAGATCAGCAGGATCGCCATGATGCCCGCCAGGCCCAGCTCTTCACCGAAGGTGGCGAGGACGAAGTCGGAGTTGGCGGCGAAACCGATCAGTTCGGAGTGGCCCTGGCCCCAGCCGGTGCCGAGGGTGCCGCCGGAGCCGAACGCCCACTGGGCCTGCATGAGCTGCTCGGAGTGGCCCTGGAGGCCCTGACGGCTGAGCTTGAACTCCTTCATCGGGTCGAGCCAGGCCTGGACACGCTGCTGCACGTGCGTCTCGAAGCTCGCCACGCCGACGGCGCCGACTGCGGACATCAGCAGACCGAAGACGATCCAGCTGGTCCGCTCGGTGGCGACGTACAGCATGATCACGAACATGCCGAAGAACAGCAGCGACGTACCGAGGTCGGTCTCGAAGACGAGGATGAGGATCGAGATCGCCCAGACGACGAGGATCGGGCCGAGGTCACGGCCACGCGGCAGATACAGCCCCAGGAAACGGCGGCTGGCCAGGGCCAGCGCGTCCCGCTTCACCATCAGATAGCCGGCGAAGAACACCGCCAGCACGAGCTTGGCGAACTCACCGGGCTGGATGGAGAAGCTGCCGACGTGGATCCAGATCTTCGCGCCGTACACGTTCAGTCCGAGGCCCGGGACCAGCGGCAGCAGCAGCAGGACCAGCGCGCCGACCATGGAGATGTAGGTGTAGCGCTGGAGCGTGCGGTGGTCCTTGAGGAAGATCAGCACCACGGCGAAGAGCGCGATGCCCAGCGCCGTGTAGAGCAGCTGGTTGGCCGCCTTGCCGCCCGCGGCATGCATCTGCTGCAGCAGCTTCGACTGGTCCAGCCGCCAGATCACGACGAGCCCGAGCCCGTTGAGCAACGTGGCCAGCGGCAGCAGCAGCGGGTCGGCGTACGGGGCGAACTTCCGGACGGCGAGGTGGGCGACGCCGGCCATCAGGCCGAGGCCGAGGCCGTACTCCAGCAGTCCGGCGGGCACGTGGTTGCTGATGGCCAGGCCCACGTTGGCGTAGGCGAACACCGGGACGGCCACGGCGAAGACCAGCAGGGCCAGCTCGGTGTTGCGGCGGCTCGGTGCGCCGATCGCGCCGATCGTGGACGTGTGGTGCGACGGCGAGTTAGTCGTACTGCTCATGGTGTGACAGGGCCTCTCGCGGCTTCGCTACTGCTTGCCGCACTGATCGACGACCTTCTTCTCATCCTCGGAGAGGCTCGGGCCGGGGTTCGGAGTGGCGGTCGCGGACGGGGACGGGGACTTCGAGGGCGATGTCGGGGGCTTCTTCGACGTCGTACCCGTCGACGGGTTCGGCGTCGGTGATGCCTTGGACGTGAAAGCGGTACGGGTGGTTCCCGTGGTGCCTCCGGCCTCGCCCTGGCCCGTCTTCGCGTTCCGCTGGGACTCGGCGGCCTGGCGCTCCGCCTGCTTCCGGCACGCGGAGGCCTGCACGGACAGCGCCTCGATCTTCGCCTGGGCCTGCTGCAGACCGCCCGCCGTGATCGTGTTCTTGACCTGCTTCTGCTGGTAGAGCGGCAGGTACTTGAGTTCGATCTCGGGGTGGTCCTTCTCGACCTTCGACAGCGACACCCAGGCCAGGTCCTGGCTGATCCCGCGGTACAGCGCCACGTGCTCGTCCTTGGCGCCGACGTAGTACTGCGTCTGCGTCCACTGGTAGCCGCCGTAGAGGCCGCCGCCGATCACGGCGAGGGCGAGCGCGCTGTAGAGGGATCTCTTCAGCCACTTGCGCCGCCCGCGCGGCTTGGTGAGGTCGCCGTCGGCGTAGTCGTCGAAGCTGCCCGCCGGGATGTAGCCGGTGGTGTCGCCGGAGCCGGGCGGGCCGAACTCGCCGCCGCCGTGCCCGGGCGCCTGGCGGCCCAGGTGGGAGGCGCGGCCGGCCGGGGTCTGCATGATGCCGTTGTCGTGCAGGTGGTGCTGGTTCTCGGCGACGGCGCCGACCACGACCGGCTGGTCGGACAGCTGTCCGGCGAGGGTGTCGCCCGTGTCCAGGTCCAGGACGTCGGCGATGATGACGGTGATGTTGTCGGGGCCGCCGCCGCGCAGCGCGAGCTGGATCAGCTCCTGCACGGTCTCCTGCGGGCCCTGGTAGCTGGCGAGGGTCTCCTCCATCGTCTGGTGGGAGACGACGCCGGACAGGCCGTCGGAGCAGATCAGATAGCGGTCGCCGGCCCGGACCTCGCGGATCGACAGGTCGGGCTCGACATGGTCGCCGCTGCCCAGGGCGCGCATCAGCAGGGAGCGCTGCGGGTGGGTGGTGGCCTCTTCCTCGGTGATCCGGCCCTCGTCGACGAGGCGCTGCACCCAGGTGTGGTCCTGCGTGATCTGCGTGAGGACGCCGTCGCGCAGCAGGTAGGCGCGGGAGTCGCCGACGTGCACGAGGCCGAGCCGCTGCCCGGTCCACAGCAGGGCGGTGAGCGTGGTGCCCATGCCCTCCAGCTGGGGGTCCTCCTCGACCATGGCGCGCAGCTGGTCGTTGGCCCGCTGCACGGCCTGGCCGAGGGAGGTGAGGATGTCGGAGCCGGGCACGTCGTCGTCGAGCGTGACCAGGGTGGAGATGACCTCCGAGGAGGCGACCTCGCCGGCCGCCTGGCCGCCCATGCCGTCGGCGATCGCCAGCAGCCGGGGACCGGCGTAACCGGAGTCCTCGTTGCCCTCCCGGATCATGCCCTTGTGCGATCCGGCGGCAAAGCGCAGTGACAGACTCATGCCCACCTCGCCCGTCGGCTCCGGGTACAGCCGGTCGTGTCGAGCCACACTGCCCACCCTCCGGTCGGGAGCGCGCCGCAGACCGGGGTGCGGCCTGCCGCTGCGTGCTCGCTCCGCTCGCGCTCACTCATGATGTAGCACTACTTCCGCAGCTCGATGACGGTCTTGCCGATGCGGATCGGCGCGCCCAGCGGGATCGGCGTGGGAGTCGTCAGCCGGGACCGGTCCAGGTAGGTGCCGTTGGTGGAGCCGAGGTCCTCGACGATCCACTGACCGTCGCGGTCCGGGTAGATCCTGGCATGACGGCTGGAGGCGTAGTCGTCGTCCAGCACGATCGTGGAGTCGTGCGCCCGGCCCAGCGAGATCGTCTGGCCCTGCAGCGCGACCGTGGTACCGGTCAGTGTGCCCTCGGTCACCACGAGCTTGGTGGGGGCGTTGCGCCCGCGTCGGCCGCCGCCCTGCTGGCCCCGCTGCTGGTTTCGCTGCTGCGGGGGCGTGGCGGCCTGCTGCCGGGGCGCCTGCTGCTGGCGCCCGGCCTCCCTACGGGATCCGCGCTGGGTGACGCGCGTACCGAACAGGTCGCTCCGGATGACCTGCACGGCCACGATCACGAACAGCCACAGTACGGCCAGGAAACCCAGCCGCATGACCGTGAGGGTCAGCTCTGACATTGCCCCCGCTTCACCCTTCGGCTTGCCGGTAAATGATGGTGGTGCTGCCCACGACGATCCGCGAGCCGTCGCGGAGCGTAGCGCGGGTGGTGTGCTGCCCGTCCACCACGATGCCGTTGGTGGAACCGAGATCCTGGATCGTCGAGGGCGTTCCGGTCCGGATCTCGCAGTGCCGGCGGGAGACGCCGGGGTCGTCGATCCGCACGTCGGCATCGGTGCTGCGGCCCAGCACCAGCGTCGCGCGGGAGATCTGGTGGCGGGTGCCGTTGATCTCGATCCAGTAGCGGGTACGCCCGCCGCTCATCGGGGCGGCGGCGGGCCGCTGCGTGGCGGGCTGCGGGTAGCCGTAGCCGCCGGGGCGGGCGCCGGGCGGCGGCGAGGACGGCATCGGGGGCGCGCCGGCGGGCGTGGCGGGCGGGTAGCCGTAGCCGCCCTGTGCGCCTTGTGCGCCTTGTGCGCCCTGTGCGGGCCGGCCGGGGGCCGGGCCGGCGGGGGCCTGCGGTGCCGCCTGCTGGCTGCTGGAGGAGGCGAGGGTGCGCGAGCGCACCCGGTACAGACCGGTGTCGAGGTCGTCGGCCTTCTCCAGGTTGACCTTGATCGGGCCCATGAACGTGTAGCGCTGCTGCTTGGCGTAGTCGCGCACCATGCCGGCCAGCTCGTCGCCGAGCTGCCCGGAGTAGGGGCTGAGGCGCTCGTAGTCCGGCGCGCTCAGCTCCACGATGAAGTCGTTGGGTACGACGGTCCGGTCGCGGTTCCAGATGGTCGCGTTGTTGTCGCACTCACGCTGGAGCGCGCCGGCGATCTCCACGGGCTGGACCTCGGACTTGAAGACCTTGGCGAAGGTGCCGTTCACCAGACCTTCGAGACGCTGCTCGAACTTCTTCAGGACTCCCATGGGGCACCTCCTCCGTTCCTGCCGTTGCCTTGCCCTGCTGTCTGCGCTGCCTTGCCTGTACTGCTGGTTCCGCCGGTACTGCTTACTGATCGTATCTACGCGCCCGGCAATCAGCCGGTTCCCCCAGCGACTCCCCTTCGAACTCCCGGTGCGCACTCCCGCTGCCATGGATCGTAGAGGGGGGCGAAGACCAGTGTCCCGCACCTGGCTGTGGACCTGCCCCGCCTCCTGGGGAGATGCCCGGGACCGGTACGAGGTTGATACGTGAAGCGAGTCTCCTTGATACGTGAGGGACGGGTGTGACGGGTAGGAGAGATCGCTCGGCTGCGGGCGCTCGGCCGCGGCGGTTCGAACGCAGGGCGGGCGTGGGGCGGGCGTGGGGCGGGTCCGGGCCGGTTCCCGGCCGGGGGAAGGGATGTGAACCCACCCCGTACGACGTGCTAATGTTCTGGATGTCGGAAGGGGCCAGCCCGAAAGGGCAGGATCCGGAAGACACACCCAATGCGCGGGTGGCGGAATAGGCAGACGCGCTGGATTCAGGTTCCAGTGCCCGCAAGGGCGTGGGGGTTCAACTCCCCCCTCGCGCACAGAGACGAGACGGGTCTCTGCCGGTGACGGAAGTCACGGCAGGGGCCCGTTTCGCGTTGTACGGGCAGTTGTGAGGGATCGCACAGGTTGTGAACGGGCGCGGCGGGCCGCACCGGTGAGCTATCTCACGGACGGGGCCGGGCGGAAGCCGAGTTGGATCGGCTGAGCCGGGGTGTGGGTCTAGTGGGGTTGAGGTCCCGTGGGGCTCAGGTCCCGCCCGGCTGGCACCGTGGGCACCAGACCGTGCCGCGGCCTGCCATGCGGGAGCGGCGCAGATGGGTGCCGCAGCGGGGGCAGAGCGGGTCGGGGTCGTCGCGGTGCCCGGTGAGCCAAGAATCGCGCGGCGGGACGCAGCCGGCGGTGACCGCGGAACGCAGCGTGCGCCGCATGTGGGTGTACAGGTGCCGGCGTTCGGTCTCCGTCAGATCACCGGCACGGGCGCCCGGGTGCAGCCCGGCACGCCACAGGATCTCGTCGGCGAGCAGATTGCCGAGTCCGGCCACGACGGACTGGTCGGTCAGCGCCGTTTTGATGCGACCACGGCGTGAGGAGAGCGCGGTCTCGAAATCCTCACGGTCCACGGCCAGCGCGTCGGGCCCCTGACGGTCCAGCAGCCGGGCAACGCCGGAGTCGTCGTCGGCCAGCCAGATGCCCCGGAGCTTGCGCTGGTCGCGGTAGCGGAGCTGCCGGTCGCCACTGAGGCCGAACAGCACGCGGTCATGGGCCTCTACGGCGTCGTCGGGACGGGCACAGAGCAGCCGGCCGGTCATCCCGAAGTGCAGCAGCAGGGTGGGACCGCCGGTGCGGGCGAGCAGCCACTTGCCGTGCCGCTCCGGCTCGGTGAACCGCCGGCCCTCCAGCGCGTCACGCAACCGCCGCTCGCTCACCCCGTGCAGAACGCCCGCGTCGCGCACGTCGACGCGGCGGATGGCCCGGCCCTTCGCGCAGGCCACGAGCACCTGGCGGAAACCTTCGACGTCCGGCAGCTCAGGCATGGCGAGGCGGGCGCGGGGTGCGCCACGGAGCGGCGTACGGACACCCCTCGGCCGGGGCGGCGCAAGCACCCCTTTGCACCGGTGTCATGTCCCTCTCCCATCAGTTGGCCGTCGTGGCCGTCGTGGCCGCCACCTCCTGCCGACAGGCTTCCCCCGTGCCGCCCACCCGTCCTCGCAACTCCGCCGGACGGCCTACGGAGAACGGGGCGGGTGGCCGGCATCGGCGTCGGACGCAGGGAGTTGTCCACAGGGGCCTGACGCGTTTTCGTCGGCGGATGTACGGTCTGCTCGAGTTGATGTTCGTGTAGATGCTCGTGCCGACGGGTGTTCGGGGGAGGCGGTCGCGGTGACCGGTGCCGGTGTGGAAGTCGTCGCGGCGGACGCGGGGGACCGTGAGGCAGGCCGGCTGCCAAGGGTGCGCGGGTTCGCCCAGTGGCCGCGGCAGCGCTCGCCCAAGGAGGAGGGCAAGGCGCTGCGGACGAGCGTGCCGCGCGGCTCGCACCGCACGCTCGACCTGGACGCCTCCCGCCCCGACGCGGTGAGCGCGGTCACCGAGTCCAACGCCGGCCGCATACCGGAGCTGACCCCCATCCGCGTCGGACGGATGGCGGCCACCCCCTTCGCCTTCCTGCGCGGCTCGGCCGGACTCATGGCGTACGACCTGGCCCGCACCCCCATGACCAGGATCGGCACCCAGATATGCGGGGACGCCCACGCGGCCAACTTCGGCCTGTACGGCGACCACCGCGGCGACCTCGTCATCGACCTCAACGACTTCGACGAGACCGTGCACGGCCCCTGGGAGTGGGATCTGAAGCGGCTCGCCGCCTCGCTGGTGCTCGCCGGCCGGGAGGCCGGCGCCGACGAGGACACCTGCCGCGCGGCCGCACAGGACGCGGTGGGCGCCTACCGCCGCACCATGCGGCTGCTGGCCAAGCTGCCGGTGCTCGACGCGTGGAACGCCATCGCGGACGAGGAACTGGTCTCGCACACCGACGCCCACGATCTGCTCGGCACTCTGCAGCGGGTCTCGGAGAAGGCCCGCGCCAACACCAGCGGCCGGTTCGCGGCCAAGTCGACCGAGGCGATGGCGGACGGCGGACGCCGGTTCGTGGACGCCTCGCCGGTCCTGCGCCGGATCCCGGACACCGAGGCCACCGCGGTCGCCGCGTCCCTGGAGGAGTACCTGACGACGCTGTCCGAGGACCGGCACCCCCTGCTGGCCCGGCACGCGGTGCACGACGTGGCCTTCCGGGTGGTCGGCACCGGCAGCGTCGGCACCCGGTCCTACGTCGTGCTGCTCCTCGACCACCGTGAGCAGCCGCTGGTGCTCCAGGTGAAGGAGGCCCGGCCCTCCGCGCTCGTCCCGCACCTGGCCACCGCCGGCTTCACGACACCGACGGTGGATCACGAGGGCCGCCGGGTCGTCCTCGGCCAGAAGCGGATGCAGGTCGTCAGCGACATCCTGCTCGGCTGGACCACGGTCTGTGGCCGCCCCTTCCAGGTGCGCCAGTTCCGCAACCGCAAGGGCAGCGTCGACCCCGCCGCCCTCGCCGCCGACCAGATCGACGATTACGGCCGTATGACCGGCGCCCTCCTGGCCCGCGCCCACTCCCACAGCGCCGACCCCCGGCTGATCGCCGGCTACTGCGGCAAGAACGAGGAACTGGACGAGGCGATAGCCGCCTTCGCCGTCACGTACGCCGACCGCACGGAGGCGGATCACACGGAGCTGGTCGCGGCGATCCGCGCGGGGCGGATGGCGGCGGAGCTGGGGGTGTGACGGGGGCGGAGAGGCGAGACGAACCATGCGGTTCCGCCGTGTGGGCGCGACCAGCCACAACGGACCTGCAGACGGACCTGCAGACGGACCTACAGACGGACCTGCAGACGGACCTGCAGACGGACCCGCAGTCGGCAGCCGACCCGCAGCCCCATGGCGAGTTGCCGCATCGCCTACGCTGGTCGCCGTGACGACCCCGGAAGCCGATCAGCCCCCACCCGCCCCGCGTCCCGAGGAACGGCTGGAGCAGGCCGTACGGGCCGCCGAGCAGGCGTTGATCGAGTACGAGATCGCCGTGGAGACCTTCCGCGTCGAGGTCGAGAACTTCTCCCGGCTGCACGAGCAACGGCTCGGCCCGCTCTACGCCCGTATCGAGGAGCTGGACGCCGAGATCGCCGAGGCGAAGGCCGCCAGCACCGGTGACCCGGAGGACATCCGCCGCGCCGAGGAGGCCCGCGCCCGGATCCTGCCGATCCCCGGCGTGGAGGAGCTGCTGCACGGCTGGATGGACGGCCAAGGTCTGTTCCCCGAGGCCACCGCGATGCTGACCGACCAGGCCGTACGGCCCCCGGAGCGGGTGCGGCCCAGCGAGGAGGCCCGCAAGCTGTACCGCGAGCTGGCCCGCAAGGCCCACCCCGACCTCGCGCAGGAGGAAGGGGAGCGGCAGCGGCGTGAGGAGTTCATCACCCGGGTCAACGCCGCCTACGCCCGCGGCGACGTGACCCTGCTGAAGGAGCTGGCCGAGGAGTGGGCGGCCGGCCCGGTGCCGCCCGAGCGGCGTCCGAGCCCGGCCGAGGAGCTGTACGCCCGCCTCGAATGGCTGGCCCAGCGCAAGGAACTGCTCACCCTCGTCGCACGCGAACTGGAGGAGGGCGCGATCGCCGGCATGCTCCGGCTCGCCCCGGACGACCCCGACGGGCTGCTCGAGGAGATCGCCGGCAAGCTGCGCTCCGACATCGCCCAGCGCGAGGCCGAGCTGGCGGCCCTGAGGGAACAGGGCTGAGCTGCTGGGCCACCCCCGGCTTCCGTTCGGGTAGCGTCGGAGGCATGAGTTTCGGAGCTGGTGTGCCCACGGTCGAGGTCGGCGACCTCAAGAACGGCGACTTCCTGCTGGACGTCCGCGAGGACGACGAGTGGCAGGCGGGCCACGCCGAGGGAGCGCTGCACATCCCCATCAGCGAGTTCGTGGCCCGCTACGGCGAGCTCACCGAGGCCGCCCCGCAAGACGGCCGTGTCCACGTCATCTGCCGCTCCGGCGGCCGCTCGGCACAGGTCACCATGTACCTGGTCCAGCAGGGCATCGACGCGGTCAACGTCGACGGCGGCATGCAGCTCTGGCAGGCCGCAGGCCGCCCCGTGATCACGAACGACGGCAAGCCCGGTCACGTCCTCTAGCGCATCCCCCGCAGCGGGGCGGTCAGGACCCGCGCCCCCGCCCGCCCGGGCGGCTCGCCCCGCCCAGCGGACGGACGTCAGCTCACGGGCGGCCGCCCGCCCAGTGGCTGGCATCAGCCCAGTGATCGGCGCCAGCCAATGGCTGGCGCCGGCCCGGCAGCCGGAGCCAGCCTGATGGTTCGGGCGGGTTCAGCGGATGGGCATCAGCCTGCGGGACGGCGTCAGCCCCGGTGACCGGCGTGAACCCCAATGACCAGCGTCAGCCCACTGGCTGGCGTCAGTTCACCGATCGGCGCAGCCCTGGCCGGCGTCAGCTCACCGGTCGGCGCAGCCACCGGCCGCCCTCAGCCCACCGGCCGGCGTCAGCCCAATGGATGGGCGGCCAGCAGGTCGCCGAGCTTCTCCTCGTGCGCCGACGCCGGGCCGAGCGTCAGTTCCAGGTGTTTGGCCCAGGCGTGATAGCGGTGCAGCGGATAGTCGGTGTCGGCCCCGAACCCCCCGTGCAGATGCTGTGCCGTCTGCACCACCCGGCGCACGCCCTCGGCGGCCCAGATCTTCGCCACCGCCACATCCCCGGCGGCCGGCAGCGCCCCCGCCGCCCCCGAGGCGATCCGCCACGCGGCCTGCCAGAGCGTGGCCTCCATGGCGCGCAGATCGATGTACCGGTCCGCGGCCTGCACGGCCACCGCCTGGAACGTCGCGAGCGGATACCCGAACTGCTCCCGCTTGCCGGTGTACTCGGCCGTCATGCCCAGCACCCGCTCGCCCAGCCCGAGTGCCAGCGCACAGGTGCCGGTGGCGAGCAGCGCGTGCAGCCACTGCCAGGCGCCGTCGGCCTCGATGACGTCGCCCGCGTCGATCCGGACCGACGCAAGCCGCAGCTCGGCCAACCGCTCCCCGCTGGTGGACACCTGCTCGGCCAGGCCCACCCCGTCCAGCCCACGCGGCACCAGCGCGAGCACGGTCCGATCGGCGGCCCCACCCTCGACATGCGCCGGTACGACGACGAAGTCCGCGTCATACGCCCACGGCACCGCCGTCTGCACCCCGTCCAGCACCCAGCCCGAACCGTCCCGCCGTGCGCCGACGGCCAGTTCGGCGGGATCGTGGCCGGTACGTCCGTGCGCCGCGACGGTCAGCACCAGTTCGCCCCGCCCGGCCCGGACCAGTACACGCTCCCCCAACTCCGGGTCACCGTAGGCCTGTACGGCCGCCGCAGCCGCGCTGTGCTCCAGCAACGGCACCCGGGCCAGCACCTTGGCGGATTCCCGCAGCACCAGGCACAGCGCGATCGCGTCCAGGCCGGAACCGCCGTGCGCCTCGTCGAGCAGCAGACTCAGCAGATCCGCCTCGGCCAGCCGGGACCACAGCTCCCGGTCGAAGCCCTCGGCCACGGCTCCGGTGGTGAGCGCCGGGCTGGGCACCGCGTCCGGCACCACCCCGGCAAACACCCCCCGCGCCGCCTCCGCCGCCGCCCGCTGCTCCTCGCTGAAGCTGAAGTCCACGGCCTGTCCCTCCGACGGGTCCGGTGATCTGACGGTCCGTCAAGATAGAACAGGTTCTAGAAGAAGGGAATGCTGTGGGGCCCGGAGTTCCGAAGCCCGGTATTCCGGAGCCCGGTGTTCCCGGGACTCTCAGCGGTCGAAGTCCAGTTCCACCTTTTCCGTCAGCGGATGCGACTGGCAGGCCAGCACATAGCCGGCTTCCGTCTCCTCCGACTCCAGGGCGAAGTTGCGGTCCATGCGGACCTCACCGGAGACCAGGAAGGCGCGGCACGTCCCGCAGACGCCGCCCTTGCAGGCGTAGGGCGCGTCGGGGCGGTTGCGCAGGACCGTCTCCAGCAGGGACTCGCCGTCCTGGACCGGCCATGTGCCGCCGCGTCCGTCGAGCCGGGCGGTGACCGTGCTGTGCGCCGGGGTCCGGCCGCCGGCGGCCGGGGACGAGCCCGCGTCCACGTGGAAGATCTCCTGGTGGATGCGGGACCGGTCCACGGCCAGCTCGCGCAGCGCCTCCTCGGCGCCCCGTACCAGCCCGTACGGCCCGCACAGGAACCAGCCCGCGACCTGGCCGACCGGCAGCAGCGCGGGCAGCAGCCCGGTGAGCCGCTCGCGGTCGAGCCGCCCGGACGGCAGGCCCGCCTGCTGCTCCTCGCGGGAGAGCACCGTCACCAGCTGAAGCCGCTCGGGATAGCGGTCCTTCAGGTCGGCGACCTCCTCCAGGAACATCGTCGAGGCGGCCGTGCGGTCGCTGCGTATCAGACAGAACCGGGCCGCCGGCTCGCGTGCCAGCAGCGTGGAGACGATGGACAGCACCGGGGTGATGCCGCTGCCGCCGACGACCGCCGCATACAGCCCCGGTGCCGGCTCCAGGGTGAAGCGGCCGGCCGGGGTCATCACCTCCAGCACGTCCCCGACGTTGATCTCCTTCAGCGCGTAGGCGGAGAAGGCCCCGCCCTCCACCAGCCGCACACCCACCCGCAGGGTGCCGGGGCCCGCGCCTGCCGGGTCGGGTGCGGGGGAGCAGATCGAGTACGTGCGCCGCACCTCGGTGCCGTCCACCTGCCGGCGCAGCGCGAGGTGCTGGCCGGGTGCGTGCCGGTACTCCTCGCGCAGTTCGGGCGGGACGGTGAAGGTCAGCGCGACGGAGTCGTCGGTGATCCGGTCGACCGCGGCCACCGGGAGCGGGTGGAAGCGCGCCATCACAACTCCTTGAAGTGGTCGAACGGTTCACGGCAGGCGAGGCAGCGGCGCAGGGCCTTGCACGCGGTGGAGGAGAACCTGCTCAGCAGCTCGGTGTCGGCGGAGCCGCAGTGCGGGCAGCGGATGGGCTCCGTTTCCGGCGCGTTCGTCCGCGTCTGGCCGAGCGTCACCGTCACCGGGCCGGAGGCACCGCGCACCCGCGGGGGAGCTATGCCGAACTCCCGGAGCTTGCGGCGCCCTTCCGGGCTGATGTCGTCGGTCGTCCAGGCGGGTGCGAGCACCGTGCGGACCGTGACCTCGCGCATGCCGTGGGCGCGCAGCACCCGTTCGATGTCCACGCTCATCGCCTCGATGGCGGGGCAGCCGGTGTAGGTGGGGGTCAGGTCGACCTCGACCGTGTCGCTGCCGTGCAGGTGCACCGCGCGCACCACGCCCAGTTCCTGGAGCGTGAGCACCGGCAGTTCGGGGTCGGGCACCGAGCCGGCCAGCTCCAGCAGCTCCGCCTCCAGTGCGGTGGCGGTCACCATGTCGCCCCCGGGTGGCTGCGGTGCAGATGCTGCATCTCGGCGAGCATCCGTCCGAACGGCTCGGTGTGCAGGCCCTGCCGGCCGACGCCGGCCGACCAGGCGCCGGTGCGCGGACCTTCGGGGAGGGGGAGGGTGGCACGGCCGAGGACGTCCTGGACGGACTCCTGCCAGCGTTCGTCCAGGCCGGTCCAGTCGGCGTCGAGGCCCTCGACCGGCTGGAACATCTCACCGGTGAACTTCCACAGGTCCTCGCAGGCGCGGCGCATCCGCTCGTGGCTGGTCTGCGTGCCGTCGCCGAGGCGGAGCGTCCACTGCTCGGCGTGGTCGCGGTGGTAGGCGACCTCCTTGACCGCCTTCGCGGCGAGTGGCGCCAACGGGCCGTCTCCGGCCGCCAGTTCGGCGTAGAGCAGCTGCTGGTAGGTGGAGAAGTACAGCTGGCGGGCGATGGTGTGGGCGAAGTCGCCGTTCGGCTGCTCGACCAGCTGGAGGTTGCGGAAGGCCCGCTCCTCGCGCAGGTAGGCCAGTTCGTCCTCGTCGCCGGCCATCGACAGCAGTACCCGGGCCTGGCCGAGCAGGTCGAGGGCGATGTTGGCGAGGGCGACCTCCTCCTCCAGGACGGGGGCGTGCCCGGCCCATTCCCCCAGCCGGTGGGAGAGCACCAGGGCGTCGTCGCCGAGGGCGAGCGCGGCGGTCACCGGGACGGTGGCGGGGCCGGTGGCGGTCACAGGTGCTTCACCCCTTCCGGGATCTCGTAGAAGGTCGGGTGCCGGTAGGGCTTGTCGGCGGCCGGTTCGAAGAACGGGTCCTTCTCGTCCGGCGAGGATGCGGTGATCGCGGCGGCCGGGACCACCCAGATGGAGACGCCCTCGCCGCGGCGGGTGTACAGGTCGCGGGCATTGCGCAGGGCCAGCTCCGCGTCCGGGGCGTGCAGGCTGCCGGCGTGGGTGTGGGAGAGGCCGCGCCGGGAGCGCACGAAGACCTCCCACAGGGGCCAGTCGGTGGTGCTCATGCTCGCTCCGCTCCTGTCTCGTGTGCCCTCTCGGGGCCTGTCCCATCGGTGCCGCCGGTGCCGCCGGTGCCGCCGGTGTGCTTGGCCGCGTAGGCGGCGGCCGCTTCCCGTACCCACGCACCCTCGTCGTGGGCCCGCCTGCGCTGGGTGATGCGCTGTTCGTTGCACGGGCCGTTGCCCTTGAGGACCTCCCAGAACTCCGTCCAGTCGATCGGGCCGAAGTCCCAGTGCTCACGCTCCTCGTTCCACCGCAGGTCCGGGTCGGGGAGGGTGAGGTCCAGGGACTCGGCCTGGGGGACGCAGATGTCGACGAAGCGCTGGCGCAACTCGTCGTTGGAGTGCCGCTTGATCTTCCACTCCATCGACTGCGCGGAGTGCTGGGACTCGTCGTCGGGCGGGCCGAACATCATCAGCGAGGGCCACCACCAGCGGTTCACCGCGTCCTGTGCCATCGCGTGCTGCTCCGGCGTGCCCTTGCTCAGGGCCAGCAGCAGTTCGTAGCCCTGGCGCTGGTGGAAGGACTCCTCCTTGCAGATCCGGACCATCGCGCGGGCGTAAGGGCCGTAGGAGCAGCGGCACAGCGGGACCTGGTTGGTGATCGCGGCGCCGTCCACCAGCCAGCCGATCGCGCCGACGTCGGCCCAGGTCAGCGTCGGGTAGTTGAAGATCGAGGAGTACTTCTGGCGGCCGCTGTGCAGCTTGTCGAGCAGCTCGTCACGGCCGGTGCCGAGGGTCTCGGCCGCGCTGTACAGATACAGGCCGTGGCCGGCCTCGTCCTGGACCTTGGCCATCAGGATCGCCTTGCGACGCAGGGAGGGGGCGCGGGTGATCCAGTTGGCCTCCGGCTGCATGCCGATGATCTCGGAGTGCGCGTGCTGGGCGATCTGGCGGACCAGAGTCGCGCGGTAGGCGTCGGGCATCCAGTCGCGGGGTTCGATGCGCTCGTCGGCGGCCACGGCCGCGTCGAAGGCGTGCTGATAGGCCGCCGTGTCGACGGTGTCCGGTGCGCCGTGCGCCTTGCGGGCGGCGCGCTGCGCGGCTGCTGTGGCCATGCGGTCCCCCTGACCTCGGGCTCTTGGGTGAAACTGTCCCGACCGATCGTTCGGTCCGTGCGCATCAATGGTGTGCCGGGCCGCCGGGGGTGTCAACCGCTGTGGAAAACTCCGGCGGCCCGCCTGTGGACAACGTGCGGGAGGGCGGATACGGCCGGGGCCGGCGCCGTACCACACGGCGATGACCACGGCCCTCGTATGCCCCCGGGGCTGCGCCCGGTGGCCGGGGCTGAGTACCGTTCCGTGCGGGACGCCGCGGAGTGGCCTGCGTGAACCGTGGGGCGCTCGTGGCGGCGCCCCCACCATCGAGCCGGACACCGGGCCGGACCACTGAACCGAACGACCGAGCCGAAACGGGGGACAAGGCGGAATGGACGCGAACGACGAGGACCCGGGGGCCCGACCCGGCCCCGACGGGCCAGACCGGGCGCGTCTCCCGGAGGGCTCCCCGCCGCCCGACACGGATTCCCCGGCGGGCACGGACACGCCGGGCGGTGAGGAAGCGGTGGCGGTCGAAGACTCCGGCGGCGCGTGGTCGGCTCGGGCAGCGCAGGAAGCCCAGCAGACGCAGGGAGCCCAGCAGGCCCCGGCGACTCAGCGGTCTCAAGCTGCTCCGACGGCACATGCACAGCGGGGTACCGAGCCGGACCCGTCGGCCCAGCCTGCCGGTCCGGGCACGGCGGCCGAGACGTCCGGCGCCGGCACTCCCCTACCGCCCCCTGCCCCCCGTACCGGCCTGGCCGCCCTCTCCCCCCGCTATCAGGTCGCCGCTGCGCTGGCGCTCGCGGTGGTCGCGGTCGCCGCCTGCGTGCATGTGCTGATGGTGTTCCTCAGCCTCGCCCCCGCCAACACGGTGACCAAGCAGCACGGCAAGGCGATCGAGGAGTGGGTGTACCCGGAGTTCGAGCAGAACTGGAAACTGTTCGCACCGAACCCGCTGCAGCAGAACATCGCCGTCCAGGTGCGTGCCGTGGTGCGGGCGAAGGACGGCGGACTGCGCACCACCGGGTGGACCGACCTGTCCGCCCAGGACGGTGCCGCGATCGACGGCAACCTGGTGCCGAGCCACACCCAGCAGAACGAGCTGCGCCGCGCCTGGGACTTCTTCGTCGCCACGCACGGCGCCGACAACCGCCCCGTGGGCATGCGCGGCTCCCTCTCCGAGCAGTACCTGCGCCGGATCATGGTGATGCGTCTGTACCGGACCTATCCGGCCGACCCGGAGGGCGTCATCCAGCGCGTGCAGATCCGTTCCAGCACCACCAATGTGCAGCCGCCCGAGTGGAGCCGTGAGCGCGTGTCCGACAAGCCCGTCTACCGTGTCCTGCCCTGGTGGACGGTGACGGCCGACGAGGCGGCGGGAGGTGTGCGGTGAACCAGCTCTCCCTGACCCTCTCGCGCGGTGTCGCCAAAGTCACCGAGTCGGCTCTCGGGCCGTACCAGAGCGCCGTCATCCGCATCGGATTCGCCGGCACCTGGCTGCTGTTCCTGCTGCGCGAGTTCCCCCACCGCCAGGAGCTGTACGGTCCGGCCGGCCCCTGGGGCTGGAACCTCGCCAAGGAGCTGACCGCCGACAACCACGCCTTCACGGCCCTGCTGTGGTCCGACGGCCGGCTGTGGTTCGAGTGCTTCTACCTGCTGGCCATCCTCGCCAGCGCGGCGCTGCTGCTCGGCTGGCGCACCCGGACGGCGTCCGTGCTGTTCATGGTGGGCGTGCTGTCGCTGCAGAACCGCAGCGTCTTCGTGGGCGACGGCGGCGACAACGTCCTGCACCTGATGTCCTTCTACCTCCTGTTCACGCGCTGCGGACAGGCGTGGTCGCTGGACGCGCGCCGGGCGGCGCGCGGGGAGGCGGCACGCGCGCGTGGGGAGCGGGTTTCCGCCGACCGGGTGGGACCGGCCCTGTGGACGGTGTTCGGCCTGGCGCTGGTCATGGCGACGTTCACCGGCCGGTTCGACAGCGACTGGCTGATCCCCGCGCTGCTGTGGACGGCCTGGGCGGTGCTCGGCCTGTGGTGGGCCGTGGGCCGCTGGGCGAAGACACAGGAGCCGCGGATCCTGCTGGACATCGTCGCCAACGTCCTGCACAACGGCGCCCTGGCCGTGATCATGGCGGAGGCCTGCCTGATCTACGCGACGGCCGGCTGGTACAAGATCCAGGGCTCGCGCTGGCAGGACGGCACCGCCGTCTACTACCCGCTCCACCTGGACTACTTCTCGCCCTGGCCCGGACTCGCCGACCTGATGTCCTCCAGCGGCACGATCATGATGGCCGTCGCCTACGGCACGGTCATGGTGCAGGTCGCCTTCCCGTTCACCCTGTTCAACCGGAGGGTCAAGAACGTCCTGCTGGTGCTGATGATGATCGAGCACGCGGTGATCGCGATCGTGCTCGGCCTGCCGTTCTTCTCGCTGGCGATGATCACCGCGGACGCGGTCTTCCTGCCGACGTCGTTCCTGCGCCGCCTCGGCGCGCTCGCCGCACGCGCGCGTGGACGGCTCGTCCGGCGTGACGACCGTACGGTGCCCGCGCCGCGCTCCCCTGCGGAGAGCCCCGAGGACAGCCCGCGGGGCCGCGTAGGGTTCACCGCATGACCGACCCGCTCACCCGCTGGCGTGCGCACGCCGGTGACGCCGTGCTGCTCGACGGCTTCCATGCCCTCAAGCACGCGCTGCGTTTCGGGGCCGAGGTCCCGGTGGCGGTCACCACCGACCGGCGGGCGGCGCTCGCCCTCGCCGAGGAGCTGGCCGGGGACGTACGGGACGCGCTGGTCGCGCTCCTCACCGAGGTGCCCGCGGAGACGTACGCCTCCCTCGTCCCGCGGCCCCACCCGACCGGCGTGGCCGCCCTCGCGGTACGGCCCTCCCGCGAGGCCAACCTGCGCAGGCTCGCCCACACCCCGCGCACCGCGCCCGTCGTGGTCCTCGACAACCCCCGCAACCTGGGCAACGCCGGCGCCGTGATCCGGCTGGCCGCCGGTTTCGGGGCGACCGGCGTGGTCACCACGGGCACGCTCGACCCCTGGCATCCCACGGTCGTGCGTGGCGGCGCGGGCCTGCACTTCGCGACCGTGGTGGAGCGGCTGGGCGTCGACGAACTGCCCGCCGGGCCGGTGTTCGCGCTCGACCCGGAGGGCGAGGACATCCGGGGGACGAAGCTGCCCGACGACGCCGTACTCGCGTTCGGCTCGGAGCGCAGCGGCCTGTCGGCCGGGCTGCGCGCGCGTGCCGATCACCTGCTGCGGCTGCCGATGCGCCCCCAGGTCTCCAGCTACAACCTCGCCACCAGCGTGGCGATGACGCTGTACCACTGGAGTGCGACCGGGGGCACGCCCGGAGCTTCCTAGGGCCTGTCCGGCGGACAGGCCCTAGGCCTGTCGGCGTACCTCGACCACCCGGAAGCGGTTGGCCACGAACGCGCCGTCGGTGAGGGCCGCGTTCGCCGCCGGGTTGCCGCCCGAGCCGTGGAAGTCGGAGAACGCGGCGGTCTGGTTCACGTACACCCCGCCGGTCAGGTTGAGCGACAGCTGGGCCGCCTCCTCCAGGCACACCTCCTCGATCGCCTGCTCGACCTCGCTGTCGGTGGTGTAGGCGCCGACCGTCATCGCGCCCTTCTCCCGGACCGTGCGGCGCAGCAGCTCCACCGCGTCGGTCGCCGAGTCGACCGCGACGGCGAAGGAGACGGGGCCGAAGCACTCGCTCATGTAGGCGGCCTGGTCGTCCGGTTTGGCGCCGTCCAGCTTGACGATGACGGGCGTGCGCACGACCGCGCCCGGGAAGTCGGGGTTGCTGATCTCGCGGGAGGCGAGGGCGACTTCGCCGAGGCCGGCGGCGGCCTCCAGGCGGGCCTTGACGTCCGGGTTGACGATCGCGCCCAGCAGGGCGTTCGCGCGGGCGTCGTCGCCGAGGAGGCCGTCGACCGCGCGGGCGAGGTCGGCGGCGACCTCGTCGAAGGTCTTGGGGCCCTCGTCGGTGCGGATGCCGTCCCGGGGGATGAGCAGGTTCTGCGGGGTGGTGCACATCTGGCCGCTGTACAGGGACAGCGAGAACGCCAGGTTGGACAGCATGCCCTTGTAGTCGTCCGTGGAATGCACGATCACCGTGTTGACGCCGGCCTTCTCGGTGTAGACCTGCGCCTGGCGGGCGTTGGCCTCCAGCCAGTCGCCGAAGGACGTCGACCCCGTGTAGTCGATGATCCGGATCTCGGGGCGGGTGGCGAGGGTCTTGGCGATGCCCTCGCCAAGGCGCTCGGCGGTCAGCGCCACCAGGTTCGGGTCGAAGCCCGTCTCGGCCAGCACCTGGCGCGCGACCTGCACGGTGAGCGCCAGCGGCAGTACCGCGCGCGGGTGGGGTTTGACCAGGACCGCGTTGCCTGTGGCGAGGGAGGCGAACAGGCCCGGATAGCCGTTCCAGGTCGGGAAGGTGTTGCAGCCGATCACCAGGGCGAGGCCGCGCGGCACGGGCGTGAAGGTCTTGGTCAGGGCCAGCGGGTCGCGCTTGCCCTGCGGCTTGGTCCACTCCGCCGTCTCGGGCGTGCGGATCTGCTCCGCGTACGCGTACGCCACCGCCTCCAGGCCGCGGTCCTGGGCGTGCGGGCCGCCCGCCTGGAACGCCATCATGAACGCCTGGCCGGAGGTGTGCATGACCGCGTGCGCGAACTGGTGGGTGCGGTCGCTGATCCGCTTGAGGATCTCCAGGCAGACCATGGCCCGCAGCTCCGCGCCGGCCTCCCGCCAGGCGCGCTGTCCGGCCTTCATCGCGGGCAGCAGCACGTCGATGTCCGCGTGCGGGTAGGTCACGCCCAGCCCGATGCCGTACGGGGAGACCTCGTCGCCCACCCAGTCGTCGATGCCGGGCTGGTCGGCGAGGTCCAGGCGGTTGCCCAGCAGGGCGTCGAAGGCGGCCTTGCCCGCCTCCGCGTCCAGGCTGCCGTTCTCGCCGTAGGCCTTCGGGTGCTCGGGATGCGGCGACCAGTACGCGCGCGTGCGGATCGCTTCCAGCGCCTGGTCCAGGGTGGGCCGGTGCTTCGCGATCAGCTCGTGGGCGGTCAGTTCGGCGGCCATGCGGGACCAACTCCTCGTCTGGAGAACTCTTCGTCGAGTTCATGGACCTGGGCAGAAACATGGGCAGGGACAGCCGGTCAGAGCTAGAGTAACCGAACGATCGGTCGGGACAAGGGGGCCTGCCGTATCTGTGGAAAACGCCGTGCGGGAGGATCGCGCACATGACAGCACTCGACCTCAGCAGCCCCGTGGCCGTCGTCGGCACCGGCACCATGGGCCAGGGCATCGCCCAGGTCGCGCTGGTCGCCGGCCACCCCGTGCGGCTGTACGACGCCGTCGCCGGGCGTGCCCGGGACGCGGCCGAAGCGATCGGCGCCCGGCTCGACCGGCTCGTGGAGAAGGGCAGGCTCGGCCCCGCCGACCGGGACGCGGCCCGCGCCCGCCTCCGGCCCGTGGAGAGCCTGGACGGGCTGGCGGACTGCGGGCTGGTCGTCGAGGCCGTCCTGGAACGGCTGGACGTCAAACAGCAGCTCTTCGGCAAGCTCGAGGAGATCGTCGCCGAGGACTGCCTGCTCGCCACCAACACCTCCTCGCTGTCGGTGACGGCCATCGGCGGCGCCCTGCGCCAACCCGGTCGCTTCGTGGGCCTGCACTTCTTCAACCCGGCCCCGCTGCTGCCGCTGGTCGAGGTCGTCTCCGGGTTCGCCACCGACGTCACGTCGGCCACGCGCGCGTACGAGACCGCCCGCGCCTGGGGCAAGACCCCGGTGGCCTGCGCCGACACCCCGGGCTTCATCGTCAACCGGATCGCCCGGCCGTTCTACGCCGAGGCCTTCGCCGTCTACGAGGCCCAGGCAGCCGACCCCGCCACCATCGACGCGGTCCTGCGCGAGTCCGGCGGCTTCAGGATGGGCGCCTTCGAACTGACCGACCTGATCGGGCAGGACGTCAACGAGTCGGTGACCCACTCCGTGTGGCAGTCCTTCTTCCAGGACGTGCGGTTCACCCCGTCCCTCGCCCAGCGCCGGCTGGTGGAGTCCGGCCGCCTAGGCCGCAAGACCGGGCACGGCTGGTACGACCACGCCGAGGGCGCCGAGCGGCCCGAGCCGCACACCGCCGACAAGGAGCAGCCGCCCGCCTACGTCGTCGCCGAGGGTGGCCTCGGCCCCGCGGCCGGACTGCTCGCGCTGATCCGCGAGGCGGGCATCCAGGTCCGCGAGGAGGACGAGGACAACGGCACCCGCCTGGTGCTGCCGAGCGGCGGCCAGCTGGTCCTCGCCGACGGGCAGACCTGCGTGGAATTCCGGGACGTCGTCTACTTCGACCTCGCCCTGGACTACCGCGCGGCCACCCGCGTCGCGCTGTCCGCCTGCCAGGACACCTCGCCGCAGACCCTCGCCGAGGCCACCGGCCTCTTCCAGGCCCTCGGCAAGGACGTCAGCGTCATCGGCGACGTCCCCGGCATGATCGTCGCGCGTACGGTCGCCAGGATCATCGACCTTGCCCATGACGCCGTCGCCAAGGGCGTCGCCACCGAGGAGGACATCGACACGGCCATGCGCCTGGGCGTGAACTACCCGCTCGGCCCGTTCGAGTGGGACCGCAGGCTCGGCCGCGAGTTCGCCTTCGACATCCTGGACGAGATGCACGAGCGCGACCCCTCCGGACGCTACGCCCCCTCCCTCGCGCTCTACCGCCACGCGTACGCCGTCGCCGACAAGCGGGAGGGCACCTCATGACCACGGCCAGGCGCGACACATACACGCCCGAGACGCTGCTCTCCGTGGCCGTGCAGGTCTTCAACGAGCGCGGTTACGACGGCACCTCCATGGAGCACCTGTCCAAGGCGGCCGGCATCTCCAAGTCGTCGATCTACCACCACGTCAGCGGCAAGGAGGAGCTGCTGCGGCGGGCCGTCAGCCGTGCCCTGGACGGCCTGTTCGCCATCCTGGACGAGGAGCACGCGCGCGTGGGGCGGCCGGTCGACCGGCTGGAGCACGTCGTACGGCGCATGGTCGAGGTGCTCATAGGCGACCTGCCCTACGTGACACTGCTGCTGCGGGTGCGCGGCAACACCGAGACCGAGCGGTGGGCGCTGGAGCGGCGGCGCGACTTCGACCACCGGGTCGCGGAACTGCTGAAGGCGGCGGCGGCCGACGGGGACGTACGCGGCGACGTCGAGGTCCGGCTGGCCACCCGGCTGGTCTTCGGAATGATCAACTCGATCGTGGAGTGGTACCGGCCGGACCCGCGGGGCGCCGACGACCGCGAGGTGGCCGACGCGGTGGTCCGGCTGGTCTTCGCGGGACTCCGCCGGGACTGACCCCTCAGGCCTGCGGCACACCTCTCGTCACGCCTCCGGCACACCTCCCGTCACGCCTCCGGCTCCAGGTCCTCCTCCTCGAAGACAAGAAGCGTGCGGGTGCTGAGCACCTCGGGGATCGCCTGGAGCCGGGTGAGCACCAGCTCCCGCAGCGCCCTGTTGTCGGGTGTGTGCACCAGCAGCAGCACATCGAAGTCCCCGCCTACCAGGGCGATGTGGGAGGCGCCGGGCAGCTGTCGGAGCTGCTCGCGGACCGTGCGCCAGCTGTTCTGGACGATCTTCAGCGTGACGTACGCCGAGGTGCCGTGCCCCGCCCGCTCGTGGTCCACGCGCGCGCTGAACCCGCGGATGACGCCGTCCTCGACGAGCCGGTTGATGCGCGCGTAGGCGTTGGCGCGCGAGACGTGGACGCGTTCGGCGACCGACCGTATCGAGGCACGGCCGTCCGCCTGGAGGATCTTCAGGATGTCCTGATCGATGGCGTCCAGCGGGCGCGGCGGCGGCAGCGGGGTGCCGTCCAGGGGGCGCGGCGGTGACAGTGCGGCGCCTTCCTGCGGTCCGTCGGCCATTTGTTCAGCTGCCATTGCCCCCCGCTCCCTCGCCGTGGACGTCCTGCGTTCATTCCAGGCTGTGGAGAACCGTTTGTCCACAGCCTGGAGGGGCCTGTAGCCAAAATGTGCCGACGACCGAACAATCGGTAGGTGAGACGGCTCACAGCCGACCCGTCTCCCGTAGCCGCTCCCACGAGGAGGTGCCGTCATGACGGTCATGGAGCAGCGGGACGCTTACCGGCCGGCCCCGCCGCCCGCCTGGCAGCCCCGTATGGACCCCGCGCCGCTGCTGCCCGACGCCGAGCCCTATCGCGTCCTCGGCACCGAGGCGGCCGCCAAGGCCGATCCGGATCTGCTGCGCCGGCTCTACGCCCAGCTGGTGCGCGGCCGCCGCTACAACACGCAGGCCACGGCGCTCACCAAGCAGGGCCGCCTCGCCGTCTACCCCTCCAGCACCGGCCAGGAGGCCTGCGAGGTCGCCGCCGCCCTGGCCCTGGAAGAGCGCGACTGGCTCTTCCCGAGCTACCGCGACACCCTCGCCGTTGTCGCACGGGGCGTGGACCCCGTCGAGGCCCTCACCCTGCTGCGCGGGGACTGGCACAACGGCTACGACCCCCACACCCACCGCGTGGCCCCCCTGTCCACCCCGCTGGCCACCCAGCTCCCGCACGCCGTCGGCCTCGCGCACGCCGCCCGTCTCAAGGGCGACGACGTGGTCGCGCTCGCGCTGGTCGGCGACGGCGGCACCAGCGAGGGCGACTTCCACGAGGCGCTGAACTTCGCCGCCGTCTGGCAGGCCCCGGTCGTCTTCCTCGTGCAGAACAACGGCTTCGCCATCTCCGTCCCGCTCGCCAAGCAGACCGCGGCCCCCTCCCTGGCCCACAAGGCCGTCGGATACGGCATGCCGGGCCGGCTGGTCGACGGCAACGACGCGGCGGCCGTGCACGAGGTCCTCAGCGACGCGGTACGGCACGCTCGCGCGGGCGGCGGCCCGACCCTGGTGGAGGCGGTGACGTACCGGATCGACGCCCACACCAACGCCGACGACGCCACCCGCTACCGCGGCGACGCCGAGGTCGAGGCCTGGCGCGCCCACGACCCGATCGAACTGCTGGAGCGTGAGCTGACCGCGCGCGGTCAGCTCGACGCGGCCGGTATCGAGGCCGCCCGGCAGGACGCCGAGGAAATGGCCGCCTCCTTGCGTGAACGCATGAACCGCGACCCCGAACTCGACCCCATGGCCCTCTTCGACCACGTCTACACCGAGACCACGGCCCAGCTGCGCGAACAGCGCGCCCTGCTGCGGGCCGAACTGGAAGCCGAGCAGGAGCAGCACGACGAGCAGGAAGGCGGCGCCCGATGACCACCGTCGCCGTCAAGCCCGCCACCATGGCGCAGGCCCTCACGCGCGCGCTGCGCGACGCGATGGCCGCCGACCCCACCGTCCACGTCATGGGCGAGGACGTCGGCACCCTCGGCGGTGTCTTCCGGGTCACCGACGGCCTCGCCAAGGAGTTCGGCGAGGACCGCTGCACCGACACCCCGCTCGCCGAGGCCGGCATCCTCGGCACCGCCGTCGGCATGGCCATGTACGGCCTGCGGCCGGTGGTGGAGATGCAGTTCGACGCCTTCGCCTACCCGGCGTTCGAGCAGCTCATCAGCCATGTCTCCCGGATGCGCAACCGCACGCGCGGCAGGATGCCCCTGCCGATCACCGTCCGCGTCCCCTACGGCGGCGGCATCGGCGGTGTCGAGCACCACAGCGACTCCTCCGAGGCCTACTACATGGCCACCCCGGGGCTGCACGTGGTCACGCCCGCGACCGTCGCCGACGCCTACGGGCTGCTGCGCCAGGCCATCGCCTCCGACGACCCGGTCGTCATCCTGGAGCCCAAGCGGCTCTACTGGTCGAAGGACTCCTGGAACCCCGAGCACCCCACGGACGTGGAGCCCATCGGTCGCGCGGTGGTGCGCCGCCAGGGCCGCAGCGCCACCCTGATCACCTACGGCCCCTCCCTGCCGGTCTGCCTGGAGGCCGCGGAGGCCGCCCAGGCCGAGGGCTGGGACCTGGAAGTGGTCGATCTGCGCTCCCTGGTGCCGTTCGACGACGAGACGGTCTGCGCGGCCGTACGGCGCACCGGACGCGCGGTCGTCGTCCACGAGTCCACCGGGTTCGGCGGGCCGGGCGGCGAGATAGCGGCCCAGATCACCGAGCGCTGCTTCCACCACCTGGAGGCGCCGGTGCTGCGCGTGGCCGGCTTCGACATCCCCTACCCGCCGCCCATGCTGGAGAGGCACCACCTGCCCGGCGTCGACCGCATCCTGGACGCCGTGGCCCGGCTGCAGTGGGAGGCCGAGGGCTGATGGCACAGGTGCTCGAGTTCAAGCTCCCCGACCTCGGTGAGGGACTCACCGAGGCGGAGATCGTCCGCTGGCTGGTCCAGGTCGGCGACGTCGTCGCCATCGACCAGCCGGTCGTCGAGGTCGAGACGGCCAAGGCGATGGTCGAGGTGCCCTGTCCCTACGGCGGTGTGGTCACCGCCCGCTTCGGCGAGGAGGGCACCGAACTTCCGGTCGGCGCACCGCTGTTGACCGTGGCCGTGGGACCTGCGGCTCCCGGAGGCGAGGCCGCGGGATCGGGCAACGTCCTGGTCGGATATGGCACCTCGGAAGCGCCGGCCCGGCGCCGGAGGGTGCGGTCGGCGCCGGTGGCGACGACCGCCGCGAACGGCAGCGTCGGCGCGGACGGCGCGGCGACCCGACCCAACGCGACGGTGGCCTCCATCGGGACCGCCCACGCGCGCGTGGACGCACTCCATGCCGACGGCCCGGTCCCCGTGATCTCCCCCCTGGTCCGCCGGCTGGCCCGTGAGGGCGGCCTGGACCTGCGCCAGCTGACGGGATCCGGCCCGGACGGGCTGATCCTGCGCGCGGACGTCGAGGACGCCCTGCGGTCCAGGACGGCCCCGGGCAGCCGTACGGCCGAGGAGCCGACCACGACGGCACCCACCGCCACGGCCTCGTCGGCACGCGCGGCCGCTCCGGCCACACGCGCCACAGGCATGCGCACCCCCCTCAAGGGCGTGCGCGGTGCCGTCGCCGACAAGCTCTCCCGCAGCCGCCGGGAGATCCCGGATGCCACCTGCTGGGTCGACGCCGACGCGACCGAACTCATGCGCGCGCGTGCCGCGATGAACGCCGCAGGAGGGCCGAAGATCTCCCTCCTCGCGCTGCTCGCCCGCATCTGCACGGCCGCGCTCGCCCGGTTCCCGGAGCTGAACTCCTACGTCGACACCGAGGCCCGCGAGGTCGTCCAGCTCGACCACGTCCACCTCGGGTTCGCCGCGCAGACCGAGCGAGGGCTGGTCGTGCCGGTCGTCCGGGACGCCCACGCGCGCGACGCCGAGTCGCTGACCGCCGAGTTCGCCCGGCTCACCGAGGCGGCCCGCACCGGGAAGCTCACGCCCGGGGAACTCACCGGCGGGACCTTCACGTTGAACAACTACGGGGTCTTCGGCGTCGACGGCTCGACGCCGATCATCAACCACCCCGAGGCGGCCATGCTCGGCGTCGGCCGGATCGTCCCGAAGCCATGGGTGCACGAAGGAGAGCTGGCGGTGCGCCAGGTCGTCCAGCTCTCGCTCACCTTCGACCACCGGGTGTGCGACGGCGGTACGGCGGGCGGCTTCCTGCGCTATGTGGCGGACTGCGTGGAACAGCCGGCGGTGCTCCTGCGCACGCTGTGACGCCCGCGGGGCCCTGAAGGAGGGCCCCGTGGGAGATGCAGGCGGGCCCCTCGGGACATACTCGGGGGGTGACCGACAACGCCCCCGTGGCCCCCGGGACGCCGGTGCCGTACGACGCCGTCGTGCTGGCCGGCGGTGCCGCCCGGCGGCTCGGCGGGGCGGACAAGCCCGGCCTGCGGGTCGGGGGCCGGGCGCTCATAGACCGTGTGCTCGCGGCCTGCGCGGGCGCCGGTACGACGGTGGTGGTGGCCGACCGACGCGCCACCGCACGGCCGGTGCGCTGGGCGCGCGAGGAGCCGCCCGGCGCCGGACCGGTCGCCGCACTGGAGGCCGGCCTGCGGCTCACCACCGCCGAGCACGCCGTCGTCCTCTCCGCCGACCTGCCCTTCCTCCGGCCGGCCACGCTCCAGCGTCTACTGGCCGCCCTGCGCGACACCGGAGCCGACGGCGTGCTGCTCACCGACGCCGACGGCCGCGATCAGCCGCTCGTGGCCGCCTACCGCACAGCCCCGCTCCGCCGTGAACTGGCCGCCCTCGGGACCGGCCCCGACGGCCTGACCGGACTGCCCCTGCGCCGGCTCACCGGCGCCCTCCGCCTCGTCCGCGTCCCGGACCCGCTCGCGTCCTTCGACTGCGACACCTGGGACGACCTCGTCAACGCCAGGGCACGCATCAGGGAGCATGGGCACGTGTTGGATGAATGGATCTCCGCAGTCAAGGACGAACTGGGCATCGACTTGGACGTCGACACCGGCCTCCTGCTCGACCTGGCCCGCGACGCCGCGCACGGCGTGGCCCGGCCCGCCGCTCCGCTGACCACCTTCCTCGTCGGCTACGCCGCGGCCCAGGCCAAGGGCGGCCCTGAGGCCGTTGCCGAGGCCGCCCGCAAGGCGGCCGCGCTCGCCCTGCGCTGGGAGGAAGAGAACAGCGGGGGCGGGAAAGAGAACAGCGGGGGCCCGAGCGCCCCGGACGCCGGATGACCGCCCCCGGAGCCCGGGCCGGAGCGCCCGCCGAGGACAGCGACGACCTGGACGTCGAGGAGGCACTGGCCCTCGTGCGAGAGTCCAGGGGCGACCATGCGGGCCAGGTCCCCGCTCCGGCGCCCGAAGCACACGGCGAGCACCGGGCCACCCCCTGGCCCCAGGCCCGCGAGATCGCCGCCCGCGTCGCGCGCGCCCACGGCCGCCGTGCCCCCGTCTCCGTGCCGCTCGGCGACGCCCTCGGCCTGGTCCTGGCCGCCCCTGTCGACGCGCTGACCGACCTGCCCTCCTTCGACACCTCCGCGATGGACGGCTGGGCGGTTGCCGGGCCGGGCCCCTGGGAGGTGCGCGAGGAAGGCGTGCTGGCCGGGCACGCGCAGCCCGAGCCGCTTTCCGACGGTGAGGCGGTTCGCATCGCGACCGGTGCCCGCATCCCGGGCGACACCATCGCCGTCCTGCGCAGCGAGCACGGCCGCATCGACACACAGGGGCGGCTCCACGCCACCCGGGAGCTGGTGCACGGCCAGGACATCCGCCCGCGCGCCCAGGAGTGCCGCAGCGGCGACCAGCTGCTGCCGGTCGGCACCCTCGTCACTCCCGCCGTCCTGGGGCTCGCCGCGGCGGCCGGATACGACACCGTCACCGTCGTACCGCGCCCGACAGTCGAAGTCCTCGTGCTCGGCGACGAGTTGCTGACCGAGGGCCTGCCGCACGACGGCCTGATCCGGGACGCGCTCGGCCCCATGCTGCCGCCGTGGCTGCGCGCGCTCGGCGCTGAGGTCGTCGCGGTGCACCGGATCGGCGACGACGCCAGGGCCCTGCGCAAGGCCGTCACCGGCTCCGAAGCCGACCTCATCGTCACCACGGGCGGCACCGCGGGCGGACCCGTCGACCATGTCCACCCCACCCTGGAACGCATCGGCGCCGAACTCCTCGTCGACGGCGTCAAGGTGCGCCCCGGCCACCCCATGCTGCTGGCCCGCACCAAGGAAGGCCAGCATCTCGTCGGCCTGCCCGGAAACCCCCTCGCGGCCGTCTCCGGCCTGCTCACGCTCGCCGAGCCGCTGCTGCGCACCCTGGCCGCCCATCCGGCCCCCGAGCCGTACACGCTGCCGCTCAGGGAGGCCGTCCAGGGACACCCGTACGACACCCGGCTCGTCCCCGTGGTGCTGCGCGGCGACCGTGCCGTACCGCTGCACTACAACGGGCCGGCCATGCTCCGTGGCATCGCCGCCGCGGATGCGCTGGCCGTCGTACCGCCCGACGGGGCCGGCCAGGGCGAGGAGACCGAGCTGCTGGACCTTCCGTGGGCGGCCGCGGGAATCGGGGTGTGTTTCACGTGAAACCTCCGGGGCCATGACGCCGTCGCCCGCCAGGCGGGCGAGCATCTGGTGATGGTGAGTGTCGTACGGGGCGTCCGGGAGCGAGCGGGTCTGCCCTGAAGACTCCGCACGCGGGGAGTAGCGTCGCGGGCATGCATGCGATCACGATTCCCGAACCTGGTGGTCCCGAGGCGCTGGTGTGGGCGGAGGTCCCCGACCCGGTGCCCGGCGAGGGCGAGGTGCTGGTCGAGGTGGTGGCCAGCGCCGTCAACCGTGCCGACATCCTGCAGCGGCAGGGCTTCTACAACCCACCGGCCGGCGCCTCCCCCTACCCCGGCCTGGAGTGCTCCGGCAGGATCGCCGCGGTGGGCCCCGGAGTGTCCGGCTGGGCCGTCGGCGACGAGGTGTGCGCACTGCTCGCCGGCGGCGGTTACGCGGAGAAGGTCGTCGTACCGGCCGGGCAGCTGCTGCCCGTGCCCGAGGGCGTCTCCCTCACGCACGCGGCCGCGCTGCCCGAGGTGGTCTGCACGGTCTGGTCCAACGTGTTCATGATCTCCCACCTGCGGCCCGGCGAGACGCTGCTCGTGCACGGCGGGTCCAGCGGTATCGGCACCATGGCGATCCAGCTCGCCAAGGCCGTCGGGGCCAAGGTCGCGGTGACCGCGGGCACGAAGGAGAAGCTGGAGCGGTGTGCCGAGCTGGGCGCGGATGTCCTCGTCAACTACCGGGAGCAGGACTTCGTCGCCGAGATCAAGGAGGCCACCGGGGGTGCGGGGGCCGACGTGATCCTCGACAACATGGGGGCGAAGTACCTGGACCGCAACGTCCAGGCGCTTGCCGTCAACGGGCGTCTCGCGATCATCGGTATGCAGGGCGGCGTCAAGGGCGAGCTGAACATCGGCACGCTGCTGAGCAAGCGGGCGGCTGTCAGTGCGACCTCGCTGCGGGCGCGGCCGCTGAGTGAGAAGGCGGCGATTGTGGCGGCTGTGCGGGAGCATGTGTGGCCGTTGGTGGCCGGTGGGCATGTGCGGCCGGTCGTGGACAGGGAAGTGCCGATGTCCTCGGCGGGCGAGGGGCATCGGGTGGTGGAGGCCAGCGGGCACGTGGGGAAGGTGCTGCTGGTCACGTCGTAGGGCGATTGCGGTGCTGGGCGGTGACCCGGGCCGTGGCTACGGCGGTGCCGGCCGCCGGTCGCCGGTGCTGCGTGCGCCCTGTGCCGGTGCCGGACGGGCCCTCGGGTCGCCGGCCCGGCCCCGGCCGGGTGCCGCTGTCCGTGGGACGGGCGCAGCCCCGTCGGCAGGACCGCCCGCGGCTGACTCAGCCCCTGCGGAGCTTCAGGCCCAGGAAGGCCAGGGCCAGGCCCAGGCCGATGAGGACCAGGCCGCTGCCCAGGGGGAGGATCTGGAGGACCGGCTCGGTGGTGGCTTGGTCCTGTTGGGCGGCGTTCCGGGCCGGGGGCTGGTCGAGGCCGGCCTGGTCGGGGGCGTCCGGGGCCGTCGTGATCGCGGCGGGGAGGTCGGCCGTCTCCGGGTCCTCCGGCCGGCCGGTGCCGGGAGTCCGGATGGGCACGGGGTCGTCGTCGCCCTCCACCTCGGCCGCGGGCCCGTCCGGCCGGCCCGGCCGCATCCGTCCCTCGCCGGCCCTGCTGCCCGCCCGGGTCGGCTCGACGTCCGTCGCCGGGCGGTACGAGGCGGAGGCGGAATCGGAGGGCAGGGGAGGGAACGGGGGGATGGGCACGGGGCCGGCGACGGGCCCGGTGACGGGGGAGCCGTCGGGACCGCTGTGATCGTGACCGGCGAAGGCCGGAGGACCGGAGTCCGGCTGGTCGGCAGCCGTGTGCTCCGAGTGGGCGGCATGCTCCGAGTGGGTGGCCTGGTCCGAGGGCGCGGGATCGGCGGCGTGGTCCGGATGGTCCGCGTCTCCGGGACCGGGGCGGTTCGGGGTGGCCGTCGGGGCGGGGACATGCGCGTGTCCCCGGGTACTGGAGCCGCCGGGGCCGCGCTCGGTGGCGTATGCGGGCGCGGCGTACCCGGTGACCGTGCCGTACGCGGGCAGGGCCGCCGCGAGGACGAGCAGCAGCAGCCGTAGGCAGAGCTGTCGGCAGGGGAGCGTGATGTGCAGCCATGGAGTCACGTCGGTGACCTCCCGGAGCCCGGATGTCGTGATCGCTGGATGACCGACGGGAATAAGCCTCACATTCAAGGGCGAACAAGGCATTTCAAAATGCGCCGTCGGGTCTAAACGGTGGATCAGCCCCATGAGGGGGCACCACGGTGATGAGGTGGACGGGTGCGAGAGAATGGCGGCATGGAGATGCCGAGGAACGAACGGTCGCCGGAAAATCACCAGATCCTCGTCGTGGGCCAGGACGGTATGGCGCTCGGCGGTGGCAACGGGGACTACGAGTCCCGTGAGACCCCGGTGACGGAGCAGGTGGAACAGCCGGCCAAGGTCATGCGGATCGGCAGCATGATCAAGCAGCTCCTGGAGGAGGTGCGGGCGGCGCCTCTGGACGAGGCGAGCCGGGTGCGGCTGAAGGAGATCCACGCCAGCTCGGTCAAGGAGCTGGAGGACGGCCTCGCGCCGGAGCTGGTCGAGGAACTGGAGCGGCTCTCCCTGCCGTTCACCGACGACGCCACCCCGAGCGATGCGGAACTGCGCATCGCGCAGGCGCAGTTGGTGGGCTGGCTGGAAGGACTCTTCCACGGGATCCAGACCACGCTGTTCGCCCAGCAGATGGCCGCGCGGGCCCAGTTGGAACAGATGCGCCGCGCGCTCCCGCCGGGCGTGACCGGTCACGAGGACGGCGACGACCACCGCACCACGGGCCGCTCGGGCGGGCCGTACCTGTAACGAGGCGGAGCAACGAGCCGTACCCGTAACGAGCAGAGCAACGAGTGGAGCCCGGCACGGAATCGTGCCGGGCTCCACTGTCGCCCGTGGCGGGCCGGTATCAGGCGGGGTTGCCCGTCGAGACCGTGAGCTCGATCGTTCCCGGGTTCTTCTTGTCGACGTCCGTGCTCTCGGACGGGAACTGGTCCAGGACGGTGTCCTTGCCCCAGGTGTTGTCGTTCTGGTGAGTGATCTTGTACTGCCAGCCCGCGGCCTGGAAGCAGGCCTTCACGGAGTTGATGTCCTTGTACCGGAAGTCGGGCAGCACGATCTTGCTCGAATCGTCCCAGGACTCCGTCGGCTCCGTGCACTTGGTCTTGTCGATCACCCGGGTCCGGTCCGGCCCGCGGTAGCCAGGCTGTTGGGAGGAGGACGCCGAGGCGCTGGCGCCGCCGCCCCCGCCCTTGTTGCCACCGCCGTCGTTGTTCAGCGTCAGCGCGACGATCAGGGCGACGACCGCGACGAGCGACACCGCGACCGAGCCGATGATCACCGGCTTGTTGCTCTTGCCGCCGCCGGAGCCGGACGTCTGGGGGTTCTGCTGCGGCGAGATGGTGTACGGCGGCGGGGTCGGCGAGGCCTGCGGGCCGTAGCCCATCGGAGGCGGCGTCTGGTAGCCGCCCTGCTGTCCTTGCTGCGGGTAGCCGTAGGCCGGGGCGGGCGTCTGCGGCGCGCCGTACGGGCCCGGCTGGTACGGCGTCTGGACCGGACCGGGGGCGGGCTGGGCCGTCTGGTCGACCGGCGGGAACACCGCGGAGCCGACGCCCGAGCCGCTCTGCGTCGGCGCGGCGCCCGGCACGATGCTCGGCGCGGCCGCCTGGAAGGAGGCGGCGACGCGCAGGCACTCGCCGCGCATGGCCTCGGCGCTCGGGAAACGCTCGTTCGGGTTCTTCTTCAGCGCGCGGGCGACCAGCGCGTCCACCGCGGGCGGCAGGGAGCGGTTGATCGAGGAGGGTGCGACCGGCTCCTCCTGCACGTGCGCGTAGGCGATGGCCAGCGGCGAGTCGGCCTCGAACGGCAGCCGCCCGGTGACCAGCTGGAACAGCATGATGCCGACCGAGTACAGGTCGGAGCGGGCGTCCACACCGCGGCCGAGGGCCTGCTCGGGCGAGAGGTACTGCGGCGTGCCGACGACCATGCCGGTCTGTGTCATCGAGGTCACACCGGACTGCATGGCGCGGGCGATGCCGAAGTCCATGACCTTGACCACGCCGCGCTTGGTCACCATCACGTTGCCCGGCTTGATGTCGCGGTGGACCAGCCCCATCTCGTGGCTGATCTCCAGCGCCGCCAGCACGTCGGCGGTGACCTTCAGGGCCTTGTCGGCGGGCATCGCGCCGTACTGCCGGATGTCCTCCTCGAGGGCCGAGCCGAGCGGGCGGCCCTCGACGTACTCCATCACGATGTACGGAGTGGTCATGCCGCCGAGATCGTCCTCGCCGGTGTCGAAGACGGAGACGATATTGGTGTGCGTGAGCTTGGCCACGGCCTGGGCCTCGCGCCGAAAGCGCTCTCGGAAGGCCTGTTCCCGGCCGAGTTCCGTGTGGAGCGTCTTGATCGCGACCTGGCGGTCGAGCACGGCGTCGTACGCCAGATGCACCGAGGCCATGCCACCCTCGCCGAGCAAGTCACGCAGCTGGTAGCGTCCGCCGGCCAGCGACTGCCCCGCGTACCGGCCGTGTGCGCCGTCCTGGCTCATCTCTCCGTGTCCCCCACTGGCCGTCCGGCGCCTTCGCTCATCGCACGGGCCTTGATCGAATGTGTCATTCCCGGCCAAGTCTGCCCCAGGGCACTGACACGTCAAGCTCGGTGCCCGTTCCGTGACCGTACGCGCAAGAAGCGTCGCGCAAGCGTTACAGGCGGCCTACGACCGGCACACAGAATTTGCACGACAGCGCGTGCTACAGGTTTCATGGCCGGTCCGGCTTCGGCCGGTCCCGGTTCCGGTTCCGAACCGGTGGCTCGCGCGAAGGCTGTAGCGTGGCCGACGGAGACCGTAACAACACCGCGCGCACCGCGGGCAGAAACGACGGCGAGGACTGATGGCACAGACGCAGCGCGCCCAGGGCCCGTCCGACCCCGAGGCGACTGGCGGCGGTATGTCGGACGCGCCGGAGATGTGGGGCAACGGAGGGCTCGTCGGCGACGGCCGGTACCGGCTCACCCACCGGCTGGGCCGGGGCGGCATGGCCGAGGTGTTCGCGGCCGAGGACGTCCGTCTGGGCCGTACCGTCGCGGTGAAGCTGCTCCGCGCCGACCTGGCCGAGGACCCGGTCTCCAAGGCCCGCTTCACGCGTGAGGCGCAGTCGGTCGCCGGCCTCAACCACCACGCGATCGTGGCCGTGTACGACTCCGGCGAGGACTTCGTCGGCGGCCAGTCCGTGCCGTACATCGTGATGGAGCTGGTCGAGGGCCGCACCATCCGCGATCTGCTGCTCAACGCCGAGGCGCCGGGTCCCGAGCAGGCCCTGATCATCGTCTCCGGGGTGCTGGAGGCGCTCGCCTACTCGCACCAGCACGGCATCGTGCACCGCGACATCAAGCCCGCCAACGTGATCATCACGAACAGCGGCGCCGTCAAGGTGATGGACTTCGGCATCGCGCGCGCCCTGCACGGTGCGTCGACAACGATGACACAGACCGGAATGGTCATGGGCACGCCGCAGTACCTCTCCCCGGAGCAGGCGCTCGGCAAGGCGGTGGACCACCGCTCCGACCTGTACGCGACCGGCTGCCTGCTGTACGAACTGCTCGCTCTCAGGCCCCCGTTCACCGGTGAGACCCCGCTGTCGGTGGTCTACCAGCACGTCCAGGACATTCCGACGCCGCCCTCGGAGTTCTCCGACGGCTGCCCGCCGGAGCTGGACGGCCTGGTCATGCGCTCGCTCGCCAAGGAGCCGGACGACCGGTTCCAGACGGCCGAGGAGATGCGCGGCATGGTCCAGTACGGCCTGCAGATGCTCTACGAGGCGGGCGGGCACACCGGCACCTGGAACACCGGCCCGGTGGAGGCGCACGACGGCCGGCACACCCCGGCGGGCGGCTTCACGGGGACGACCGCGATGCAGCACCCGGGCGACTTCGGTGCCGGCACCGCGCAGATCCCGCAGCCGATCCTGCCGCAGGGCTACGGCCACGGCGACGACGGCGGCTTCGAGGGCCACGGCAACAAGGGCAGCGGCCGCGGCAAGCTGTGGATCCTCGCCGTCCTCGCGGTCATCGCGATCGCGGCGGGTGTCGCGCTGGCGCTCAAGAACACGGGCGGCACCCACGGCACGGGCACCGACACCAAGCCGCCGGCGACGCACTCGAAGTCCACGAAGGACCAGTCGGAGACCCCGAGCCCGTCGGACGACACCACGGACCAGCCCTCGGACCCCGCCACCGACAACGGCTCGGACTCGGGTTCGGGCGGGTCCGGCTACACGCCGACGGACCCGCAGACCTCGCAGTCGCAGTCCACGGGGCCGACCGACACGCCGACGGACCCGCAGACCTCGCCGTCGCAGTCCACGGACCCGACGAGCGGCGGCACGGACACGGGCACCACGAACGGCGGCACGGACACCGGTACGACGAACGGCGGCACCGACGCCGGTACGACGAACGGCGGCACCGACACGGGCACCACGAACGGCGGCACGGACACCGGCACCACGGCGGACGGCGGCGGCGCGGGCGACCCCACGGGTTGAAGCACACCCACCGCGCCTGTGACGGCGTCGCGCTGAGCAGTGTCCCCTGATCAGCGCCCCTGCCCAGTGCCCCTGAGCAGTCCCCCCGGGGGGCGCCGTCACTCGGTGAACGCGTCGCACACTGCGTCGTACTCGCGGGTCCACCACACCACGAGCGCCGACGCGGCCGGAAACTGGCAGTCCGCGCGCGTGTCACCGCGTTCGTAGTGCCAGCGCAGCATCCAGAAGTCGTTCAGCCGCTCCCACCACACCCGGTGCACGGCCGCCGCGAGCTCCGAGGGCGCGGCACCGGCCGCGCGCCGGTACGCGCGCGCGTAGGCGCGCACTTTCGGCAGGTCCAGGTTTCCCGCAGGGCGCACGAAGAAGATCGCGGCGGCGCGTACGGCCTCCTCCGCGCGGGGCTGCACGCCGAGCCGGTCCCAGTCGACGATGGCGGCCGGGGTGTCGTCCTTGTAGAGCACGTTGAACGGGTGGAAGTCGCCGTGCACCCAGCCCACCGAGCCGCCGCGCGGCGGCCGCCGGTCGGCGTGCTGCTCCAGGAGCGCGCGGCGTTCCAGCAACCGGTGCCGGGCCAGCTCGTCGAAGGCGTCGGCGGGGTGGTGCCGGCGCACATGGGCGAGCAGGTCGTCGATCAGCGCGAAGGTGTCGGCCGGGTCGGCGCTCTCCACGGGGTGGGGGCTCGTGGCTGGGCGCGTGCGCCCCTTGGGGGGCATCACGCGCTCCAGACAGGCGTGTACGGCGCCCAGGAGAGCCCCCAGGCGTGCGCTCTCCCCGCGCGTGAGCTGGCCGCCGTGACGGTGCCTGCCGTCGATCCAGGGGTGCAGGGCGTAGGCGTGGCCGCCGACGACGGCGACCGTACGGCCCTCGCGGTGCGCGAGCGGCACGGAGACCGGTACGCCGAGGTCGGCCAGGCGCTGGGTGGCGCGGTGCCGGCGCTCGATGGCCGCCGGGTCGGCGGTGTCGGGGTCGAAGTGGTGCTTGAGGAAATAGCGGCCGCGGGTGGTGCACAGCCGGTAACCGCGGTTCAGCAGGCCTTGGTCGACCGGCTCACAGGTGAGGGCGGTACCGGCGGCGTACAGGCGGAGCAGGGCGCCCAGAGCGGGCGCGTGGGGTACGAGGGGTGGTACACATGAGCGCGGCACGCCGCAGATGTTAGGGCACGAAAAGCGGCCGTGAGCTGGGGCTTGTCACAGGCAGTCGTCGCCGGTCGCTTTCGGTCACGCAACGTCCCGGGATGCGCGTCCCCGCTGATCCGCCGGACGTCCCCAGCCGCTGCAAGTCGGCTTAAACGATTGGCGGTTGGCGGCGTACCTGCCACGATGATCGCGTTCTGATCATGATGACGTCTCGGGGGAGCGAGAGCCGCCATGAGCGCGATCGACGCCTACGACCGGCCGCCGTACCGCGTCCCGGCCGCGCCCGCGCGGCCGGGCGGTGCGGGCGCGTGGGCCCTGGACGTGCTGCTGCCGTGGCGGCTGGCCCGGCGGATCTACGGGCCGTACCGGATGTTCCGGTTCAGCGCGGGCGACGCCCTCGGCATCGTCGCTCCGGGCGCGGGCGCCCTCGGCCCGTACGCGCGCCCGGTGGTGTCCACGCTGGCCGAGCAGGCCGCCGATCCGCTCATCGAACGGCTCCTGCTGCCCCGGACCCTGCTCTGCCTCGGCGTGCTCGCGTTCGCCGTCGGTCTGTTCACCGGGGGCGGGCTGCTCGAGCCCGTCGAGCAGGGCTTCACCGACGCTCTGCTGATGCTCGGCACGGGCCCGGTGGCGCTGCTGATGGCCTGCGGTCTGCTCGTCGCCCTGGCCCGTCCCGGCACGCGCGCGTGCGTGCTGCGTCTGTGTCTGCGCCCGCTGCTGACCGCGCTGGTCACGGCCGCCTTCTGCGGTCTCTTCCTGTACTGGACGATCCGGCACCACGACTATCTGCCGAGCGGTGTGACCTGGGCTTTCCTGGGGGTGTTCGCCGGGCCCTGGCTCCTGGTCTTCTTCGGCTCCGTGCTCTTCCTGATCCACCGCAACAGCTTCGGGGCCGGCGGCCATCCCCTGGTCCGTCCGCTGGCCGGCGTCCCGCTGGTCTGGCTGACGGCGGTCGCGCACTTCGTCCTGGTCGACGCGGTCCAGGCGTATCCGGGCTCCCGCCCGCTGCCCGCCTACTGGGTGGCCCTGTTCGCCGGTCCGGTGGGTGTGACGATCACCGCCGGGATCGAGATCTGGCTGCTGCGCCGGCGCCACGGGGTCGGCTTCCGCGGCCCCCTGCCCGACTGGCGCCCGAACCTCCGGGTCACCCGGGTACCCGACGGCCTGGTCGCGCGGCTGGGCACCGATGTGGCCGCGGGCGCCGCCTTCCGGTGGCCGCACTGGACCGACCGCAACGGCCTCGTGTGGGCGCAGACTCCGGCCGTCCACGCGCGCGAGCCGGTCATGTGGCCGTACGCGCACGCCTTCACCGAGCAGGTCAGGCCCACGCCGCGCTCCGAGGTCGAACGGACCGCCGGGCCGCTGCGGCCGCGCTGAGTCCGGTGGCGCCGGGATCCGGCCGCGCCGTGGCCTCGAGCGGAAATACAGTGATTTTCCAGTCTTCGTGAACTGAGCCGGTCTCACACGCAAACTCTTCCCGTGAGCTGGGTCAGCGGGATAACGTGCGGTTGCTCCGGCCATTGGCAAGGCTGTGACCAGCACGCTTCCACACCTTCTCGATTTACTTGGAAATCCAAGCAAAATCGCAGGTCAGGTGGGGTTTCACAGAAATGTGGAGCACTGGGTAACGTGATGGTTGCAGGGCGCTCGCCGGGGCACCTGTCACGCCTGTTCCCGGCCGAGTGGCACCCACCCCGTGCCCGGTGGTCGAAACAGGTGAGCCGCACTGGCCTACCGGCAACCCCGGGGGCCGGAACGACGGAGGAGCACACGTGACCGTGGACAGCAGTGCCGCGCGCAAGCCGCGACGCAGCGCCGCAGACGAGGCCGGCACCACCGGCACCAAGCGCACCACCCGCAGTACCCGCGCCGCCGCGAAGAAGAGCACCGAGCCGGAGCTCGTGCAGCTGCTGACGCCCGAGGGCAAGCGGGTCAAGAACGCCGAGTACGACGCCTACGTCGCCGGCATCACCCCCGAAGACCTGCGTGGCCTGTACCGCGACATGGTGCTCACCCGCCGCTTCGACGCCGAGGCCACCGCCCTGCAGCGCCAGGGCGAGCTGGGCCTGTGGGCCTCCCTGCTGGGCCAGGAGGCCGCGCAGATCGGCTCCGGCCGGGCCCTGCGCGCCGACGACTACGTCTTCCCGACCTACCGCGAGCACGGCGTCGCCTGGTGCCGTGACGTCGACCCGACCAACCTGCTCGGCATGTTCCGCGGCGTGAACAACGGCGGCTGGGACCCCAACAGCAACAACTTCCAGCTGTACACGATCGTCATCGGCTCCCAGACGCTGCACGCCACCGGCTACGCGATGGGCATCGCCAAGGACGGCGCGGACAGCGCGGTGATCGCCTACTTCGGCGACGGCGCGAGCAGCCAGGGCGACGTGGCCGAATCGTTCACCTTCTCCGCGGTCTACAACGCCCCGGTGGTGTTCTTCTGCCAGAACAACCAGTGGGCGATCTCCGAGCCGACCGAGAAGCAGACCCGCGTGCCGCTCTACCAGCGCGCCCAGGGCTTCGGCTTCCCGGGCGTGCGCGTGGACGGCAACGACGTGCTGGCCTGCCTCGCGGTCACCCGGTGGGCGCTGGAGCGCGCCCGCAACGGTGAGGGCCCGACCCTGGTCGAGGCGTACACCTACCGCATGGGCGCCCACACCACCTCCGACGACCCCACCCGCTACCGCGGTGACGAGGAGCGGGCCGCCTGGGAGGCGAAGGACCCGATCCTGCGCCTTCGCCGCTACCTGGAAGCCTCAAACCACGCGGACGAGGGATTCTTCCAGGAACTCGAGGCCGAGTCCGAGGCGTTGGGCAAACGAGTGCGCGAAGCGGTCCGCACCATGCCCGACCCGGACCACTTCGCCATCTTCGAGAACGTATACGCGGACGGGCACGCGCTCGTCGACGAGGAGCGAGCGCAGTTCGCCGCCTACCAGGCGTCGTTCGCGGACGCGAGCGAAGGGGGTCGCTGAGATGGCCGAGAAGATGGCGATGGCGAAGGCCATCAACGAGTCGCTGCGCCGTGCCCTGGACCAGGACCCCAAGGTCCTGGTCATGGGCGAGGACGTCGGCAAGCTCGGCGGCGTGTTCCGGGTGACGGACGGCCTCCAGAAGGACTTCGGCGAGAGCCGTGTCATCGACACCCCGCTGGCGGAGTCCGGCATCGTGGGCACGGCGATCGGCCTCGCCCTCCGGGGCTACCGCCCGGTGGTGGAGATCCAGTTCGACGGCTTCGTCTTCCCGGCCTACGACCAGATCGTCACCCAGCTCGCGAAGATGCACGCGCGCTCGCTGGGCAAGGTCAAGATGCCGGTCGTCGTCCGCATCCCCTACGGCGGCGGCATCGGCGCGGTCGAGCACCACTCGGAGTCCCCCGAGGCGCTGTTCGCGCACGTGGCCGGTCTGAAGATCGTGAGCCCCTCCAACGCCTCCGACGCGTACTGGATGATGCAGCAGGCCATCCAGAGCGACGACCCGGTGATCTACTTCGAGCCGAAGCGGCGTTACTGGGACAAGGGCGAGGTGGACGTCGAGGCGATCCCCGCCCCGCTGCACAAGGCCCAGGTCGTCCGCGAGGGCACCGACCTCACCCTGGCCGCCTACGGCCCGATGGTGAAGCTGTGCCAGGAGGCGGCCGCCGCGGCCGCCGAGGAGGGCAAGTCCCTGGAGGTCCTGGACCTGCGCTCGGTCTCCCCGCTCGACTTCGACGCCATCCAGGCCTCCGTCGAGAAGACCCACCACTTGGTCGTGGTCCACGAGGCACCGGTGTTCTTCGGCTCCGGCGCGGAGATCGCCGCCCGGATCACCGAGCGCTGCTTCTACCACCTGGAGGCCCCGGTCCTGCGGGTGGGCGGCTATCACGCCCCCTACCCCCCGGCCCGCCTGGAGGAGGAGTACCTGCCGGACCTGGACCGCGTGCTCGACGCCGTCGACCGCTCGCTGGCGTACTGAGGAGAGGGTCGTGACGACGATGACGGAAGCGTCCGTACGCGAGTTCAAGATGCCGGACGTCGGCGAGGGACTCACCGAGGCCGAGATCCTCAAGTGGTACGTCCAGCCGGGTGACACGGTCACCGACGGCCAGGTGGTGTGCGAGGTCGAGACCGCCAAGGCGGCCGTCGAACTGCCCATCCCGTACGACGGCGTGGTCCGCGCCCTGCACTTCCCCGAGGGCACCACGGTCGACGTGGGCACGTCCATCATCGCGGTGGAGCTGGCCGGCGCGGCACAGGCCGAGGCCCCGGCGGAGCAGCCGAAGGCGGAGCCCGTTGCCGCCGCCGCTGAGGAGCCGAAGCCGGAGGGCCGCCAGCCGGTCCTGGTCGGCTATGGCGTGGCCACCTCCTCGACCAAGCGCCGCCCCCGCAAGGGCCCGGAGGTCACCGTCCCGGCAGCGGCCCAGGCGATCCAGTCGGAGCTGAACGGCCACACCCCCGTGGCCGAGAAGCCCCGGCCGCTGGCCAAGCCGCCGGTGCGCAAGCTGGCCAAGGACCTCGGCGTCGACCTCGCCACGATCACCCCGTCCGGCCCGGACGGCATCATCACGCGCGAGGACGTCCACGCGGCGGTGACCCCGCCCAAGGCCGCCGAGCCGCCGGTGGCGCCGGCCGTCGCTGCACCCGTGACCCCGGCACCGGTGTCGTCGTACGACACGGCACGCGAGACCCGCATCCCAGTCAAGGGTGTACGCAAGGCCACGGCGGCGGCGATGATCGGGTCGGCGTTCACGGCGCCGCACGTCACCGAGTTCGTGACGGTCGACGTGACCCGCACGATGAAGCTGGTCGAGGAGCTGAAGCAGGACAAGGAGATGCAGGGCCTGCGGGTCAACCCGCTGCTCCTGATCGCCAGGGCCCTGCTGGTCGCGATCAAGCGCAACCCGGACATCAACGCGTCCTGGGACGAGGCGGCCCAGGAGATCGTGCTCAAGCACTACGTCAACCTGGGCATCGCGGCGGCCACCCCGCGCGGTCTGATCGTGCCGAACATCAAGGACGCGCACGACAAGACGCTCCCGCAGCTGGCCGCTGCCCTGGCCGAACTGGTGACCACGGCCCGCGAGGGCAAGACGTCCCCGTCGGCCATGCAGGGCGGCACGGTGACCATCACCAACGTCGGCGTCTTCGGCGTCGACACCGGCACGCCGATCCTCAACCCCGGCGAGTCGGCGATCCTCGCGGTCGGCGCGATCAAGCTCCAGCCGTGGGTCCACAAGGGCAAGGTCAAGCCGCGTCAGGTGACGACCCTGGCGCTGAGCTTCGACCACCGCCTGGTGGACGGGGAGCTGGGCTCGAAGGTGCTGGCGGATGTGGCGGCGATTCTGGAACAGCCGAAGAGGCTGATCACCTGGGCGTGACGATCCGGATCCGATAGCGCCGGAAAGCCTGAGGGGGCGGCCGCAACTTCGTCTTGCGACCGCCCCTCTTCTTTGCGGTACGGCTCTCAAGACTCCCAACTGCCGTAGATTTACGGGGGCGCCGCCATGCCGAGGGGCAGCGCTCGGGACCGGGCTGCTCGCGACGACGTACAACACCGCCAACACCGTGCCGACGAGCCTGTACACCCTGCTGATCGGCGGTGCGCTGAACGCCGTGCTGGTGCCGCAGCTGGTGCGGGCCCGGGCCGTGCATGCCGATGGCGGGCGCGCGTACGAGCAGCGGCTCGTCACGCTCGTCGTCAGTGTGCTGGCCGTCGGGACCGTGCTCGCCGTGTGGGCGGCGCCCGAGATCGCGAGCCTGTACATCCGGGATACGCCCAAAGAGCATGAGGCGTTCCGGCTGACCGTCGTCTTCGCGCGGTTCCTGCTCCCACAGATCTTCTTCTATGGCCTCTTCGCCATCCTCGGCCAAGTGCTGAACGCCCGCGAGAAGTTCGGCGCCATGATGTGGACGCCGGTGCTCAACAACGTCGTACTCGTGGCGATGTTCGGCGTCTATCTCGGGATGATGACCGTCCCCCACTCCGTCGCCGATGTCACCGGCGGACAGGTGCGGTGGCTCGGGATCGGTACGACCCTCGGGATCGCCGTACAGGCACTTGCCCTCGTCCCCTTCGCGCGCGCCGCCGGCTTCCGTTTCCGGCCCCGTTTCGACTGGCGCGGCTCGGGGCTCGGCTCCGGGATCCACGCGGCCAAGTGGACGCTGCTGTTCGTGCTGACCAACCTGGTCGCCCTCACCGTCGTCACCAACTACGCCAACGCCGCCGACCAGCAGCTGCCGAGAGCCGGCGTGGGCTACACGGCGTACAGCTACGCGCAGACCATCTGGATGCTGCCCCAGTCCATCGTCACCGTCTCCCTGGTCACGGCCCTGCTGCCGCGCATGAGCAGGGCGGCGGCCGAGGGGCGGATCGGCGATCTGCGCGCCGACCTGTCCCGGGCGCTGCGGGTCAGCGGGGTCGTCATCGTCCCGGCCGCGTTCCTCTTCACCGCGCTCGGACCGGACATCGCCACGCTCCTCTTCGCCCACGGCGCCGCCGACCCGGCCACCGCCGCGCCGCTCGGCCATATGCTCCAGGCCTTCGGGCTCGGGCTGATCCCGTTCTCGGCGCAGTACCTGCTGCTGCGTGGCTTCTACGCCTTCGAGGACACCCGTACGCCGTTCTTCATGGCCGTGTGGATCGGAGCCGTCAACATCGCGCTCGCCACCGCCTGCCATCTGCTGCTGCCCGCGCGGTGGGCGGTCACGGGCATGGCCGGCGCCTACACCGTCTCCTACGCCGCCGGGCTCCTCCTCACCGCCCGCCTGCTGGCCCGCCGCACCGGCGGCCGGCTCGACGACGGCACCCTGCGCGGAACCTACGCCAAGCTGCTGTGCGCCGGTGGCGCCGCGGCGGTGGCGGCCTGGGCGGCGGCGCGGGGCTGCACCGGGGTGGTGGGGGACGGCACAGCGGGGGCGGTCCTGACGACCACCGCCGGCACACTCGCCCTCGCCGTCGTCTATCTCCTGCTGGGCAAGATGCTGAAGATCGGCGAACTGCGGCGTATTCCGGGTCTCGGCTGACACCGGACTTCAGGTCTCGGCCGACATGGGGCGCGCCTCAACAGCGGTCGAGCCATGGAACCCTGACGTCGTATCAGGGTCTGGTCCGGGTGGGGTCGGGGATGTCACGGATGGTGGTGGAGTGGCTACAGCGGCACGCTGGTGACATGACGAAATCCACTGCCGTCCGCCGCGTCGCCTCCGTCGCGGGCGCCGCCGTCCTCGCCGGTACGGCGGCGGTGTGCGCGCCGGGTGTCGCCTACTCCGCGACTCGCGCCACCGCTGCGTCCGCAACCGACTTCAGTGACTGCCCACCACTGCCCGACGGCGTCGACCCGGCCCGGTGGAGATGCGAAGTGCACACGGCCGCCCCGAAGTTGACCATGGGCAAGATCACGGTGAACTTGGCCCCGATCACCATGACGCACGCCGAAGGCCCGATGCCGGACGGCAGCGACGGAGGGGTGTGGGGCGCGATGCACAGCTCCCCCACCGCCATACCGGGAGGACTGACCGGCACCCCGGCGGGCGACCACGCGGCCGTCCTGGGACTGGCGATACAGCCGGAGTACGGCGGCCGGTCCGACTTCTACACCGGGAAGTTCAGCCTCCACTTCCGGCTCCTCGGCCCGTTGGTGCCACGCGGCTGCGCCATCGGGGCGGATGACCCCGTCGACTTCCAGCTGAAGCGCTCGGGCCCCTCCAAGTGGGTCTCCCAGGACCCGCCGGTGATCGAGTTCTCGGCGTACGACGACACCTTCAGCGCCCCGGCCGCCGAACACTGCGGGCCGCTCACCGCACCCCTCAACCGACGGCTCGGCCTGCCGGCGACCGAAGGGAACCTGATGTCGTACGACGCCTCGTACACCTTCAAGACCTACGACCAGCTTCCGACGACCAGCGTCCGCAACAGAACCTGACGGACCCCGGAGCTGAGTACAGACCAGAAGGAAGAAAGAAAGGAAGAAAGAAGGGAGGGAACCTTTCTGGCCGACCCCGACTCCTGACCCCTCGGTGTGGGCCCGACGGGGGACCGCGCCGGTCCGAGAGGGGTCATCCATGGCACCGCACACGCACACCGACCGTCCACTGCCGAAGGACGAGCGCGCCGAGCACCACCTGCTGGACGTCCGCGAGACGCGCCTGCATCTCGCCGAGTACGGCGGCACCGGCACCCCGCTGCTGATGCTGCACGGCTTCCCGCAGCACTGGTACGCCTGGCACAAGGTCGCCGCCCAGCTCTCCGAGGGGTACCGGCTGCTCTGCCCCGACCTGCGCGGCTTCGGCTGGTCGGAGGTCACCCCGCGCGGCTACGACATGGACAGCCTGGCAGACGACGCCCTCGCGCTGCTCGACGTGCTCGGGCTGGAGCGGGTCGGGCTGGTCGGGCACGACTGGGGAGCGCATCTCGGGTTCCGGCTGTGCCTGAGGGCGCCGGAGCGGTTCACCGGCTACCTCGCGCTCAACATGTCCCACCCCTGGCCCCGGCACCGCGCGGTGCTGCCCAACCTGTGGCGGCTGTGGTTCACCGCGTTCGTCGAGTACCCGGTGCTCGGGCGGGCCGTGCTGCGGCACTGGCCCGGCTTCACCCGCTTCCTGCTGCGCCACCAGGTCACCGACCCGGCGGCCGTGTGGACGCAGGCGGAGATCGCCGAGTACGTCTCCGCGACCTCGAAGAGCGCCGCCGCCGTCCAGTCCCTGTTCTGGCGGTACGTCCTGCACGACATCCCCGCGCTGGTGCGGGGCACCTGGCGGCGGCAGCGGCTGACCGTGCCGACGCTGCTGCTCGGCGGAGAGCGGGACAACGTGGTCGTGCCGTCGATGCTGGCGGGTGCCGAGCCGTATGCCGACGAGCTGCGGGTGCGGCTGGTGCCGGGGGCCGGGCACTACCTCCCGCAGGAGCGGCCGGAGGAGGTGGCGGACGCCATCCGCCACCTGTTCCCCGACCTTGCCGAGGATGCCTGAAGCGGCCACGCCCCATGGGGTGTCGCGGCTCGGCTACCGCAGTTCCGCCCGCTCGGCGAGCCGGTCGACGAACGCCCGTCCGCGTCGTTCGCCGAGCAGGCGGCCGTAGAGCCACTGGGCGGGGCGCAGGGCGGTGGGGCGGGTGGCACCGAGGACGGCGAAGCGGGTGCCACCGGCCTCCGGGGTCGCCGCCATGCCGCCGACGATCAGGCGGGACTGCATCAGGCACCAGCCGGGAGAGAGCCGTACCTCGAAGGACTCCGTGAGGCCGGAGCGGCCCACCGCGAGGGCCCGTTTGCGGTCCGCATCGCCGGGCGGCACACGGAACTCCCGGAGGAACGGCACCAGATGGGGCAGCTCGGCCTCCAGGTCGGCGGCCACCGCCCACACCCGGTCGTACGGCAGCGCCAGATGCTCCTCGGCGTACAGACCGGCGTGCAGCCCCGCGGCCAGCACCCGCAGCCGCAGTACCGGATCGGAGGAACTCATCGTGACCAAGCCTTCCGGAAGGAGGAACGAGCCCGGCTCAGCCGGGACTTGACGGTGCCCTGGGGCACGCCGAGCAGGCCGGCGACGGTGGCCTCGTCCAGGCCCTCCAGCTCGCGCAGGACCAGGACCGCGCGGTGCCGGACCGGCAGCCGGGCCAGTACGTCCCGCACGTCGGCCGGCAGCTCCCCGCCGGCGTCCGTGCGCAGCCCGGCGAGTCGGGCGAGGTCGGCGGGGTCGGCCGGTTCCTCGGCCGACGTGCGGCGGGCGACCCGCACCGCCTCGCGCACGGTGGCGGTGCGCACCCAGCCGTAGAAGGCCTGCGGATCGCGCAGGGTGCGCAGGCCCTTGAAGACCGCGAGCAGCGACTCCTGCACGGCGTCGGCCACGTCGTGCGGCGCGATCGGGCGGCACAGCCTGGTCACGTACGGCGTCACCAGCGCGAGCAGTTCGTCCATGGCCAGGGCGTCCCCGCCCTGCGCGGCCCGGACCAGCGGGGCGGCCGTCTCCCAGGGCCTCGCCCGGCTGTCGTCCTCCCCCTGGACTCCCTGGAGGTTCTCGATGTCCATGTCCGGTTCAGCCCCGCTGTCGCAGCGCGTTCAGCAGGGCCGCGCCCCGCTCGGCGTCGTCCACGCTCACCGCGAAGTCGCTACGGCGGCCCCGGGGGCGTACGACCAGACAGTCGCCGGCGCGGAGCATGACCGTCGTACCGAGTCCGCTGAGGCGGTAGCCCCAGCCGCCGACCTGGGACGGCAGCCGGTGCTCGACGCGGGCGGACTCGATGGCGGCCGGGGCCCAGCGACGGGCGGGCCAGCCGAGCGGGCCGAACGACACTTCCAGGCCCGCCTCCGACACCTTCGCCCGGACCGAGGAGAAGAGGGCGCCGGCGAGGGAGGTGACACCGCAGGCCAGGCCCACCACCCACAGTGCGACGGTGTTCGCCAGGCCGACGGCGAGAGCCACCAGCGCGCCGACGGCGATCAGGCCGGTCACCGCCGACAGCAACTGCAGCCAGGGGTTGGCGGCATGGGAGAACCACACCAGTCGCTCGCTCTCCGGCAGGTCCAGCCCGGGGGACGGGACGGCGGGCAGCGCCGTGCCGGCCCGGACGCTCAGGCGCCAGGCCACCACACCTGCGACCGCTGTCAGGGCCAGGACCAGCACGACGTCCCAGGACGGCTGGCGGGCCTGGTGCCAGTCGGTGCGGTCGAGGTTCGCGCGGACGATGGACGCCTGCGCGGCGACGAGGGCCGCACCGGTGGGGGCCATGGTGATCGCCCGCCAGGGCCGCGGGCCCGTCCAGGAGCGGCGCCAGGGCACGGACACGGCCAGGGCGATCAGAAGCCAGAGCCCGGCCGGGAACACGGCGTCCGCCCACAGCGGCATCGAGTCGTCGGGGGTCTCGCCGCCGCTCCAGTGGGTGGCCAGCCGGTCCGGCAGCCGGCTGTGCGCGGCCCAGGGCAGGCCCGCGAGCAGCGCGGCGACGGCCACGGTGCACCCCGCGGCCCCCCAGCGCGCGGTGCGGTTCCGGCCGTCCCTCCGTCCCTCCTTCCGGCCGTCTTTCCGTACGTCGCCGTCGGTCATGTCGTCGTCCCCCGGATCATCTCGATGAGGTCGGCGCGGCTGTAGCCGAGCCGGGATGCCTCCGCGATCAGCTCGCGGATCCTGATCTGCAGTCCGGAGCTCCGGGCCGCGCCCTCGGCGACGGTGATCCCCCGGCCTCGGCGGAACTCCAGCAGGCCCTCGTCCCGCAGTTCGCGCAGGCCGCGCAGGACGGTGTTGACGTTGATGTCCAGGGCCGCGGAGAGATCGCGGGCCGAGGGCAGCCGGTCTCCGGGGCGGCACTCGCCCTCGGCGACGGCCCGTCGGATCGCCGCCGCGACCTGCTCGTGCAGCGGGCGGGTGTCGGACTTGTCCAGACGCAGCAACATGGTGCCAATGACACTAGCACCATCAGCTTCATCGTGCGCTCGGGCGGCAGCAGAACGGGCCCGCCGCGCAATGCGGCGGGCCCGTGGGGGTACGAGCGTCTGGGAGCGCGTCAGCCGAGCTTGGCGAAGCCGTAGTTGAGGAGCTTCGTGGCGTCCGCCGCGCGCTGTGCGTACGTGGTGGAGGCCAGGACGGTGCCGATGACGGTCTTGCCGTTGCGGGTGGCGGCGAAGACGAGGCAGGCGCCGGCCTCGGGGCCGGAGCCGGTCTTCACGCCGATCGCGCCGCTGTAGCTGGAGAGCAGCGTGTTGGTGTTCGTCCACGTGCCCATCGTGCGAGTGCTGCCGGTCTTGGTGATCGTCTTTGCGGTGTACGACTTCGTCTTGACGATCGTGCGGAACGTGGAGTTCTGCATCGCACTGCTGGCGAGTTTCGTCAGGTCGCGCGGGGTCGAGTAGTTGTTGCCGTTGCCGATGCCGTCGAAGGAATCGAAGTGCGTGTTGTTCAGGTTCAGGCTCTTCGCGGCGGCGTTCATCTTGCCGATGAAGCTCTTCACGCGCGCGTCGCGGGTGGAGCCCGAGCCGTAGGTGTCGGCGAGCGCGTAGGCGGCGTCGCAGCCGGACGGCAGCATCAGGCCGTACAGCAGCTGGCGGACGGTGACCTTGTCGCCGACGATCAGGTGCGCCTGGGAGGCGTTGTTCTTGACGACGTAGTCGCTGTACGCCTTCTGGATCACCACCTGCTTGTCGAGGTTGAGGTTCGACTGCGCGAGCACGACCTTGGCGGTCATGATCTTGGTGGTGGACCCGGTGGAGCGCTTGTAGTCCTGAGTTTTGCCGTACAGCGCGGTGCCAGTGGCGTTGTTCATCACGAATCCGCCCTTGGCCACGATCGAAGGCGTCGTGACGGCCTGAGCGGGCGCCGCGGTGAGGGCACCGGTCGCGAGCAGCGCGCCGGAGGTGACGGCGACCGCGGCGACTCTGCGGAGACGCGAGTGGCGGGTGCCCTTAATGCCGGTAATCAAAGTGATATACCCCGATTGTCTTGAATGCCCCTGAGGTGCGGCCGAGTTGAGGTGGCAAGAGCAGGTGGGCCGCACGTGTGAGACACGTAAGTAGCACAGAAGGTTGTGGGGGCGCTGCGGGCGGTCCTGGTCACAGATCCGTCACGTCCGGATGCTGGACGCCGCTGCCGCATGCGTACGTGTTGTATCTATCCTGTGGGCATGAAGACGGCCATAGAGCAGCCAGCCCGCAGGCACGACAAGCAGCCGCCCGCCGCCGACCGCGTGTACACCCACGTCAAACAGGGAGTCCTGGACCGCCGCTACGAGGGCGGCACCCTGCTCACCGAGGGCGAGCTGGCCGAGGCCGTCGGCGTCTCGCGTACGCCCGTTCGGGAGGCGCTGCTGCGGCTGGAGGTCGAAGGCCTGATCCGGCTCTACCCGAAGAAGGGCGCCCTGGTGCTGCCCGTCTCCGCGCAGGAGATCGCCGACGTGGTGGAGACCCGGCTGCTGGTCGAGGAGCACGCCGCGCGCAAGGCCGTGCCCGCCCCGCCCGGTCTGGTCGAGCGGCTGACCGAGCTGCTGGAGCTGCAGAAGGCGCAGGCCGCCGCCGGTGACCTGGCCGCGGCCGCGGTGACCGACCGCTGCTTCCACGCCGAGATCGTGCGCAGCGGCGGCAACGAGATCCTGTCCCGGCTCTACGACCAACTGCGCGACCGGCAGCTGCGGATGGGTGTCGCCGTCATGCACTCCCACCCCGACCGGATCGCCAAGACGCTCGCCGAGCACGAGGAGATCCTGGTCGCGCTGCGCGCCGGGGACGCGGAGGCGGCCGTCGAGGTCGTGCACCGGCACGTGAGCTGGTTCTCGCACCTGGCGCGGGGTGAGGTCCGATGAGCGGTGCGGGACACAACGCCACCCTTCCGGGTGATCCGCCGGGCGGCAGGCGTGCCGTCGGCGTGTGGTCCATCGGCGTCGCCGTCTACTTCGTCGCCGTCATCTTCCGTACGTCACTGGGCGTGGCGGGACTGGACGCGGCCGACCGCTTCCATGTGAACGCCTCCGCGCTGTCGACGTTCTCCATCCTCCAGCTGCTGGTCTACGCCGGCATGCAGATACCCGTCGGCCTGCTGGTCGACCGGCTCGGCACCAAGAAGGTGCTGAGCATCGGCGCCGTGCTGTTCACGGCCGGGCAGCTGGGTTTCGCCTTCTCCCCGTCGTACGGCACCGCCCTCGCCTCGCGCGCCCTGCTGGGCTGTGGTGACGCGATGACCTTCATCAGCGTGCTGCGGCTCGGCACCCGCTGGTTCCCGGCCCGGCGCGGGCCGCTGGTCGCACAGCTCGCCGGGCTGGTCGGCATGGCGGGCAACCTGGTCTCCACGCTGGTCCTCGCCCGGCTGCTGCACGGCGTCGGCTGGACCCAGGCGTTCGCCGGCAGCGCGCTCGCGGGTGTCGTCGTCCTGGCCCTGACCCTGCTGTTCCTGAAGGACCACCCCGAGGGGTACGAGCCGGAGGCGTCCCCGCATCAGGGCGCGGCCTACGTCCGCCGGCAGATCGCGGCGGCCTGGCGGGAGCCCGGCACACGCCTCGGGCTGTGGGTGCACTTCACCACCCAGTTCCCGGCGATGGTGTTCCTGCTGCTGTGGGGCCTGCCGTTCCTGGTCCAGGCGCAGGGGCTCAGCCGGGCCACGGCCGGTGAACTGCTCACCCTGGTCGTGCTGTCCAACATGATGATCGGGCTCGTCTACGGCCAGATCGTCGCCCGGCACCACGCGGCGCGGCTGCCGCTCGCGCTGGGCACGGTGGGGGCGACCGCGATGCTGTGGGCGGCGACGCTGGTGTATCCCGGTGCGCATGCGCCGATGTGGCTGCTGGTGGCGCTGTGCGCGGTGCTCGGTGCGTGTGGGCCGGCCTCGATGATCGGGTTCGACTTCGCGCGGCCGGCCAACCCGCCCGAGCGACAGGGGACCGCGTCCGGCATCACCAACATGGGTGGGTTCGTTGCCTCGATGACGACGTTGTTCGCGGTCGGGGTGCTGCTGGATGCGACCGGGGACGACTACGCCGTGGCGTTTTCGGCGGTGTTCGTGCTCCAGGCGCTCGGGGTTTCGCAGATCCTGCGGCTTCGGGGGCGGGCGGCTCGGCGTGAGCGTGAGCGGCTGGTGGCGAGCCGGGTGGAGACGGTGCACGTGCCGGCGGCTTAGCCGAGCTCTCCCACCCGCGCACCACCCGTCTTCCAGTGCGGCATGGCCTACGGCGTCACCGTGAAGTTGCGCAGGATCGCCGCCGTCAGGTCCGGGTCGCCCTCGGTCTTGACGCGGTCGGTCACCGCCTCCGGTGTCACGCGGCCGCAGGCCAGGCGTACGTAGGTCTCCCAGTCGAGGGTGATGGTGGCGGCGGGGCCGAGGGCCGGGGCCGTTTCCAGGGTGCCCCGGCCCTGGATGTCGACGCGGATCGTGCGCAGGAACTCCACCGGGCCGTGCACGTCGAAGACGATGGCCGAACTGCGCGGCGCCTCCGCGTCCTTGGCCACGACCTTGGGGAGTGCCTCCAGGAGGAGGTCCCGGGCCACGTGCGCGCCCGGCGAGTCCAGGTTGCCGGGGCGGCCCAGGGCCGTGCGCAGGTCCTGCTCGTGCACCCACACGTCGAAGGCGCGGGTGCGGTAGGCCTGTTCGACCGTGATGTCCTTGCTCAGCGGGCCGCGCATCGTGGTGCCGGGGTCGCGGGACTCGTTGCGCAGCTGGCGGTTGCGGCGGATGACCGTGTACTCCAGCTCGGCCGTCATCTCGGGTGCCGTGTGGTGGCGGCGCACGTCGACCTGCATCTCCATGTACCGCTGGTGCTCGGTGGTGACGTGGAAGAGGTCACGGGGGAGCGAGTGGATCGGGCGCGGATCGCCGAGCATCTCGCAGTCCATGCCGATGACATGCGACACGATGTCCCGGACCGACCAGCCGGGGCAGGGGGTCCGCCGGTTCCACTCGCCTTCCGCGAGCGACTGGACCATCTCGGATATCGCTTCGATGGAGTGCGTCCAGGCGTCGGCGTAGGGCTGGAGGGTGGGATGCAGACTCACGGAACGGGACCCCTCGGCGGTCGGTACACGGGCAGGTTGTGGCGGCGTTGCCAGCGGGCGGCGGCGGCACGGCGGCGGGTGTCTGAGTGGCTAAGTTACGCTGCCTTCAGGCACCCCGGCAGTGCTTTCGTGTGACGATCGTAGGCCTGTGTGGACGACTCGAATTCCAGGACGGTGGTAGTGTGCGCGCCTCGCTGATCCAGATCGCCGTGAACGAGGACGAATCGGTCGACTCCCGGCGGCAGCGGGTGGCAGCGCTGGTCCGCGAGCAGGCCGGGGCCGACCTCGTGGTCCTGCCCGAACTGTGGACCACCGGAGCCTTCGCGTACGAGGAGTTCGGCCCTGAGGCCGAGCCGCTGGAAGGGCCGACGTACGAGACGATGGCCAAGGCCGCGAGCGACGCCGGTGTGTGGCTGCACGCGGGGTCGATTCCCGAGCGTGATCCCGAGGGGCCCCTCTACAACACCTCTCTCGTCTTCTCCCCTTCCGGTGAGCTGGCCGCCGCCTACCGCAAGATCCATCGCTTCGGCTTCGACCAGGGCGAGGCCGTGCTGATGGGCGCCGGGCGGGACCTAGTGACGGTCCGGCTGCCCGGGACCACGCTCGGCGTGGCCACCTGCTACGACCTCCGTTTCCCCGAACTCTTCCGCGGACTGGTCGCCGCCGGCGCCGAGACCTTGGTGATCCCGGCGGGCTGGCCCGAGCGGCGCCGTGCGCACTGGACGCTGCTGGCTCAGGCGCGGGCGGTGGAGAACCAGGCGTTCGTGCTCGCCTGTGGAACGGCCGGGACCCATGCGGGAGTTCCGCAGGCGGGTCACTCGATCGTGGTGGATCCGTGGGGCGAGGTGCTGGCCGAGGCGGGCGCGGACGAGGAGATCCTCACCGTCGACTTCGACCCGGCGAAGGTGGCGGCCACCCGGGAGCAGTTCCCGGCGCTGAAGGACCGCGTGCTGGGCCTGGAGCCGCCGCGGCGCTAGTGAGCCCTGGTGGGGCTCCCCTTCAGCCGTCCTCCCTTCAGGCATCCCCCCTTCAGTCGTCCTCGCGCTCCTTCTGCGCCAGGTGGATCACGCACACCGCCACCGCGATGAGCAGCGCCGGGTCCGCGTCCTCGCGCACGATGTCGACGCCGTAGGTGTCCCGCAGGTGCAGCCAGCGGCGGGAGATCACCGCGAGCAGTTCGCCGTCGTACTCGATGGCGAACTCGTGGTCGAGGATCCTCCCGCTGACGTCCAGTTCGGTGCCGTCGGCCAGGGACACCCGGTAGTGGTTGCGCAGCAGGGACAGCCGCTTGCGCCTGATGGTGGCCAGGCCCTCGCCGTCCCGCTCGATCACCATGGTGTCGCGCAGGGCGAACATCTTCTGGTGGATGTCGATCAGCACGCGCCCGTGGGCGTCCTTCAGCTGGAAGGTGTCCCGCAGCCGCATCGCCTTGCCGTCGACGAGGAACACCTTCCGGCCGTGCTCGTCCTCGATCCAGTAGTCGTCACCGATACCGAGGAGCCGATCGCGTACGAGGAGTCTCATGCGGTTACCGTTCCCCGTCGCGGCGGGATCATCACGGAGCCGGACGAGGGCGGCCGCGGCCCGAAGCGCCTGCGGTAGTCCGAGGGGCTCAGCCCCGTCTCCCGGCGCAGCCGGGCCCGCAGATTGGCCGCCGTGCCCAGGCCGCTGCGGGCCGCGACGACGTCCAGCCGCTCCTCGCCTCGCTCGATCAGCCGGCAGGCCAGCGCCACCCGCTCCCCGGTGAGCCAGGCCAGCGGGGTCGTCCCCAGCTGGGCGCGGAAGCGGCGGTGCAGCGTGGCGGGGCTGACGGCCGCGCGGGCGGCGAGGTCCGCCACCGTCAGCGGCTCGCCCAGCCGCTCCTGAGCCCAGGCCAGCAGCGGGCCGAGCGACTCGTCGGGCACGTCGGGCACCGGGCGCTCGACGAACTGCCGCTGGCCGCCGTCGCGGTGGGCGGCGAACACCAGGCGCCGGGAGACGTGGTTGGCGATCTCCGCGCCGTGGTCCCGGCGCACGATGTGCAGGCCCAGGTCGAGCGCCGAGGCGCTCCCGGAGGCGGTCAGGATGTCGCCGTCGTCCACGAAGAGCACGTCCGGCTCCAGGCACACCTGGGGGAAGCGGCCGCGGAACGCCTCGGCCCACATCCAGTGGCAGGCCGCCCGCCGCCCGTCCAGCAGCCCCGCTTCCGCGATGGAGAACGCGCCGGAGCAGAAACCGACGAGCCGGGCGCCACGCGTGTGTGCCCGGCGCACGACGTCCAGGACGCGCTCCGCGCGCGGGACCTCGGTGTCGGGCCGGTTCGGCACGATCAGCGTGTCGGCCTCCTCGGCGGCCTCCAGGCCGGCGACCCCGGTGAGGGTGAAGAAACCGTCCCGCATCCGGGTCAGCGGATCGGCGGCGCACAGCCGGAAGTCGTACAGGTCCCGCCCCAGTTCGGGCCGTCGCAGCCCGAAGATCTCGATGGCGCAGGCCATCTCGAAGGGGTTGGAGTTCTCGTCGACCACCAGCACGACGCGGTGAGAGGATCCTTGCGGCATGTGCTATTCCTAGCACTCGTCGCGCGCTGCGGCGGCCCGGACGATGAACGCATGGAACCGATCTCCCTGGAATCCGCCCTCGCCTCCTTCACCGAGCGGTGGAGCCCCCGCATCGTCACCGCCGTCAACGACTACGACGTCCGCGTGGCGAAGGTGGAGGGCGAGCACATCTGGCACGTCCACGACCACACCGACGAGTTCTTCCTGGTCCTCGACGGCGAACTGCACATCGGTCTGCGCGAACCGGCGGGAGAGCGCACGGTCGTGCTCGCCAAGGGCTCCGTCTTCACCGTCCCGCGCGGCATCGAGCACAAGCCGTACGCGCCCGTGCCCACCGCGATCCTCGTCTTCGAGCCCACCGGCACCGTCACGGTCGGCGACCGGCACGAGGAGGTACCGGACCACGTGGACGCCACCACCGGCCACGCCCTGCGGTAAAGGCAAGGACGTCACTCGCAGAGGATTCGCGGAATAGCCCGGATTCGGCTGTGGTTGGCTGAGGTCATGGCAAAGCATGCACGTGTCCGCGCTCCCGAACTGATCGGCAGGGGCGGCTGGATCAACACGGGTGACAAGGAGCTCGGGCTCGCCGGGCTCCGAGGACGCATCGTAATCGTTGATTTCTGGACATTTTGTTGCGTGAACTGCCTGCACGTCCTGGACGAGCTGCGCGAGCTGGAGGAGAAGCACCGGGACACGGTGGTGGTCATCGGCGTGCACTCGCCGAAGTTCGTGCACGAGGCCGAGCACCAGGCGGTCGTCGACGCGGTGGAGCGCTACGGCGTGGAGCACCCGGTGCTGGACGACCCCGAGCTCGCCACCTGGAAGCAGTACGCGGTGCGCGCGTGGCCGACGCTGGTCGTGATCGACCCCGAGGGGTACGTCGTCGCCCAGCACGCGGGCGAGGGCCACGCGCACGCCATCGAGCGGCTGGTGGAGCAGCTGGAGGCCGAGCACGAGGCGAAGGGCACCCTGCGCCGCGGCGACGGTCCGTATGTGCCGCCGGAGCCCGGGCCGACGACCCTCCGCTTCCCCGGCAAGGCGCTGCTGCTGCCGTCGGGGCACTTCCTGGTCAGCGACACCACCCGGCACCAGCTGGTGGAGCTGGCCGAGGACGCCGAGACCGTCGTACGGCGCATCGGCTCCGGCACGCGCGCGTTCGCGGACGGCGGCCCGGAGCAGGCCTCCTTCAGCGAACCCCAGGGCCTCGCCCTGCTCGACGACGGCTCGGTGGTCGTGGCCGACACCGTCAACCACGCCCTGCGCCGCCTGGACCTGGTCTCCGGCGAGGTGACCACCCTGGCCGGCACCGGGAAGCAGTGGTGGCAGGGGTCCGCGACCCGGGGCCCCGCCCGCGAGGTCGACCTCTCCTCCCCCTGGGACGTGGCGGTCTTCGGCGGCAAGGTGTGGATCGCCATGGCGGGCGTCCACCAGCTGTGGACGTACGACCCCGCGGCGGACACGGTCGCCGTGGCGGCCGGCACCACCAACGAGGGCCTGGTCGACGGCCCCGGCGCCGAGGCCTGGTTCGCCCAGCCCTCCGGCCTCGCGGCCACCGCCGAGCGACTCTGGCTGGCCGACTCCGAGACGTCCGCCCTGCGTTGGGTGGACCTCGACGGAGACGTGCACACGGCGGTCGGCACCGGTCTGTTCGACTTCGGCCACCGCGACGGCGCCGCCGGCCAGGCCCTGCTCCAGCACCCGCTCGGGGTCACCGCCCTGCCGGACGGCTCGGTGGCGATCGCCGACACCTACAACCACGCCCTGCGCCGCTACGACCCGGCCACCGGCGAGGTCACCACCCTCGCCACCGACCTGCGCGAGCCCAGTGACGCCGTCCTCGTCGGCGAGGACATCGTGGTGGTCGAGTCGGCCCGGCACCGGCTGACCCGGCTGCGGCTGCCCGAGGAGGCGGTGCGGGTGGAGTCGGTCGCCCACCGCACCCGGCGCGCGGCCACGCAGGTCGCCCCCGGCCGCCTCCGCCTGGACGTGATCTTCCAGGCCCCCGCCGGCCAGAAGCTGGACACGCGCTACGGCCCCTCGACCCGTCTACTGGTCTCCTCGACCCCGCCCGAGCTGCTGCTCAAGGGCGAGGGAGCGGACACAGACCTCGGCCGCGACCTGGAGCTGAACCCCGAGGTCACGGAGGGCGTCCTGCACGTCTCCGCGATGGCCGCCTCCTGCGACGACGACCCTTCCAACCCCTACCCCGCCTGCCACGTCCACCAGCAGGACTGGGGCGTCCCGGTCCGCCTCACCGAGGGCGCGACGGACCGCCTGCCGCTCGTCCTCGCGGGCATGGACGAGCAGCAGTAGGGGGCGGCTACACGCCATAGCCGTCGGTGTAGCCGTCGTCGCGGTAGTGGTGGTGGCGCGGGTCCTCCTCCACCACCGGTGTGGGCGGGACAACGACCCGTCGGCGCCGCGCGATTCCGCTGAACGTCGCGACGCCGATCAGGCCCACGGCCATCAGGATCACGCCGACGACGTCGAGGTTGACGCCGCGCATGTGCCAGTCGGTCGCGAACGTGAGGATGGCCCCCACGGCGATGAGGATGATGCATCCGCCGAGCCCCATGAGCCCTCGCCTCCCCTTCCGGTGCCGGAATCTCCGGCCCCGGCCGGGTACCCGGCGAGGTCCTGGCTAGCCCTCCAGAAAGGCCGTCAGGGCGTTCGCCAGCAGGAACGGGTCGTCGGCGCCGCACAGTTCGCGCACGCTGTGCATCGAGAGGATCGCGACGCCGATGTCCACGGTCCGGATGCCGTGGCGGGCGGCGGTGATGGGGCCGATCGTCGTGCCGCACGGCATGGAGTTGTTGGAGACGAAGGTCTGGTACGGCACGTCCGCCTTCTCGCAGGCGGCGGCGAACACCGCGCGGCCCGAACCGTCCGTGGCATAGCGGTTGTTGACGTTGACCTTGAGGATCGGGCCGCCGTTGACCCGCGGGTGGTGCGTCGGGTCGTGCCGCTCCGCGTAGTTGGGGTGGACGGCGTGGCCCGTGTCGGAGGACAGGCACACCGTGCCGGCGAAGGCCCGGGCCCGGTCCTCGTACGACCCGCCGCGTGCGAAGACCGAGCGCTCCAGCACCGTCCCGAGCAGCGGGCCGTCCGCGCCGGTGTCCGACTGGGAGCCGTTCTCCTCGTGGTCGAAGGCGGCCAGCACGGGGATGCGGGTGAGCGGGGTGCCCGAGGTCGCGACGGCGGCCAGCGCGGCCGTGCCCGCGTGCACCGACAGCAGGTTGTCCATGCGCGGCCCGGCGAGCAGCTCCCGGTCCCGGCCGAGGTAGGCCGGGGCCTCCACCGGATGGGTCATCAGGTCCCAGCCGGTGACCGAGCCGGCCGCGAGTCCCGCCTCCTGCTCCAGGAAGGCGATCAGATCGCCGTCGCGCACATCGTCGCCGAGGCCCCAGATCGGCTGCAGATGACGCTGCTTGTCGAGCTTGAGCCCCTCGGTGCTCACCGAACGGTCCAGGTGGATGGCGAGTTGGGGCACGCGCAGCAGCGGCCGGTCCACGTTGACCAGGGCCGTGGAGCCGTCGCGCAGGCTCAGCCGGCCGGCCAGGCCCAGGTCACGGTCCAGCCAGGAGTTCATCAGCGGGCCGCCGTAGATCTCGACGGCGACCTGACGCCAGCCGTGGCCGCCGCTGTCCGGCCGCGGCTTGATCCGCAGGTTGGGGGAGTCGGTGTGCGCGCCGACGATGTGGAACGGCGTGTGCGCCTCGGCGCCCTCGGGGACGTACCAGGCGATGATCGCGCCGCCGCGCAGCACGTACTTGCCGCCGCTCGAAGAGTCCCAGGCGTCCGTCTCCGCGACCTGCCGGAAGCCCGCCTTCTCCAGCCGCTCGGCGGCGTTCTCCACCGCGTGGTACGGCGACGGACTGGCCGCCAGGAAGGACATCAGGTCGTCGGTGTGGCCGCGGTCGAAGCGGGCAGCGGGTGCGCTCATGGGTTCACCTTAACGACGGGCGCGGGCCCGCTCCCCCTCATCGGGGGAGCGGGCCCGCGCGACCGGACCTACGGGATCAGAACGCGGCCTCGTCCAGCTCCATCAGGTCCAGCTCGACACCGGAGGCGACCTTGCGGGCGAAGGTGACGCCCGGCAGGACGTTCGCCGCGAAGAACTTCGCCGCGGCGATCTTGCCGGTGTAGAACGCCTGGTCCTTGGCGGAGGCCGAGGCCAGCTTCTCGGCGGCGATCGCGGCGCCCTTCAGCAGCAGGTAGCCGACGACGACGTCACCGGAGGCCATGAGCAGGCGGGTGGTGTTCAGGCCCACCTTGTAGATGTTCTTGGTGTCCTGCTCGGTGGCGGCGAGGTCGGTCAGCATCAGGCCGACGATCGCCTCCAGCTCCACGGCCGCCTTGGCCAGGTGCTCACGGGCGCCGGCCAGCTCCTCGCCGCCGGTGCCGAGCGCCAGGAACTTCTTGATGTCCTCGGCGAGGGAGTTCAGCGCGGCGCCCTGGTTGCGGACGATCTTCCGGAAGAAGAAGTCCTGGCCCTGGATCGCCGTGGTGCCCTCGTACAGGGTGTCGATCTTGGAGTCCCGGATGTACTGCTCGATCGGGTACTCCTGCAGGAAGCCGGAGCCGCCGAAGGTCTGCAGCGACTGGGCGAGCTGCTCGTAGCCCTTCTCGGAGCCGTAGCCCTTGACGATCGGCAGCAGCAGGTCGTTCAGGGCCTCCAGCGCCTTGACGTCCTCGCCCGCGGCCTCCTTGACCTGGATCTCGTCCTGGATGGAGGCGGTGTAGAGCACCAGGGCGCGCATGCCCTCCGCGTACGCCTTCTGCGTCATCAGCGAGCGGCGGACGTCCGGGTGGTGGGTGATGGTGACCTTGGGCGCGGTCTTGTCCATGAAGTTCGCCAGGTCGGGGCCCTGGACGCGCTCCTTGGCGTACTCCAGCGCGTTCAGGTAGCCGGTGGACAGCGTGGAGATCGCCTTCGTGCCGACCATCATGCGGGCGAACTCGATGATGCGGAACATCTGGCGGATGCCGTCGTGCTTGTCACCGATGAGCCAGCCCTTGGCGGGGTGCTGGTCGCCGAAGGTCATCTCGCAGGTGTTGGAGGCCTTCAGGCCCATCTTGTGCTCGACGTTGGTGGCGTAGACGCCGTTGCGCTCGCCCAGCTCGCCGGTCTCGAAGTCGAAGAGGTACTTCGGGACGAGGAAGAGGGACAGGCCCTTGGTGCCCGGACCGGCACCCTCGGGACGCGCGAGCACGTAGTGGAGGATGTTCTCCTCCATGTCGTGCTCACCGGAGGTGATGAAGCGCTTCACGCCCTCGATATGCCAGGAGCCGTCCTCCTGCTGGATCGCCTTGGTGCGGCCGGCGCCCACGTCGGAGCCCGCGTCGGGCTCGGTGAGCACCATGGTGGAGCCCCAGGTCTTCTCCACGGCGATCTTGGCGATGTGCTTCTGGACCTCGTTGCCCTCCTCGAAGAGGATGCCGGCGAACGCCGGGCCCGAGGAGTACATCCACACGGCCGGGTTGGCGCCCAGGATCAGCTCGGCGTAGGCCCAGATCAGGGAGCGCGGCGAGGTGGTGCCGCCGATCTCCTCGGGCAGGCCGAGCCGCCAGTACTCGGAGTCCATGAAGGCCTGGTAGCTCTTCTTGAAGGACGCCGGGACCGGCGCGGTGTTGGTCTCCGGGTCGAAGACCGGCGGGTTGCGGTCGGCGTCGGCGAAGGACTCGGCCAGCTCGTTCTCCGAGAGGCGGGTCATCTCCTCCAGGATGCTCTTCGCGGTGTCGACGTCCATCTCCTCGAACGGGCCGGTGCCGTACACCTTGTCGCGCCCCAGTACTTCGAAGAGGTTGAACTCGATGTCGCGGAGATTCGACTTGTAGTGCCCCATGGCCACGGCTCCGTAGAGGGATCGGCGAGGCACTGACTCCTCGCACCTAGTTCACGTACCAACAAGTAGCTACGATGATGCTACCCGTCGGTAATAAGAAGCAACCCCTATCGGCCGAGTGTGAGAAGGGTCTACTCCTCTCCTTAGTTTTTCGCGCTCGCCACGGTGCGGCTCTCGCTCGGTACGCTTGCGCGCATGTACGGATACGGCCAGCCCATGGACGGCGGCGGCGCTCAGCAGCAGTACGCCTCGTCGCAGCAGCAGATGCCGGGCGGTGTCGGCGGGTACGGCCAGCAGGCGCCGCTGTACCCGGAGCCGTCCCCGCCCTCTCTCGCGGACGCGGTGCGCGCCTTCACCACCGGGCAGATGTCCGCCGAGGACTTCCAGCAGATCTTCGCCACGTCGAAGGTCTACTGCCCACGCGGCGACACCCCGGGCTTCCTCGCCCTGCACAACACCCAGCAGCCGGTGATCCCGATGTTCACCTCGCTCAAGGAGCTGCGCCGGTACGCGGGCAAGGAGTCCAAGTACTTCGTGATCACCGGCGCCGAGGTGATCGATCTGCTGCCCACCGGCTACGGCTTCGTCCTGGACATGGAGGGCGAGCACCGGATGGTGTTCGACGCGAAGGCGGTCGAGCAGATGGTCGACTTCGCGATGCGCCGGATGTACGGCGGCTGAGTCCGCGCGCCCCACGCGACCCCGAGCCCGGAGGGAATTCCCTCCGGGCTCTCTTCGTTAGGGGTGGCAGAAAGTTCAACGCTCAACTAAAGTGGGCGCACAAGGAGGTACCGACCATGCCTGCAGTGACCGTCGAGAACCCGTTGACGCTGCCCCGGGTGACCACTCCCGCCGACGCCGTGGCGCGTCCCGTGCTGGCCGTCACGACCGCACCGAGCGGTTTCGAGGGCGAGGGCTTCCCGGTGCGCCGGGCGTTCGCCGGGATCAACTACCGCTACCTCGACCCGTTCATCATGATGGACCAGATGGGCGAGGTGGAGTACGCGCCGGGCGAGCCCAAGGGCACCCCCTGGCACCCGCACCGCGGCTTCGAGACCGTCACCTACATCATCGACGGAGTCTTCGACCACCAGGACTCCCAGGGCGGTGGCGGCACCATCACCAACGGCGACACCCAGTGGATGACGGCGGGCTCGGGCCTCCTCCACATCGAGGCCCCGCCGGAGTCCCTGGTCGTGTCCGGCGGTCTCTTCCACGGCCTGCAGCTGTGGGTGAACCTCCCGGCCAAGGACAAGATGATGGCCCCCCGCTACCAGGACATCCGCGGCGGCAGCGTCCAGCTGCTGACCACCCCGGACGGCGGTGCGCTGCTGCGGGTCATCGCGGGCGAACTGGACGGCCACCCGGGCCCCGGCATCACGCACACCCCGATCACGATGATCCACGCGACCGTCGCCCCGGGCGCCGAGGTCACCCTGCCCTGGCGGGAGGACTTCAACGGCCTGGCCTACGTCCTCGCGGGCCGCGGCAGCGTCGGTACGGAGCGCCGGCCGGTCCAGCTCGGCCAGACCGCCGTCTTCGGCGCCGGGTCCTCGCTGACCGTCCGCGCGGACGAGAAGCAGGACTCCCACACGCCGGACCTGGAGGTCGTGCTGCTGGGCGGACAGCCCATCCGGGAGCCCATGGCCCACTACGGCCCGTTCGTCATGAACACCAAGGACGAGCTCATGCAGGCGTTCGAGGACTTCCAGAAGGGCCGGCTCGGGACGATTCCCGCCGTCCACGGGATGACCGGGAGCGGTCCGCAGGCCTGACGGTCCCGGACGGGGCCGGGCGGCCTCACCCGCCCAGCCCCGCGCGGCAGGACAGCCCGGGGGCGGCGTGATGCGCTGGACGCGTGACGCTCCTCCCCGACCCCGTCCGGCGCCTGGCCGCATGGTGCGCCGTGCTGCTGCTCGTCGCCGGGGTCGGCTGGGTCGGGGTGCGGCTGTGCGGGGAGTTCCGCACGGCCGTCACGCCGGTGCTCCTCGCGCTGCTCGGGACCGCGCTGCTCGGGCCGATGTACCGGCGGCTCGTGCGGGCCGGGGTGCAGGCGTCGGTCGCGGCCGGGGTCACCTGTGTCGCCGTCCTGGCCGTGGTCGGCGGTGCCGTGTACATCGTCGTCGCCGCCCTCATCGACACCGGCGACCAGATCATCGCCTCGCTGCGGGATGCCGCCAAGGGTGTCTCGGCGCACTTCGGCGCCGCCGGCGCCGGCCTGGACGACCTCGCCGCCAACTCCCGCAAGCTGCTGAGCAGGTTCGGCGGCACGGCCGCGTCCAACGTCATCAGCGGGGTGAGCGTCGTCGGCGAGAGCATCGCGATGGCCGTACTCGCCCTGCTGCTCGTCTTCTTCTTCCTGCGCGACTCCCACCGGGCCGTGCAGACCCTGCGCTCGCTCGCGCCCGGCGACACCGCCGACACCCTGGAGGCCATCGCCCGGCGCGCCTTCGAGGCGGTGGAGGGGTTCATGCGCGGGACGACCGTCATCGCGCTCATCGACGCCGTGTGCATCGCCGTCGGCCTGCTGATCCTCCAGGTGCCCGGCGCGATCGGCCTCGGCGCGCTCGTCTTCGTCGGCGCCTACATCCCCTACCTCGGCGCCTTCATCTCCGGCGCGGTGGCCGTCCTCGTCGCCCTCGCCGACCGCGGCTTCGTCATCGCGCTGTGGGCGCTGGGGGTCGTTCTCGCCGTACAGGTGCTGGAGGGGCATGTGCTCCAGCCGGTCATCCAGAGCCGGACCGTGCAGATGCACCCGGCCGTGGTGATGCTCGCCATCACCGCCGGGGCGTCGGTCGCGGGCATCCTCGGCATGCTCCTCGCCGTACCCCTGACCGCGGCCGCCTTCGGGGTCGTACACGAGCTGCGGACCCGTTACGCGGCACCCTCCGACGCATCGGCCACCGACGCATCATCCTCCGACGCATCATCCTCCGCCGGACCGTCCTCCGGCGCAGCGCCCTCCGCGCCGTCGGCCGACGCACCGCCCGACTCGTAGAGCTCGAACCAGATGGTCTTGCCCTCGCCCCGCGGGTTGACCCCCCAGGCGTCCGCGAGCAGTTCGATCAGCATCAGGCCGCGGCCGGAGGAGGCCAGTTCGCCGGGGCGGCGCCTGTGCGGCAGGTCGTCGCCCGCGTCGGTGACCTCCGCGCGCAGCCGTCGCGCACCCGTCTCGCCGGTCACCTCGGCGAGCAGCAGCGCGTCGGCGTCGGTGTGGACGAGGACGTTGGTGACCATCTCGGAGACCAGCAGTACCGAGGAGTCGACCTGGTCGGCGTCGGCCCAGTCGTGCAGCAGCTCGCGCAGATGCCGACGGGCCTCGGTGATCCGGTCCGGCTCGTCCTGGGCCACCGACAGCAGGGTGCGCCGGACCGCGGGCCGTGCGGTGCCCTCCAGCGGCCGGAACAGCAGCACCAGCGCGATGTCGTCCTCGCGGCGGTCGGCCAGCGGCCCGGTGGTGTGGTGCGAGGACGGCCCGTGCACGCCCTGGACCAGCGCGTCGGCCAGCGACTCCAGATCGCCCTCGTTCTCCCCGCTGTGATCTTCCAGGATCGCGCGCAGCCGGCGCCAGCCGCTGTCCAGGTCGTGCCCGCCGGTCTCGATCAGGCCGTCGGTGCAGAGCATCAGCGTCTCGCCGGGTTCCAGAGCGAACCGGGTCGTCGGATAGTCCGCGTCAGGGTCGATCCCCAGCGGCAGCCCGCCCGCCGTCGGCCGCATCATCACCGTGCCGTCGGTCATCCGGATCGCCGGGTGCGGGTGCCCGGCACGGGCTATCTCCAGCATCCCGGTCACCGGGTCGGCCTCGATGTACACGCAGGTCGCGAAGCGGAGGTCGGCCAGGTGGTCGTCATGGCCGTCTTGGCCGTCGCGGCCGTCATGGGGGTCGCCGTGCGTGATGCCGTGCAGAAAGCGGGAGGCGCGGGAGAGCACGGCGTCCGGGCGGTGCCCCTCGGCGGCGTAGGCGCGCAGGGCGATACGCAGCTGGCCCATGAGGCCCGCGGCCCGTACGTCATGGCCCTGGACGTCCCCGAGGACCAGCGCGACGCGGCCGGAGGGCAGCGGGATCATGTCGTACCAGTCGCCGCCGACCTGGAGTCCGCCGCCGGTCGGGATGTACCGGGCGGCCACCCGCATCCCGGGGATCTCCGGGCCGAGCGAGGGCAGCATGGAGCGCTGCAGGCCCTCCGTCAGCTCCCGCTCCGACTCGGCGGCCTCCGCCCGGGAGAGTGCCTGGGCGAGCATCCTGGCCACCGTGTTCAGGACCGCGCGCTCGTCGGGGGTGAACGCCACCGGGTAGGCGAAGGCCGCCATCCAGGCGCCCATCGTGCGCCCGGCCACCGTCAGCGGCAGGAAGGCCCACGAGCGGCGGCCGAAGTGCCGGGCGAGCGGCCAGGTCGCCGGGTAGCGGTCCTTGTACTCCGCCGGCGAGGTCAGATACACCGCGCGGCCCGTGCGGGCCACCTCGGTCGCCGGGTAGTCGGTGGTCAGCGACATGTTGGAGAAGGGGCCCATGTCCTCGGGCTGGTGCCCGTGCTGGCCGATGATCGTGAGCCGGTCGCCCGCCACCCCGAACACCACCTGCCCGTGCGGGGAGAACCCCGGCATCGACAGGCCCCCGGCCACCCGCAGCACCTCCGCCGTGGACCGTGCCTCCGCCAGCGCCCGGCCGGCGTCCAGCAAGAACGCCTCCCGGGAGCGCCGCCAGTCGCCGGTGACCGCGCTGCGGGCGGCCCGGGTGCCCGGGGTCGGCTCGGTGACCTCCTGGAGGGTGCCGATCAGCTCGTACGCCTGCCGCTCGGGATCGTAGGAGGGCTTCGAGCGGCTGCGGACGACGCGCAGGACGTTCCCCTGCTCGTCCATGATCCGGATGCGCACCTCGGCGAGCGTGCCCTCGGCGACGGCCAGCGGGACCACGCCGGTGATCTCGTTCCAGTCGACCGGGTGCAGCCGGGCCCGGGTCTGGGCCTCCGTGAGGGTGGTCGCCTGCGCGGGCAGCCCGAGCAGCCGCGCCGCCTCCGCATCGACGTCGACCAGTCCGGCGGCCGTGTCCCAGTGCCACAGCCCGGTCGCGAGGGCGGCGAGGACATCCCCGACAGATGGGAGGGGCTCGCCAGTACGCATTCGCCCACTTTAGGAAGATCTGACCGATAGCTGCCACCGTAGGAAAGGAGGAGACCGGCCCCTGGGGCTCGGAGGATCCTCCAGCGCGGGGCACGGGAAAAGGATGGGGAGGCGATCTTGGGGTGCCCGGTACCCTTGGGGTGGCCTAGGCCGTACCCGCCTGGCGACACCCGATCCGCAAAGACTGGATGAACGACGATGCATCGGTACAGGTCCCACACCTGCGGCCAGCTCCGCGCCTCTGACGTCGGCACCGACGTCCGGCTGAGTGGCTGGCTGCACAATCGGCGCGACCTGGGCGGCATCCTCTTCATCGATCTGCGCGATCACTACGGCATCACCCAGCTGGTCGCCCGCCCCGGCACGCCCGCGTACGAGGCCCTGGACAAGATCTCCAAGGAGTCCACGGTCCGCGTCGACGGCCGCGTTGTTTCACGTGGAACCGACAACATCAACCCCGACCTGCCCACCGGCGAGATCGAGGTCGAGGTGGCCGAGGTCGAGCTGCTGGGCGCCGCCGCGCCGCTGCCGTTCACGATCAACGCCGAGGACGGGGTCAACGAGGAGCGGCGCCTGGAGTACCGCTTCCTGGACCTGCGCCGCGAGCGCATGCACCGCAACATCATCCTGCGCACGCAGGTCATCTCGGCGATCCGGCACAAGATGGCCGCGATGGGCTTCAACGAGATGGCGACCCCGATCCTGTCCGCCACCTCCCCCGAGGGCGCGCGTGACTACGTGGTCCCCTCCCGCGTGCACCCGGGCAAGTTCTACGCCCTCCCGCAGGCCCCGCAGCAGTTCAAGCAGCTGCTGATGATCTCCGGCTTCGACCGCTACTTCCAGATCGCGCCCTGCTTCCGCGACGAGGACGCCCGCGCGGACCGCTCGCCCGGCGAGTTCTACCAGCTCGACGTCGAGATGAGCTTCGTCGAGCAGGAGGACGTCTTCCAGCCGATCGAGAAGCTCATGACCGAGTTGTTCGAGGAGTTCGGCAACGGCCGCCATGTCACCTCCCCCTTCCCGCGGATCCCGTTCCGCGAGGCGATGCTGAAGTACGGCTCCGACAAGCCGGACCTGCGCGCCAAGCTGGAGCTGGTGGACATCACCGATGTCTTCGAGGGCTCGGAGTTCAAGGCGTTCGCCGGCAAGCACGTGCGTGCGCTGCCCGTCCCGGCCGTCCAGGACCAGCCGCGCAAGTTCTTCGACCAGCTCGGCGAGTTCGCGATCTCGCTCGGTGCCAAGGGCCTGGCCTGGGTCCGCGTCGGCGAGGACGGCGCGCTGTCCGGCCCGATCGCCAAGTTCCTCACCGAGGAGAACGTCGGCGAGCTGACCAAGCGCCTGTCGCTGTCCCCCGGCCACGCGGTCTTCTTCGGCGCGGGCGAGTTCGACGAGGTCTCCAAGATCATGGGCGCGGTCCGGGTGGAGGCCGCTCGCAGGGCCGGCCACTTCGAGGAGGGCGTCTTCCGCTTCTGCTGGATCGTCGACTTCCCGATGTACGAGAAGGACGAGGAGACCGGCTCGATCGACTTCTCGCACAACCCCTTCTCCATGCCGCAGGGCGGCCTTGAGGCCCTTCAGACCCAGGACCCGCTGGACATCCTGGGCTGGCAGTACGACATCGTCTGCAACGGTGTCGAGCTGTCCTCCGGCGCGATCCGGAACCACGAGCCGGAGATCATGCTCAAGGCCTTCGAGATCGCGGGCTACGACCGCGAGACCGTCGAGGAGAAGTTCGCGGGCATGCTCCGCGCGTTCCGCTTCGGCGCCCCGCCGCACGGCGGCATCGCCCCCGGCGTGGACCGTATCGTCATGCTCCTCGCGGACGAGCCCAACATCCGCGAGACGATCGCCTTCCCGCTCAACGGCAACGCCCAGGACCTGATGATGGGCGCCCCGACCGAGCTGGACGAGGCCCGCCTGCGCGAGCTGCACCTGAACATCAGGAAGCCGCAGCCGAAGTAGCAGAGCCCCGCCGTGCGCGCCGATCCGTCCTGACCCGCTCTTGACGATCGGCGCGCACAGCCGTCTCCGGGCCCGGTGACAGCTTCCGTCCCTACCCACCCTGCTCGTCGGTCTCGGTGTCCGGGGACGCGCCGTCCTCCAGCAGCCGTTCGGCGATGTCGTCGGACCACCGCTGGGCCCAGGCGCGCAGCGCGCCGACCGCGGCCTCGTCCAGGCCGTACCGGAAGAAGTCCCGGTCGGCGTAGAAGTCCGTACCGGTCAGCCGGGACTGCAGGGTGGGCAGGTCGAACGGGTCGTGGGCGTGCCTGCGGCCCAGTTCCTCCAGGCCGGGCAGGGGGAACCGGGCCGCGGCGGCCCGCGCGTCGATCAGATCGACGGCCGCGCCCCGGTCGTACAGCGCCCGGATCTTCGTACCGACGGCATCCTCCAGGGAGAGCGCCGGCCCGTACTCGGTGAGCTCGGGCGGCTGCCAGAAGGCCTCCTTGTGCAGGGCGAGGGCGCACGGCTTGCCGGTCGGTGGGTCGGTGACGGTCAGCTGGGCGGTGAGCGCGGTGCTCGTACCCACCCGGACCTGCCGGCCGCGGGCCTCCAGGGTGGCGCCGACAGCGGCGGCGATCCGGTCCATGCCCTCGGCGCTCTCCGTGGCGAAGTCGAGGTTCGCGTGCGGGCGGTGCACCAGACCGTGCGCCTGCAGGGCATATCCACCGGCGAGCACCAGCCCGTACGGGCCGCCTGCGGTGACGACGTCGGCGAGGAGCCGGTGGTGGGGTTCGGGGACGTTCAAGATTTTTTCCGGGTTCCTGTCACATGGGCGCGGGCTCGGGGTTCAGGGAGGTGTCCGCACTTCTTCGACCGCTCGATGCTCGATGGGAGCCTCTCATGCGTACCGCTCAGATCGTCGTCACCCTGCTCGCCGCGCTGATGGCCGGTTTCTCCGGCGCCGTGCTGCTGCTGCGGGCCCAGTGGATCGTCAAGGCGCTCACCGACTACCGGGTGCCGCAGTCGTGGTGGACGCTGCTCGGCGTGGCCAAGGCGGCCGGGGCCGTGGGGCTGGTGGCCGGGCTGTTCGTGCCGGTGATCGGAGTGCTGGCCGGGATCGGGCTGGTCGTCTACTTCCTCGGGGCCGCCGTCACCGTGGCGCGGGCACGCTGGTACGCGCACATCCCGTTCCCGCTGGTCTACGCCGCACCGGTGGTCGGCGCGCTCGTCCTCGGGTACGCCTCCTGAGCCGGAGCGCCGTCCGTCGGGTCCCACTAACTTCCGTGTGCCCTCCACGCGCCGGGCACGTGTGCGTGGAGGGCGATCAGCTCGTTCCTGGCCCCCACGAGGAGAAGGCCGTCGGATACGTCCGTGGCCTCCACCTCGAGGGGCAGGTGCAGCCGGTCCACCACGCGGAGGGTGTCGAGGTCCCAGGTGAGCACGGTGCGGTCCCAGCCGCCGGTGACGGCGCGGGAGCGGCCGTTCGCCGTGAACGCCGAGATGGTGGTGACCCGTTCGCCGTGCTCGCGCAGGAACGTGCGCGGGGAGAGGCCGGGCAGGTCCCAGACTCCGATCGTGCCGTCCCAGGAGCCGGTGAGGAGGTGGGGGCGGCCGTTCACCGGGGCCACGACCAGGCTGGAGACGTAGTCGGTGTGGCCTTCGAGTGTCGTCAGCAGGGTCGCGGAGCCGAAGTCCCAGACGTGCACCTGCCCGTCCCTCGTGCCCAGCAGGAGCAGGGGGCGCTCACCGGTGTCGTGGACCGCCGCCGCGCGGGACCAGTAGGTCGGCGTGTCCGCCACCCACACCTTCTCTCGTTTCCGCACGTCCCAGATCTCGGCGGTCCTCATGTCGGCGGACAGGGCCGCGTAGGGGATACCGCGCACCGTGAAGAAGCCCGCTGTGCCGATCTTCGTCGGCCAGGAGCCGAGCACGTCCGTCCGGTCCTTCAGATCCCACAGGAACGCGCCCTGCAGATGACCGATACCGGCGTGCGTCCTGCCGTCCACGGTGAGCAGGGCGATCGAGCACGGCCAGCCGATCTCGGTGCTGAGCCTGTCCATCTCCGTACCGATCATGGCGTCCCAGAGGCGGACGGTGTGGTCACGAGAAGCGCTGATCGCCAGCGGCCCCGGGCCGTCCGTCTCGACGAGCGCCACGGCACCGGCCCAGTCGGTGTGCCCGGCGGGTGGCTCGGCCATGAGCGCTTCGCCCAGATCCCAGATCCGGACCGTCGCGTCGCCCGAGGCCGTCACGGCGTGGGGACGACCGTCGAGCTCGACCCAGTCGATGGAGTGCACGGCGGAGGTGTGCCCCGAAATACTCGCCACCTGTGCGCGTCTGGACAGGTCCCACAGCTGGTTGATGCCGTCGTGGCGCCCGACGATCAGGTGGGGCACACCGGCGAGGCTGCCACAGCGGAGAGAGGTGGCACTCTCGTCCTTGGGCGCGACCAGTTCGGCGACCCACTCCGCCGAGGCCAGGTCCCACATCTCGACCTCGCCCCAGCGACCCGACACGAGCACGCGCAGCCGGCCGTCCACCCGGCAGCAGACCGCAGCGTCACCGGACAGGCCGGTCTCCAGAGTGGCCCTCAGGGTGAGGTCGGTCAGGTTCCACAGCCGCACCGTCCCGTCCCAGGAAGCGGTGAGAGCGTGCGGGACACCGTCGTAGCGCAGGCAGCTGACACTGTTCACATGGTCTTCGTGCCCGGCGAGTACGCCGACCTGCTGGTGGCGAAGGGGATCCCACATGCGCACGGTGCCGTCCCGGGAGGCTGTCAGCAGTCTCAGGCCGTCCTCGTCGTGGAAGTGCGCGATGTCCGCGACGTAGCCCTCGTGGCCGAGCAGTTCGCCCCGCACACCCAGGTCGTCCAGGGAGAGGATCTGCACGGTGTGTTCCGCCGTCCCCACGGCGGCGTGCGGGCGGCCGTCGAGCAGCAGACAGTGCACCGAGGCAAGCCAGCCGCTCTCCAGGTACGTCCGATCGGTCTCCTGCCGGTCGAGGAGGTCCCATTTCAGTACGGCGGCGTCCTGGCCCACCGACACGGCCACGGGCCTGCCGTCGACGGCGGTGCACGAGACCTGCTGGACGAGATCCGCATGTGCCCTGAGCGTGGCCTTGTGGGCCGGATTGATCAGGGCCCCGGTCGCCCACTTCACCCTCCAGGCCTCGTCCTGCGCCAGTCGGCCCGCCAGCCGCCGGTCGCCGTGGCGGGCCGCGTCCACGGAGAGGATCTGGCCGCGGGCCCGTGGGTCCGCCGGGGCGTGGACGGCCGCTGATGTGCGGTAGATGCCGGCGATGCGGCGGGACTCGGCCGTGGTCGTCGTCTCCAGGGCGCGCAGCAGCGGAGCGGGCGCCGCGTGGATCAGGAAGCCGGGGTCGGTCAGGAGCGGGTCGAGGGTCCCTCCCGCGGCGGCGTGGGTGGCGAGGTGGTCGCGGACGTAGGCGGGGGCCGCGGACCAGTCCCGTTCCCCGGAGGACGGGTCCCTCGGGGCCAGCGCGGTCAGGGCCTCGCTCAGCGCGCGGTGGCTGTCCGTGTCATGGCCGGGTGTGCGCAGGTGTTCGGCCAGGGTCTCGTGGAAGAGCCGGAAGACCGAGCCGGCCGGGGTGCAGGTCTCCACGATGTAGGCGCCGGCGTGCTCGTGCAGCCACCGCACGTCCTCCTGCGGGCAGGGCAGGCCGGAGAGGGCCTCGGCGGCCGGTGCCCACACGGCCGACCACGGCAGGCCGGCGCCCTGGGCGTAGGCCAGCGGGCGCAGCAGCCGCTCGACCCGCGCCCGGTGCGGGCCGAACCGGTCGAGGTAGGCGGCGAAGGCCTGGCCGGCGTCGCTGGGCAGGGCGTCCTGCCAGCCCGGCACGGCCGGGTCGACGGTGATCTGGCCGTGCACCAGGGCCCGCGCGGTCATCCGCGCCACCAGGTAGGAGGTCCCGGCCCGGGCGGCGATACCCGCGGCCACGGTCGCCGCCAGGTCCGGCCGGTCCCGGTACGGCGAGAGGCTGTCCGGGTCGTGCTCGTCCAGCAGCAGGCTGCGCGCGTAGGCCCGGATGTCGCCGGGGTCGATGTACTCGGGCCGGTCCAGGTCGATGACCTCGACGGCGCGGCCGAGGGCCGGGATCAGCGGGCGCCGGGTGCCCACGACCAGCCGTACCGAGGGCAGGACGCTCAGCGGCTGGAGCAGCTCCCGGGCGATCCGCGCGCCCTCGGCCGTGTCACCGGCGGTGCCCGCCTCGTCCAGCGCGTCGATCAGCACCGCGACCGGCCGCGTGCGTGCGCCGAGGGCCGTCAGTACGTCGTCCCGGTCGGGGTGCGGCAGGCCCAGCGCGCCGGCCAGCTCGGTGACCAGCGCCTGGACGGTGGCCCGGCGGGCGTGCAGGGGGACCACCGGCAGCCCCGGCCGGTCGGCCCGCGGCGGGTGGTCGGCGCCGGACAGGGCCCGTAACCGCCCGAGGAGGGCCGACTTGCCCGAGCCGGGATCGCCGGTGACCACGCGGGCCCTGCGGTCGTGCCGTCCGCCGCCGGACAGGAAGGGGACCAGCTCGGACAGGGCACGGTCGCGGCCGGTGAAGTGGTCGCCCTTCTCACCGGCGTGTTCCACGCCGCGGGCGCGGGGATCGAAGTGGCCGTGCCGGCTCCTTCTCGGGATGTGGGCGGGGTTGCGGAAGAAGGGTTCCTGGCCGTCTCCGTCCACGACCGCGTGCCGGGCCTGCTGGCGGGCCCGCCGGCTCTTCAGGTGGTCGTTGATGTACTGCGTCGTCTCGGAGACGCCGAGGAACTCCTGGTGGGCCCCGGCGTGTGGCTGGGTGAGCGCCTCGGTCAGCGCGTCGACGAAGACGTTCTCGGCGGCCGCCTCCCGGCTCCGGGCGGCGGCGATCAGGCACCGGCCCGCCGTGTCCCGCCAGAGGTTCTTCAGTCCGTTCGCCAGTCCGGCGATGTCCCCGACGCCGGCGCCCGCGTAGCAGGTGTCGAGGATGACCAGCAGATGGCCGAGGCCGCTGTTGACCAGGGGGCGGGCCAGGTCCTCGCTGGCCAGGGCGGTGCTCCACAGCTCCGGCTCGGAGTCGGCGCACAGCAGGTAGTGGCGGTCCAGGCCGCGGACGCCGTGCCCGGCGAAGTAGAGCACGACCACATCGTGTTCGCCCAGCCCGGCGCGGTGCGCCCAGCGCTCGACGGCACGGGCCAGGTCAGGGGTGCGCGGATCGGCCGACACCTCGGTCAGGACCCGGTCGTACCCCATCGGTTCGAGCAGCGAGCACACCCGCCGGACGTCGTCCGGGACGCCGGGCAGACCGGTGATGCGCGGGTCCTCGTAGCGGGAGCAGCCGACGGCTATGAGATACCTCCGGCCCGGATCCGTTACCGGTTCCGGGCCGGGGTCGTTCGGACGGGACATCCGCCGTGTCGGTGGTTACGCCGGCTCGCCGCCGAAGCGCTCCTTGTAGTTCTCCAGGTCCTCGTCCGTCAGCTTGGCGAACAGCACCGGCGGGACCGTGAACGGCGTGCCCGCCGGGACCGAGGCGAGGGACTTCGCCTCGTCCGCGGTGACCCAGGCGGCGGTGTCGGCGGCCAGGTCGAAGGCACCGCGCATCGCCGCCGAGGTGGCCGGGATCAGCGGCTCGGAGACCACCGCGTACAGGTGGATCAGGTTCATCGCCGTACGCAGGGTGAGGGCCGCGGCGTCCTGGTCGGTCTTGATCTGCAGCCAGGGGGCCTTCTCCTCCAGGTAGGAGTTGCCCGCCGACCACAGGGCGCGCAGGGCCGCGGCGGCCTTGCGGAACTGCAGCGCCTCCATGTGCTCTTCGTATTCGGCCAGCAGGCGGGCGATCTCCTCGCCGAGGCGGGCCTCCGCCTCCCCGGGCTCGCCGCCCGCGGGCACCTCGTCGCCGAAGCGCTTCTTCGAGAAGGACAGCACGCGGTTGACGAAGTTGCCGAGGGTGTCGGCGAGGTCCTTGTTGACCGTGGCGGTGAAGTGCTCCCAGGTGAAGGAGGAGTCGTCGGACTCGGGCGCGTTGGCGATGAGGAAGTAGCGCCAGTAGTCCGCCGGGAGGATCTCCAGGGCCTGGTCGGTGAAGACGCCCCGCTTCTGCGAGGTGGAGAACTTCCCGCCGTAGTACGTCAGCCAGTTGAAGGCCTTGACGTAGTCGACCATCTTCCAGGGTTCCCGGATGCCGAGTTCCGTGGCCGGGAACATCACCGTGTGGAAGGGGACGTTGTCCTTGGCCATGAATTCGGTGTACCGGACGTCGTCGGCCTCGTACCACCAGGACTTCCAGTCGCGGTTGTCCGGGTCCTGGTCGGCCCACTCCTTCGTCGCGCCGATGTACTCGATCGGGGCGTCGAACCAGACGTAGAAGACCTTGCCCTCGGCGGCCAGCTCCGGCCAGGTGTCGGCCGGGACCGGGACGCCCCAGTCCAGGTCACGGGTGATCGCGCGGTCGTGCAGGCCCTCGGTCAGCCACTTGTGGGCGATGGAGGAGGCGAGCTGCGGCCAGTCCTTGTCGTGCCGGGCGACCCACTCGCGGACTTCGTTCTCCAGCTTGGACTGGAGGAGGAAGAGGTGCTTGGTCTCGCGGACCTCCAGGTCCGTGGAGCCGGAGATCGCCGAGCGGGGGTTGATCAGGTCGGTCGGGTCAAGGACGCGGGTGCAGTTCTCGCACTGGTCGCCGCGGGCCTTGTCGTAACCGCAGTGCGGGCAGGTGCCCTCGACGTAGCGGTCGGGGAGGAAGCGGCCGTCGGCGGGGCTGTACACCTGCCGGATGGCGCGTTCCTCGATGAAGCCGTTCTCGTGCAGCCTGCGGGCGAAGTGCTGGGTGATCTCGCGGTTCTCGGGGGAGGAGCTCCGGCCGAAGTAGTCGAAGGCCAGCGCGAAGCCGTCGTAGACCGCCTTCTGGGCGTCGTGCGCCTGGGCGCAGAACACGTCGACCGGCAGGCCCTGCTCCTTGGCGGCCAGCTCGGCCGGGGTGCCGTGCTCGTCGGTCGCGCAGATGTACAGGACGTCGTGGCCGCGCTGGCGGAGGTACCGGGAGTACACGTCCGCCGGGAGCATGGACCCCACCATGTTGCCCAGGTGCTTGATCCCGTTGATGTAGGGAAGGGCGCTGGTGATGAGGTGTCGAGCCATCGTGGCTGCTCCCAGGTCGCTGCTTTTCTGCGGTTTCGAACCTTGAAATCGTAGCCGACATGGGTGGGCCGCCCGCTTCCCGTTTTGCGGGCTGGGACCGGACGGGAAGGGGCGGCCGTGGGTTACCGGGGGTGACCGGCCGTTACGGGCGCCAGATGGTGAGTACGCCCTCGTACAGCTCGGTGTCCGTCAGCTCGCGGGGGGTGGGGCCCGCGTGGAAGAAGGACGTGTTGGCGGTCTTCAGCTTGCGGAGGTAGTCGAAGGCCTTGTTGTCGTGCTCTCCGAAGGCGACGAAGGAGAAGAAGACGGCGGGGTGTGTCGTCTCGGCCGCGGTGAGGGACTGGGTGGCGGGGGTCTTGGCGTCGGGGGCGCCGTCGGTCTGGAAGACGACCAGGGCGGGGGTGTCGGGGGTGGCGTTCTTGTCGTAGTGGGTGAGTACGGCTTCCACGGCGGCGTGGTAGCTGGTACGGCCCATGCGGCCGAGCTCGGCGTGGACGTCGTCGATCTTCGTCTCGTGGTCCGGGGTGAGAGTGAGGTCGGTGGTGCCGTCGACCTCCGTGGAGAAGAAGACGACGTGGACCGTGGCCTCGGGGTCCAGGTGGGCGGCGAGGGCGAGGGTCTGGTCGGCGAGGGCCTGGGCGGAGCCGTCCTTGTAGTACGGGCGCATGCTCGCGGAGCGGTCGAGGACCAGGTAGACCTTGGCTCGGGTGCCGGTGAGGTCGGTCTTCCTCAGGGTGGCCGTGGCGGCCTTGTAGGCGGTGGCGAGGGCGGGGGTGCGGGACTTGACCTTGGCGGGGGAGGTGGCGGGGGTCGCCTTGGCCTGCGGCGCTTCGGCGTGCGCGGCCTCGGGCTCTGCCGTCTTCTCGAGTTCCGCCTCGGCTTCGCCTTCGGCGGTCGTGTTCCCACCCGCACCACCCGTGCGGGTCTCGTCGTCGGGTGCGGGTGGCCCCTGTGGGGCGTCCTCGCCGTCGGCGGCTTGCGGGGCGGCCGTGTCCTCGGCCTCCGGCTCCGCCTGCTCTGCCAGCTTCTCCGGCGCCGCCTGCTCCTCCGGCTCGTCCAGCTCTGCCGGCTTCTCCGGCTCAGCCTGTTCCTCCTCGGCCGCCGGCTCTGCTCGCTGCTCGGGCTCGGTCTGCTGCGCCTCCGGCTCGGTGGTGCCCTTGGGTTCCGGCTCGGGCTGTGCTTCGGCCTCGGCCTGCTCCTTCGCGGGTCCCTCGGCCTCGGGCTTCTCCTCGGCCGCCGGCTCGTGGCTGGCCTCGGGCTCGGGCTCTGCCCGGTCCTCGGGTTCGGTCTCGGGTGTCTCCTCGGTCTTCGGGGCTTCCTCTGCCGGGGTCGACGGGTGGGGGACCTTCACGTTGTTGAAGGCCGCTGATACCAGTTCGTGTTCCCCGGAGGAGGAGGTGCGGGGCTCGGGGACCGTGGGGGTGCTGGAGTCGGAGACGGTGGCGGTTGGCTGGGTGGGTTCCGGTCGGTTTGACAGGCGGTCCGCACCCTCTGCCTCGGCGGCGCGTCCCTTGCGTGAGCGGCCGAATGCGTTCCGCAGGAGAGTGAGAATGCCCATGTGCGCACCCCTTTGCGTGAGTTGATGCCCGTAGATCCCTGGCCAGGACGGACACGTAAGGTTAGCGAAGGGCTCAGTGGGGAGATGCGATAGACCGGGCCGCGGCGACTTCCTGGCGGAGGGGTTCCAGAACGCTGCCGGCGGGGCCGGTGAGGTCCGTGCGGACCGGGGTCAGCGTCTCCGCGTCCCGTACGCCCTCCGACAGCTCCCTGAGCTGCAGCACCACCTGGGTGATCTCGGCCGGGGACGGGGGCGGCGCCCCGTGTTTCACGCGGACGCGGGCCGCCGTCGTCGCGTCGACGATGCGTTCCACCGCTACCACCAGCGGCCACCAGGCGGCCGCGCGCCGGCCGGTCGGCGGTGGTTCGGTCAGGGCCCGCTGGAACTCCGTACGGATGACCGAGAGGTCGCGGTAGAGGCGGCGGCGCATCCGGGCCCGGGCGGCGGGGTCCGTGGCCGTGCCGGTGGCGAAGGCCGCCTCCACGTACGCCGCCGTGTCCGCCACCGCGTCCGCCAGACGGTCGCCCACGCGGGTGCGCCAGCTCTCCGGCCACAGGAGGTACCCGGCCGTCAGCGCGATCGCGCAGCCGAGCAGCGAGTCCGTCAGGCGGGGCAGCAGCAACGCCGTGCCCTGGTGGTTCAGGGTGTCCGACAGGAGGAGGATCACCGGGGTGATCGCCGCCGTCTGGTAGCCGTACCCCCGGGGGGTCAGGGCCGGGATCAGGGGGGCCAGCAGCAGCATCGCGGGGACGTCCCACCAGCCCAGCGGGACCTCCGCGAGGACCACCGCCGCGATCACCAGGCCCGCGACCGTGCCGAGGGCGCGCAGCAGGGCGCGGGAGAAGACCGAGCCGAAGTCGGGCTTCAGGACGAACGTGATCGTCAGGGCCACCCAGTAGGAACGCGGGACCGGGATCAGGGAGACCAGGGCCTGGGCGATGCCGATGCAGACCGCGAGGCGCAGGCCGTAGCGCCAGGAGTTGGCGGAGAGCGTCACGTTGCGGGCCGCCCTCGCCGTGCGGATGCCCAGCGCCGCGGGACGGCCCAGACGGTCGTCGATGCCCCGGGGGTCCACGTCGGGGGCCGTGACGACCTCGGCGGCGTGGCGCAGGGCGTGGTCCACCGCGCGGGCCGTCTCCGTCGCGGGGAGCGGGAGGTCCAGGGGTATCGGGTCCGTGCGGCCCGTTTCCACGGCCCGGGCCAGGTGGTGGACGGCCTCCGGGATCCGGGGCGGCAGCGGGCGGCCCGCCTGGTGGGCCGCGGGGGCGGCCTCCACCACCGGGGTGATGGCGTTCAACTGGGCCAGGAGCCGGGTGAGTTCGCGGCTGCGGCCGTGGTGGCGGGCGCGCCGGGCCAGGATCAGGTCGTAGGACTGGTTGAGGGACTGGGTGACGGCGTGGCGGGCCTCGTCGTACTCCTCGGTGTCGTCCGTGCCGGAGGCGGCGAGGAGCGCGGCGACCGAGCGGTAGGCGGCCGCCACCGCCGCGCGTTCGGGCACGCCCGAGCGCAACGGCCAGGCCAGCAGGGCGAGCAGGAGGACCAGCAGGCCGCCTCCCGTCATCAGGGCCGGGGCCAGCCACCAGGGGTGTGGGAGGGGGAGGCCCGCGCCCACCACACAGTTCAGCAGGAGGAGCAGGCCGGAGACCGAGGCCACCGCGCCGATCGTCGAGATCATGCCGGAGAGCAGGGCGACGCCGGTCACCGCGGCCACCGCGTACCAGCCGTGCCCGTACACCAGCGCGCCCAGTGTCACGCCGACCGCGCCGAAGAGCTGCGGTACGGCGATGTTGAGGATGCGCATGCGGTAGGCGTCGGCGGTGTCGCCGATGACGCCGGACAGGGCGCCCATGGAGGCGAGGGCGCCGTACGCCGGGTAGCCGGTGGCGAGGCCGATCGCCAGGGGGAGGGCCATCGCGATGGCGGCGCGGGCTACGGCGGCCTTGTTGACGGGGGCCTGCTGGGGGCGGAGGTTCCGGACCAGCCAGTCGGGAGGGGTGAGGCTGATGGGGAACTCGCGCGACATGCGGTCATTATCGCCGGTTTGCTCTGGTCCACCCCTGTGGGCCGCCCGCCGTCGGCGGCCGACGGGCAGTCGCCCAGCCGGGTTCGCCCAGCCGCGTCCGCCCAACCCCGTCCGTCCAAACCCCGTCCGCCCAACCCCGTTCGTCCAACCCCGACCGTCTGTCCACAGGTTGGGGACGGCGGGACGCGCGTGCGCCGGATGCGGTCAGACCCGGGCTCGGGTCGGGGGCTGGGCCGGGGCAGGGGGCAGGGGCGGTGCCGAGGTGGGCGGGGTGGATGTGGGAGGACGGCGGGGGAGGCGGAGGCGGCGGGTGAGCCAGGTGGTGAGGGCGACCGTGAGGCCCAGGGTGAGCAGGAGCCAGGAGACCGTGCGCAGGGTGGCGGTGAGGGCGTCGTAGACCGCGCCGGCGGCCGGGTGGGGCACGTCGGCGGGCAGGCCGGCGAGGGTCATGGTGCGGCCGACCCTCACCGCGAGGGCCAGCAGGCCGCCGCCCAGGGCCGTGCCCAGCGCGGTCGCGGCGACGGCGCGGCGGCGGTGGACCGCCAGCGCGATCCCGGTGGCGGCGAAGGCGACGGCTGCCACCGGCAGCCAGAAGCCCGCGATTTCGAGCACGTGGAAACCCTTCCGGAATGAGGCGAGTTCGCCCGCCGGGAGCACGGAGACCGCGGTGTGCTCCACCGGGATGCGCGCGGCGAGCGGCACATGGTCCCGGGTCAGCTGACGCTTGACCTGGTCGGTGACGGGCGCGAGGTCGACGGTGACCGCACGCCCGGCCGGGGCCGCGTCCTCCTCCTCGCGCAGGGCGCGCAGGACCGCGTCGTGGGTGACCCGGTTGCCCGTGTCCCAGGCCAGCCGGAAGGCCTCGGTCTGGGTGAAGGAGCGCACCGCGTCGCGCACGAACGGGCGGACGGAGCCGCTCACCGTGCGGAGGTTCAGATGCCGGCCCATCGCGCGCAGGATGCCGTCACCGACGGTGTCCGCGAGGGCGTCCCGCACGTTCGGGTCGGCGGCGAGCGGCGCCATCGTGGTGACGTACCGGCCCGTGTCGGCGAGCCCGTACGCCGCCCACGCCGCCAGCGCGCCGAACGGCACGAGGAGGCAGGACAGCGCGAGCAGTACGGGCGACAGGGCGCTCCTGAGGCGTGGGGGCACGCTTCCAGACAACGGCCCTTGGGGCGCGGGCGCGAGCGGGAGGACTGCGTCCGGGGGGAGGGGCGGGCCGAACGGGTGTCCTGGGGCCGTGTCCCTGGACGGAGCTGGGGATTCCGCTCTCCGGTGGAGGGTTCGCCCGAACGGGTGTTTCCTGGTGCTGGGGGAGTGAGGACGACGGTGGTCGGCACAACAGGGGCCGGAGCGAGAGCGGTTCCGGCCTCCTCGGCATCTCCGGCTCCTGGAGCCGGGGTGTGACGGGGGGTGAGGGAAAAGGGGAGAAGAGGGGAAGGGGAGTGCGTGGGTCCCCGGCCGGCCGCCGGGGCCCACGCACACACCTCCACCGCCCTCGCTCGCCCGCGCACACAGCCCGCTCAGCGGACCCGGTGCCCGAACGCGTCCTCGCGCGTGTAGTAGCGGTAGAAGAACACGGCGAAGGTGCACCCCGCGACGACCAGCGACACCAGCACGGACCGCCACACCGAGTGGCCCGTCTGGATGTAGAGGAAACCGAACGCGCAGCCGACGAACGCCGTCCACAGCAGCGCGTGCACTTCCCGCAGCATCCGCGGGGCCAGCGTCAGCAGGGCGATGCACGCCACCGCGAACACCAGCGCGCTGACCCAGCCGAGCAGCAGGTTCCCGCCCGTGATGGAGCCGCCCTGGCGGGCGTCGGCCGCGACCCAGTAGCCGTAGATCAGCCCCAGCACCACCGGGACGGCGATGTGGGCGACGCGGTGGGTGCGCGCGTCGAAGATGTCGGGCGGCCGGGTGCGTAGGGGTGCTTCCCGGGTCGCGATCTCGTGTGTACCCCCGGGGCGGGACATGCCGCCGGGCGCGGGTGCCGCTTGAGCCATGAGAGCACTCCTCTCTCCTCGCCCCCGCTTTCCAGAGCACACCTGGGGGTACGGCCCGGCAAGTCGGCCAGGAGGGTGACGGGCGCCCGGATGCGGCCGGTTCCCTCCCGTGTTTCCCTGGGGACATGGAGTACGCGCGGCGCCGCCGGCTGCTGCGCGTGCGCGGCCACAGCCTCGCCTGGGTGCCGCCCCTGCTGCTGCTCGTCGGCATCGTGCTCCTGGACTTCAACACCACCGAGCGGTTCCGGATCGTCAGCTGGATCGTGCTGGTCCCCGGCACGGCCGCCGCGATCTGCGGGGTGTGGACGACCGGCGCCTTCGCCGTGCTGGCGGTGGTGACGTACGTCGCCGTCGACAGCGCCTGGCCCGACCAGTACCAGGCCGGTCTCGGCGACTTCGTCCTGGTCGCCCTAGGCGGCGTGATGGCCACGATCGCCTCCGCCGTGCGCCTGCGCAAGGAGCGGCGGACCCTGCACATCCAGGACATCGCCGAGACCACCCGCCGTACCGTGCTGCGCCCGCTGCCGGCGCGCTGGGCCGGACTGGAACAGGCCGGGGTGTATCTGGCGGCCGATGTCGAGGCCAGGGTCGGCGGCGACTTCTACGACATCCAGCCCGGCCCGCACGGCACCCGCGTCCTGGTCGGCGATGTGCAGGGCAAGGGACTCGGCGCGGTGGAGACCGCCGCCGCGCTGCTCGGCACCTTCCGTGAGGCCGGGTACCACGAGAGGGACCTCGCGACCGTCGCCGAACGCCTGGAGATCCGGATGCTGCGGCACCGCCGGCACACCACCGCGCTCGGCCGCGACGACGGCGATCGGTTCGCCACCGCCGTGCTGATCGCCTTCCCCGAGGACACCCCGGGCACCATCGAGATCGTCAACTTCGGCCATGAGCCCCCGCTCGCCGTCTGCCCGCACGGAGTGCGCGAACTGCCCAGCGGCGACGGGCTGCCGCTCGGCCTCACCGACCTCGTGGGCGGTCTGCCGCCCGTACACCGGGTGCCCTTGGCCGACGACGAGACCCTGCTGCTGGTCACCGACGGGGTGACCGAGGCCCGCGACCGGACGGGCACCTTCTATCCGCTGGCCCGGGACATCGCCGGCGCGATCGCCGCCGACCCGGGGCGGGCCGAACCCCGGCACCTGGTCCGCCGGGTCCGCGACGGCGTCCTGCGGCACAGCGACGGCCGGCTGGGCGACGACACCACGGCGTTCGCCGTGCGGCGGATACGGGAAGGGGCGGGCGAGGAAGGGGCGGGCGAGGAAGGGGCGGGCGAGGAAGGGGCGGGTGAGGGAGCGGCGGGCGAAGACGGCGAAGGGGGACGTTTGCGGTCCTGATGCTTTCCTGGGGCGCGGGTTCGCAGCCGCAGCGGTTACGGTGCTGGCTGGAGAGCGGATCAGGGTCGACAGGGGGAGGGACGATGCCCGGAACCGTGCTGCTGCTCGCGGCCTCGCCACTGGGCCGGGGGCGTCTGGTGGACGCGGCCGGTGTGCTGCCGGTGCTGGCGGCCGTCGCCCCCGCCGTGCTGTCCGGCACCGACACCGCGAACGTGGTCGAACTCGCCGATCCGCTGGAGCCGCAGGCCGTGCTGACCCGGCTGCGCGCCGCGGCGGCCGCGCCCGGCCCGCTGACCGTGTACATCGCCGGGCAGCTCCAGCTGGACCGGCGGCAGCGGCTGCCGCATCTGGCACTGGCGCGCACCACTGCGGCCACCGTCCGCTACACCGGGCTGCCTTGGCACTGGGTGCGGGAGGAACTGCGGTTGCGGTCGGCCGCGGACACGGCGCTCGTCGTGGACCTGCACGCGGATGACGAGGCGTGGCGGTACGTCGTCGAGCGCGGGTTGGAGTGCGGTCCCAATGCAGCCGTTTACGGCCGTGTCGTGGGGGCGTCCGGGCGGCGGGTGGTGGCCGAGCCGACGTATATGAAGGCGGTGGCCACGTTGTTGAGGAGCGGGTACCGTCCGCCGCTGCCGACGCTGCACGAGCAGGCGTGGGCGCGGGTGGCGGATTCGGGTGCCGGCCGGGACCGGGTGCTGGCCGTCCCCGGGGGCTCCGCGCCCGGACAGGGGCACTCGGACAACTCGGTTGCCGATCCCCACGCCGTCATCAGCGCCGCCGTGCGGGGTGGGCGGCACGGTGATGCCGATGCGCTCGCCGCCGAGCGTGAGCGACGTGCCGTGACCGCCTATGGCCCCGCCTCCGACGAGGCCCTGCACTGGGCCGAAGTGCGGGCGGATCTCGCGATGTTCGCGGGGGATCCGGTGCGCAGCTGCCGGGCCTGGCTGACTGTTGCCGGGGCCCGGCTGGGGGCGGGGCAGGCGGTGGACGCGCCCGCTGTGGAGGCGGCCGTGGACCGGGCGCACCACCAGTGGGGCCGGATCACGGACGCGGCGCGGGCCCGTGAACTCGGGCCGGCGCTCGCGGAGTTGCGGCTGCGGGTGCCGGGCCGCCGGCAGGGCGCACTGGAGAACGTGCGACGGCAACTGCACCAGCTCCAGGCGGCGGCCCGGTAAGCCCCGTAAAGCCCCGCGGGCCCTGCCGGGTCACGCCACCGACAACAGCGCCAGGGCCCCGGAGACGAGGGTGCGGACGCCCGGGGCGATCACGGACAGGTCGGGTGCGAAGTGCGGGCTGTGGTTGCTCGGCACGGCCGCGAACTTCTCCGGCAGGGTGTCGCCGGGGGCCCGGTCCCACACCTCGGCAGGGGTGGTGGTCACGAACCAGTACGAGTACGGGATCGTGCCGTCGAGCGCCAGCTGCGGGAAGTCCTCGCTGCCCATCGCCGGGCCCGGGTCGAACACCGTGCCCGCGCCGAAGACCTCCTCGTGCACGGCGGCGACGGCTGTGTCGGTGGCCGCGTCGTTGACGGTCACCGGGAAGGAGCTGCCGACGGTCACCTCCGGTTCGCGCGGGCAGCCGGCGGCCAGGCACTCGCCTCGCGCGATGCGCTCGATCGCCGCCAGCATCCGCTGCCGGACGGCTTCCGACTGGGTGCGCAGGTTGAGCGAGATACGCGCCTCGGACGGGATGATGTTGTGCCGGGTGCCGGCCTCGATCCGGCCCACGGTCAGCACGGCCGCGTCGCCCGCGGCGACCTCCCGCGAGACCACCGTCTGCAGCCGGGTGACCAGATAGGCGGCGGTCACCACCGGATCCACGGTCGCCTCCGGACGCGAACCGTGCCCGCCGCGCCCGTGCACCACGATGTCCACGTCCGTCGCCGCCGACATGATCAGGCCCGGCGCGTGCGGGTACAGGCCCGCCAGGCCCGGCGTGGCATGCTGCCCGAGCAGGACGTCCGGCCGGCCGAACCGCTCGTAGAGCCCGTCCGCGACCATCCGTGCCGCGCCCTGTCCGCTCTCCTCGGCCGGCTGGCCCACCACCAGCAGGGTGCCCCGCCAGGTCTCCCGCCCGGCGGCCAGCGCCCCGGCGGCCCCGGCCAGCCAGGTGACGTGCAGATCGTGCCCGCAGGCGTGCATCAGCCCGTCCGCCTCGGAGGCGTACGGCAGTCCGGTCTCCTCCTTGACCGGCAGCGCGTCCATGTCGGCGCGCAGCAGCACGGCCGGCCCGTCGCCGTTGACCAGCCGTCCCACGACCCCGGTGCCGCCGACCCCTTCCGCCGTCTCGAACCCGGCGCCCCGCAGCCGCCCGGCGAGCGTCCCGGCGGTGCGGTGCTCGCGCAGGGACAGCTCGGGGTGGCGGTGCAGGTCGCGGTAGAGGTCCTCCAGGTCCGGCACCGGGAGGTCGGAGGTCAGGTCCAGGGCGGTGCGGGCGGCGTCGGAGGTCACGAGCACAGCGTAGGCCTCCGGCGGGGCGCAGGGAGTTGGGAAGTCCCTTGATTTGCGGCACCCGAGCGGAGTCGTCTGGCTACGCTTGGTACATGGTGAACATCCGGGCCCTCGACCCCGCTGCTTCCCCGTTGGACTACTTCGGTTCCGAGCTGCGCAGAAAGCGGGAGGCGGCGGGGCTGACCCAGAAGGAACTGGGCGCGGTCATCTTCTGTACGGGCTCGCTGATCACCCAGATCGAGACTGCGGCAAAGGTGCCGACCAGGGCGTTCGCCGAGCGGGTGGACGCGGCGCTGCTGACAGACGGGTTCTTCTCGCGGTTGGTGGGTCTGGTTCTGCGGAGCCAGTTGCCGAGCTGGTTCCAGGCGTATGCGGAGATGGAGGCGAAGGCGGCGTACATCTCGACGTATCAGGCGCAGGTCGTGTACGGGCTCCTGCAAACGGAGAGTTACGCACGCGCGGTGCTCGGTGCGCCTGAGCCGGGAAACCTCGAAGAATTGGTGGCCGCCCGGCTGGAGCGGCAACGTCTCCTGCGCAAGGAGCGGCCGCCGTTGGTGTGGGTGGTGCTGGACGAGGCGGTGCTGTATCGGCCGACGGGTGGCCGGGAGGTGATGCGGGAGCAACTGGCGCACCTGTTGAGCTTTCGTGATCAACGCAGGGTCAAGATCCAGGTGTTGCCGTTCTCGGCAGGAGAGCACCCCGGGCTTCCGGGTGCCTTCAATCTCCTGCGCTTCGACGATCACCCGGACGTCGTCTATACAGAGGACTTCATCCAGGGGCACATGACGGCCAATCCGGACGGCGTCAGTGAGGGCTGGCTCCATTACGATCAACTGCAGGCTTCCGCGCTCTCGGTGCGGGACTCGGCAGACCTGATCGCCCACGTGATGGAGGAGCGCTATGGATACCAGCCGGCAGCTGAAGAGCGCGACGTGGCGTAAGTCCAGCTACAGCAGCAGCAGCGGGGGCGACTGCGTCGAGTGCGCGCCCCTCGGCGGCGCCGCATGGCGTAAGTCCTCGTACAGCGGGAGCAGCGGGGGCGACTGTGTCGAGGTTGCCGGTCTCCCCGCCCTCGTCGCCGTTCGTGACTCCAAGAAGCCCGACGCGGCGCACTTCGCGGTGACCCCCCACGCGTGGGCCGCCTTCGTCGGTGCCCTGAAGTAGGTCGGCGGAGCCGGGGTCGCCGCTCGGGCCGGGCCCGCGTTCGCCGCGAGGATCAGGGCCGCCGTGGCGATGACCGCAGCGGTGACGGCCCTCCATGTGGTGGTGCTTCCGTAAGGTGCGGATGTACGTCCGGGCACGGCGACCTCGCAACACAACAGCGACGCATTAAGCACACTTAATCCGCCGTTTAACCTAGGGCCTGAACGAGACGAACGGCAAGAGGGCCCAAGGGAGTTGGGGGAGCCAGCGGATGCGGGAACGCGATGATCCAGAGGTCGTCGGACGGCGCGTACAGAAACTGCGCATCCAGCGTGGGCTGACGCAGCGGCAGTTGGCCGAGCCCGCCTACACGCCCGCCTACATCTCCACCCTGGAGGCCGGCCGGGTGCGGGCCTCCGACGAGGCGCTGCGGCACATCGCCGGGCGGCTCGGCGTGTCCTTCGAGGAGCTGGCCGTCGGCCGCCCCGCCCACCTCGCCACCGACCTCAGGCTGCGGCTCACCGAGGCCCAGCGGGTGCTCGCCGACGGCCGGGCCGAGGAGGCCGCCGCCCAGTACGCGGAGCTGCTCGCGGAGGCCGAGACCCATGGGCTGGGGTGCGAGCAGGCCACCGCCCTGCTGGGGCTCGGCGAATGCGCCCTGGAGACGGGGGAGTTGACCAAGGCGCGGGAGTTCTTCGAGCGTGCCGAGGCCCACCTCGCGGGCGAGTCGCTCCCGGTGCGCGTACCGGCCGTCCGCGGGCGCGCGGTCTCCCACTACCTCGCCGGTGAACTCCGGTACGCCGTCTACCTCCTGGAGTCCACCCTCGACGAACTGAACCGCGGCGGACTGCACGACCCCGATGCCCTCCTCCTGCTCTACGCCAGCGTGATCGGCCCGTACATGGACATGGGCGCGCACGCCCGCGCCGCCCAGGCCGCCGAGTTCGCCCTCGCGCTCGCCCCGCAGGCCGCCGACCCCGCGCTGATCGCCCGGATGCACCGCTCGGTGGCCCGCACCCTGATCGCCGAGGGCCGGGTCGCCGAGGCCGACGCCTCCCTCGCCAAGGCGGCCGAGCTGTACCGCCAGCTGCGGCTGCGCACCGAGCTGGCCAACTGCCACTGGATGCGCGGTTACGTCTGCGCCCAGAACGGCGAACTGGACCGCGCCGAGGAGGAGCTGCGGCAGGCCTACGCGATGCTCTCGGAGAGCCGCGCCGCCCTCTACCGCAGCCAGGCCGCCGTGGAACTCGCCGACGTGCTGCACCGCCGCGGCAAGTCGGAGGAGGCCGGCGTACTCCTGGAAGGCGTCCTCGGGGACTTCTCCTCCGAGCGCGGCGCGGTCCACGCCGCCGCGGCCCACCGCCTCCTCGGCATCATCGCCGAGGACGCCCGGGACACCGAGGCCGCCGAGGAGCACTACGTCCGCGCGCTCAGCCTGCTGGAACGCGCGGGCGCCGCCGGTGACCTCGCCGACCTGTGCCGCCTCCTGGGCGACCTGCTGCGCCGCACGGGCCGTATCGAGGCGGCCCTGGACGCCTACCGCACCGGCCTCGGCCACCGCACCACCCCGGGCACCACCACCCTGGGCCCGGCCCCGGCCCAGCCACCGCTGTGAGCCCCTGAGGGTCAGACCTGGGCGCGGCCCTGCTTGCGGATGTCCGCCAGGCGCAGGGCACCGATCTGGACGGCGGCCTGCGTCGCGTCGTTCGGTGGTACGTCGCTCATGCTGCCGTTGGTGAGGGCGAACGCGTCCGGGCCGACCCGGACGGCGGCCACCTCCACCCTGAGCAGGGACTGCCGCCCATCGGTCGCCGTGGCGGCGACGCTCACGCGCAGGCCCTGGCGCGCGTCCCCGACCTCGGGCAGCGGGGCGCCGGTGACCTGGATGTCCTCCGTGATCCCGGTCTCCGTGGTGGCCGTGAACCGCGCGCACCGTGCGGGCATGGTCCCCAGCCAGGCGAGTGCCTTGTCGACGTCGGCGGGGCGGCGGGCGGCGATCTGGTAGCGCAGCTGGGCGTCGCTGTCGCCGTTGTCGAGGCCGACGGCGACACGGGCGGGCGCGCCGAAGAGGTCGTCGGTGTAGAGCGCTTCCAGCAGCGGCTTGCAGTCGGCGGCCGTGGTGGTCGCCTTCAGCAGCCCGTCGTGCCAGGTGGCCGCCCCCCGGGTCGCCGTCCAGGGGGCGCCGAGATCGGTCTCGTTGATCAGCGCTGCCTGCGCCTGCTCGTCGGTGAGCGTGGAACCGTCGGGCCGCGCGGGCGCCTTCGGCGTCGGGGACGGCTTGTCGACGGTCGGCAGGGGCTGGGGCGCGGTCTCCGGCTGCCGCAGACCGAACGCCGCGCAGCCGCCGGCGGCGATGAGACCGGCGGCGATGAGGGAGAGCCGGAGGCGACCGCGCGGGATCGGAAGACCGTACGGATTCCGCAGGCTCTGGAGGCCGCGGTGGCCGTGGTGGCGGTGGTGGCCGTGGCGCTTCGGGGCACGGTGGGCGCGCCGGCGTATCGCGGGGATCATCGGTGCCTCCTGGGCGCTCGGGCGGGTGGGGTCCCGGCTGGGAACCCCGCTGCGGTGGTGCCTGCTCTCACGGCACCACCGCCCCGACCGCCCCACCAGCGCTCCGGGCCGTCCGGGTGAGTGGGGCGCGGGATCCGGGTGAGTGGTTCGTCGGGTGGGGTGAGGGGTCCGCCGGATTCGGGGAGCGGCCCGCGGAAATGCCTCGCCCCGCCGCTTCGCCGCCTGCTACGGTCCCCGTATGCAGCGTGCCCAGCAGTGCCAGAGCACGACGACGCCGGACACCGTCCCGGCGCGCTGACACCTGACCAGCATCGAAGCCCCGGGGCGAGCGCCCCGGGGCTTCTGGCGTGTCACGGGGTGTTCGCCTCTCCCACCGAGGAGACACCGATGAATGCCCCCGTGAACGACCGGAACGACCGGAACGACCAGAGCGACCGGAACGAGCAGCTGCCCGACCACCGCCGCCTCGGCCGCGAGCTCGGCCTGTTCGACACCGACCCGCTGATGGGCGCCGGCCTGCCGTACTGGCTGCCCGACGGCGCGGTCGTACGGCACACCCTGGAGGAGTACATCCGCGAGGCCGAACGCCGGGCCGGGTACCGCCACGTGTACTCGCCCGCGCTCGGCAAACGGGAGCTGTACGAGATCTCCGGGCACTGGGACCACTACAGCGACGACATGTACCCGCCGATGAAGCTCGGTGCGGACGAGGTCGTCCTGCGCCCCAGCCTCTGCCCCCACCACGCCCTGATCTACCGCTCCCGCTCCCACAGCTACCGCGAACTGCCCCTGCGCCTAGCGGAGCTGGGCAGCATGCACCGCGCCGAACTCTCCGGTGTCCTCGGCGGTCTGACCCGCGTCCGCGCCATCCAGCTCAACGACGCGCATATCTTCTGCACCCTCGACCAGGCGGTTCAGGAGGCCCGCGCCGCCCTGGAGCTGATCGCCCGCGCCTACGCCGACCTCGGCATCGTGGCCGTACGGCACCGCCTCTCGCTGCCCGGCGAGGGCGGCAAGTACGTCGCCGACCCCGCACTGTGGCGGCGGGCCACCGAGCTGCTGCGGCAGGTGCTGGACGAATCCGGCATCGGCTACGAGGAGGCGGAGGGCGAGGCCGCCTTCTACGGCCCGAAGATCGACGTGCAGATCGCCGACCCGGCCGGCCGTGAGTCCACCCTGTCCACCGTGCAGATCGACTTCCACCAGCCGGCCCGCTTCGACCTGCACTACATCGGCGCGGACGGCGCGAAGCATCGCCCGGTGATGGTGCACCGCAGCATCATCGGAAGCGTCGAGCGGGCGGTCGCCCACCTCATCGAGGCGCACTCCGGTGCCTTCCCGGCCTGGCTCGCGCCGGTGCAGCTGGTCGTCCTGCCGGTCGCCGAGGAGCAGCTGGAGCAGGCGGCGGCGGTCGTGCGGGAGGCGGCCGGGCTGGGCCTGCGCGCCGAACTCGCGGGGCCCGCCGAGGGCACCCTCGGCGCCCGGATCCGGGCCGCGCGCCTGGTGCCGTACCAGGCGGTGATCGGCGCCCGTGAGGCCGACGCGGGCCTGGCCGCCGTACGCCTGCGGGACGGCCGGCGGCCCGGCGGGCTGCCGGTGCCGGAGCTGCTGTCCCGGATCGCCGCACGGGTGGCCGCGCGCGGCACCGCCCTGTGGGAGTGACCGGAGTGATCTGTACTGATCTAAGGTCGGCTTGACGGAAGGAGTCCGCCGTGACCGGTCAGCCCATCCCCGTGATCATCGACTGTGACACCGGCGTCGACGACGCCCTCGCCCTGCTGCTGGCCGTGCGCCACCCCGGCCTCGATCTGCGGGCGGTGACCTGCGTGGCCGGGAACACGGACGTCGACGGCGTGGTCCGCAACACCCTGACCGTGCTGGAGCAGGCGGGCGCCCCCGACATCCCGGTGGGCCGGGGCGCCGAACGCCCGCTGCTCGAACCGGCGCGCCCGGCCACGCACGTGCACGGCACCGACGGCATGGGCGACCTGGGCCTGCCCGCGCCCACCCGGAGCCCGTCCGAGCTGGACGCCGTGGCCCTGCTGCGCCGCGAGATCCTGGCCTCCCCCCGCCCGGTCACCCTCATCCCCACCGCGCCCCTGACGAACATCGCCCTGCTGCTGCGCACCCACCCGGAGGTGACCCGCAACATCGAGCGGATCGTCTTCATGGGCGGCGCGGTGGCCGTCGGGAACGCCACGCCGGTCGCCGAGTTCAACGTCTGGCACGACCCGGAGGCGGCCGCGATCCTGCTCACGGCCGGGGTGCCGATCACGATGTACGGCCTCGACGTCTTCACGCAGGTCGTCGTGGACGCCCCGGACGTCCACCGGATGCGTGCCAGCGGCGACCCCGGCACCCGCCTGGCCGGCGAACTCCTCGCGCACCGGCCGGCCGCGCCGGGCGAGGCCCCGGAGGCGGAGGAGGCGGGCGGCCTGGGCGACGCGGGCGCGGTCTGCGCGGTCGCCGACCCGCAGGGCATCACCACCCGCCGCCTCCCGGTCGAGGTCTCCCTGGCCCCCGGCCCCGGCCGAGGCCAGACGATCGTCGACCGCCGCCCCCGCCCCGGCGAGTCCGAGATCCACGAGGGCACCCGCGAACAGGCCCTGGTGGACGTGGCGTTGGAGGTCGACGTGGCCCGTTATGTGAAGCTGTACCTGCAAACCGTGGAGCGCCTCTAGGGTTGCTCCGGCGGGGCCGGGGTCGTCGTAGGCCCTGCCCGCAACCGAAGGTTCCCTTTCCGGGCAATGTGGACAGATTCTCTGTACCGTCGTCCCTCCCGAAGGGAACCCGTATGGCAGACCGTTCGCCGGACCTCTCCTCCAAGAACCCCGACTGGTGGCGCCAGGCCGTCATCTACCAGATCTACCCCCGCAGCTTCGCCGACGCCGACGGCGACGGTCTCGGAGACCTGAAGGGCGTCACCCAGCGGCTGAACCACCTCGCCACCCTCGGCGTCGACGCCCTGTGGCTCAGCCCCTTCTACCCCTCGGAACTGGCCGACGGCGGCTACGACGTCGCCGACCACCGGGACGTCGACCCCCGCCTCGGCACCCTGGACGACTTCGACGCCCTGGTCGGCGAGGCCCACCGGCTCGGCCTGAAGGTCGTCGTCGACATCGTCCCGAACCACACCTCGCACCGGCACCCCTGGTTCCAGGAGGCCCTGCGGGCCGGGCCGGGCTCCCCCGCCCGGGACCGCTTCGTCTTCCGCCCCGGCCGGGGCGCGCACGGCGAACACCCGCCCACCGACTGGCAGTCCGTCTTCGGCGGCAGCGCCTGGAAACGCACCCCCGACGGCGCGTGGTACCTCCACCTCTTCGCCCCCGAACAGCCCGACCTCAACTGGGACAACGCCGACGTCCGCGCCGACTTCCGCACCACCCTGCGCTTCTGGTCCGACCGGGGCGTCGACGGCTTCCGCATCGACGTCGCCCACGGCCTCGCCAAGGACCTCACCGAGCCGCTGCGGGACCTCGGCAACCTCGGCGCCACCGGCGAGACCGCCCTGCCGCTCGTCCCGCCCGGCAGCCACCCCTACTGGGACCGCGACGAGGTCCACGAGATCTACCGCGACTGGCGCAAGATCTTCGACGCCTACAGTCCGCCGCGCTCCGCCGTCGCCGAGGCCTGGGTCCCGGGCGCCCGCCGCGCGCTGTACGCCCGGCCCGACGAACTGGGTCAGGCCTTCAACTTCGAGTATCTGGAAGCCCGTTGGGACGCGGCGGAACTCCGCCGGCTCATCACCGACGAGCTGGCCACCGCGCAGGCCGCCGGCGCCCCCGCCACCTGGGTGCTCTCCAACCACGACGTCGTCCGGCACAGCTGCCGCCTGCTGCTCCCGCCCGGCACCGACCCGGACGCCTGGCTGCTGTCCGGCGGCACCGCACCCACGCTCGACACCGGCACCGGCCTGCGCCGGGCCCGCGCCGCGACCCTCCTCATGCTCGCGCTGCCCGGATCGTCGTACCTCTACCAGGGCGAGGAACTCGGCCTCCCCGAGGTCGCCGACCTGCCCACCGAGGTGCTCCAGGACCCGATCTGGGAACAGACCGGCCACGTCCGCAAGGGCCGCGACGGCTGCCGGGTCCCGCTGCCCTGGACGACGACCGGACCGTCGTACGGCTTCGGACCCGGCGCCGCCTGGCTGCCCCAGCCGCCGTCCTTCGCGTCGTACGCCGTCGAAGCCCAGACCGGCACGGACGGCTCGACCCTGGAGCTGTACCGCACGGCCCTGCGCCTACGCCGCAAACTGCCGGCGGGGGAGACCCTGACCTGGTCCGCCGACAGCCCCGCCGACGTACTCGACTTCACCCGCGCGGAGCACGCGGAGAACTGGCGCTGCGTGACCAACCTGGGGAACGAGCCGGTACGGCTGCCGCCGGGGGAGGTGGTGCTGGCCAGTGCGCCGTTGCCCGACACACGGACCCTGCCCCCGGACACGACCGTCTGGTTGGCGTGAACGACGTCAGGACGCGGCACTCACGGCGGACGACTCAGCGCACGGTCGGACCGGGACTCGCCCCCGCCGATCCACCCCCACCACCGGCAAGGCCGTTGATGTCCACGGGAGTGGACGTCGCATTCGGCGGCGGCGTCAGCACCACCTCCGGCTGGCCTGCCGCCGGAGGCGGCGGCGTCAGGTCGGAGTCGGGCAGCTTCGGCGGGGTCGTCTGCTGGAACAGCGTCTGGTCGAAGTCGACGAGCCCGGTCGCCTCCATGACCTTGATGTGGTCCAGGACGGTGTCGTTGGCCTGGTCGGCGAGGGCCCGGACCAGCGAGTTCTTCGTGGTGGAACGGATCTTCGCCACCGTGTTGAAGATCGAACCGTGCGTCATCCGCAGGATGTTGGCGAAGTCGGTGTCGAACTTCTTGCCGGTGTCCGACTTCAGCTGGCTGACGAAGCCCTGCTGCTGGGGGCTCGGCAGGTCGGGCAGCGTGATGTTCAGCATGGGCGCGATCTTGCGGCAGGTGGTGTCCAGCGCCGCGTGCCCGTCGACGAGGTGCTGGCTGGCGGTCTTGACCGCCGGTGCGGTGCCCTTCTGCAGCCCGAGCTGCCCCACCGGGTACTCCCACAGACCGGCCGCCCGGACCTTCACCACGAAGTCCCGGTCCTGCTCGGTGAGCGGCCCCCACTGGGTGTTGGAGATGACGCGGTCCTGTGCGCTGGAGACCTTCGTCAGACCGAGCATGGTCGGGTAGGCGAGTGCCGCGAGGGTGAGGGCCATCGCACCGCCCACGAAGAGAGTTCCCGTCGCGTTCCGCGAAAAGCGCACCGTGCCTCCTGCCCGGTCGGGGAGCCGCCATGAGGCGGTTCGGACACACAGCAGTACGGATGCGGAAGCCGTTTGTGTCTGTGCGGCAGGTAAAGAAGAGTTGACCATTCCTCGGGAGAGTTGACCATCGCCTGGGAGAACGCATACGAAACGCGGGCCTAGATTCGCCCCATGCCCCCACAGCCGCCCCCCAGGATGCCCGCAGCACTCCCCGTCCTGCCCTACCGCAAGCCCACCAGGGGCCGCGACTACTGGGTCCTCGACGACGCCCTGCCCGAGGCCGACGCCGTACGGGAGCGGTGCCTGGCCAAGGACGACTGGGTCAAGGGCTACCCGTACACCTCCGAGACCTGGCCCGGCCTGCGCGCCATGCCCGGCCTGGAGCCCCGCGAACTCGCCCGCATCGAAAGCCTGGTGAAGAAGGCCACCGGCGCGAAGGAACTGTGGGTGCAGCAGGCGCCCGGCGGCGGCACCCTGAACCACAACTGCGTCCAGGTGGTCGGCGAGGGCGAGAGCGAGCCCCGCCCGCACACCGACTCCCGCGCCCTGTGCCGGTACGCGGCCGTGCTCTACCTCAACCCCGACGTCCCCAAGGACTGCGGCACCGCCTTCTACCGCCAGTCCCTGCCCGGCGGCCGCCTCGGCGGCAACATCGTCCAGGCCCCGCACAACAACCTCGTCGAGGCCCTGGGCACGCGGTTCGTCCCCGGCGACCACTTCGAGGAGGACGTCCGCGTCCCGCACAAGTACAACCGCCTGCTCCTCTACAACGCCAACCTCGTGCACAGCGCGACCGGTTACCACGGCAAGACGCTGGAGGAGAAGCGCATGACGGCGGTCTTCTTCTGGATGGCCTGAGCGTCCTGCTGTGCTGCCCATCGCGGGCCGATAGACGCAGCCGCCACGTGGTGCCGCACAGGCAAGGGGCCGGCCTCACCGCGCCAGCAACAGCGCCCCCAAAGCCGTACACCCCGCGCACACGGTCAGTGTCAAGGCCACGCAGCGGCGGCGGAGGGTGTCGTAGCGGTGCTCGTACTCGGTGCGCAAGGACTGGCAGCGCGCTGCCACGCGTTCCAGGTCGGTGCGGGCGCGGTGCAGGGCATCTGCGGTGTAGCGGCGCTCGATCTCCTCGCGCTGGGCGGTCGTCAGCCAGTCCAGGGGTGTGACGAATGCGCGCGCTCGCTGCTCCGCCTCGGCGATCCGGGCCTGCCAGAGGAGGTATCCCTCGACCTCGTTGGCGAGCGCGCCGTCGGGGCCCTGCCTCGGCAGTCCGTTCACCCCTGTCCTCGGTCGGTCCGCGCCGGGAGCTGGTGCTCGTGTTCCGCCATCGCGATGTCGGGGTGGTGCAGGTCGAACGCGGGGGACTCGCTGCGGATCCGGGGCAGGGTGACGAAGTTGTGGCGTGGGGGCGGGCAGGAGGTCGCCCATTCCAGGGAGCGGCCGTAGCCCCAGGGGTCGTCGACGGCTACCGGCTCGCCGTATCTGGCCGTCTTCCAGACGTTGTAGAGGAACGGCAGCATCGACAGGCCGAGGAGGAATGAGCCGATCGTCGAGACCGTGTTCAGCCATGTGAAGCCGTCGGACGCCAGGTAGTCGGCGTAGCGGCGGGGCATGCCCTCGGCACCCAGCCAGTGCTGGACCAGGAACGTGGTGTGGAAGCCGATGAAGAGGGTCCAGAAGGTGATCTTGCCGAGGCGCTCGTCGAGCATCTTGCCGGTCCACTTCGGCCACCAGAAGTGGAATCCCGCGAACATCGCGAAGACGACCGTACCGAAGACCACGTAGTGGAAGTGGGCCACCACGAAGTAGGAGTCGGAGATGTGGAAGTCCAGGGGCGGCGAGGCCAGGACGACACCGGTCAGGCCGCCGAAGAGGAACGTCACGAGGAAGCCCGCCGACCAGAGCATCGGGGTCTCGAAGGACAGCGAACCCTTCCACATCGTGCCGACCCAGTTGAAGAACTTCACCCCGGTCGGGACGGCGATCAGGAAGGTCATGAAGGCGAAGAAGGGCAGGAGCACACCGCCCGTGACGTACATGTGGTGGGCCCAGACCGTGACCGACAGGCCGGCGATGGAGATCGTCGCGGCGATCAGGCCCATGTAGCCGAACATCGGCTTGCGGGAGAAGACCGGGATGATCTCGGAGACGATGCCGAAGAACGGCAGCGCGATGATGTACACCTCGGGATGGCCGAAGAACCAGAAGAGGTGTTGCCAGAGCAGGGATCCGCCGTTGGCGGCGTCGAAGACATGGGCGCCGAACTGCCGGTCCGCCTCCAGGGCGAGCAGCGCGGCCGCCAGGACCGGGAAGGCCAGCAGGACCAGGACACCGGTCAGCAGCACGTTCCAGCAGAAGATCGGCATGCGGAACATGGTCAGCCCGGGGGCGCGCATGCAGATGATCGTGGTGATGAAGTTGACCGAGCCGAGGATGGTGCCGAAGCCGGAGAAGGCCAGACCCATGATCCACAGATCGCCGCCGACCCCCGGTGAGCGGACCGCGTCCGTCAGCGGGGAGTAGGCGAACCAGCCGAAGTCGGCCGCTCCGTCCGGGGTGAGGAATCCGCCCACCGCGATGAGCGAGCCGAACAGGTAGAGCCAGTAGGCGAACATGTTCAGCCGCGGGAACGCCACGTCGGGCGCACCGATCTGCAGCGGCATGATCCAGTTGGTGAAGCCGGCGAACAGCGGTGTCGCGAACATCAGCAGCATCACGGTGCCGTGCATCGTGAACGCCTGGTTGAACTGCTCGTTCGAGACGATCTGCAGGCCCGGCCGGGCCAGCTCGGCGCGCATGAGCAGCGCCATCACGCCACCGGCCAGAAAGAACGCGAAGGACGTCGCCAGATACAGCGTGCCGATCGTCTTGTGGTCGGTGGTGGTCAGCCACTTCACCACGACGCCGCCCGGCTGCCTGCCCCTGACCGGCACCTCGCTCTCGTACGAGGCCGCGGGCGCGGCGGCACCATGGGGTTCGTTCAGGATGCTCACACCTGCATCCTTGCTGCGGGACGGCGCACGCGAAGCCCTGAGCGGCCGACGCGCGGCCGATCGCATGACGGATGCACACGGATGGCGCAAGCCAAGACGGCCCTGGTGGCCTGCGGCTTTCGTAGGACAGGATGGGGCGGTGACCGAACAGACAGATCAGTCGGCTGCCCATACGCTTGCGTATCGGCCGGTTCAGGTGACCGGGCAGCTGGCTGTAGGGGGATTGTTGCTCGCCGGGCTCGCCTGGGTCGTGCGAGGGGCGTGGGAGATCCGGCTCGCCATGGCCGGAGAGCCGGCCGCCGGGCCGCCGGACCAGGGCGACGGGGTGCACCGGCAGCTCAACTCGCTGGAGAACTCGTACCACTTGGTGACCTCGGCGGGCGGTGTGCTGGTCTTTCTCTGCGCCATGCTCTACCTGTCCTGGCTGCTGCGGCTGCGGGAGAACGCGCGGGTGCTGTCGGGGGACACGCCGAAGTACGCGGGGATCTGGGTGTTCCTCGGGTGGCTCGTGCCGGTGGTCAACCTGTGGTTTCCGCGGGGGATCGTCGTGGACGCGTTCCGCAGCAGCGCGCCCGGGCGGAAGCTCCCCGGCTCCGTCAACGTGTGGTGGGGGCTGTGGCTGATCGGGATGCTCAGCGGGGTGGGGATCATGTACCGCGACTCCACGGATCAGATCATCGAGCGTGCCTACACCGAGGGGTGGCCGCTGCTGCTGTGTGACGCCGCCGTGGTGGGGGCCGCCGTCGCCGGGGCCTTCGCGGTACGGGCGGTCACCGCCGTACAGGTGGAGCGGATGCGTGGGGCGCGGGACGCCGTCACCCAGGTGGCCGAGACCGTGTAGCGGCTTACCGCGGCGGCTCGATCACGTCCGCCCACACGCGGTCGGGCCAGGGGCGTGTGCGGCGGTACGGCGTGCGGTACGGATGGGTGCCATGAGCAGTATCGCCATCGTGGGTGCCGGGCCGGGGCTCGGAGCCGCTGTCGCACGGCGGTTCGGGCGGGAGGGGTTCGCCGTGGCCCTCTTCGCCCGGGACCGGGACCGGCTCGACACACTGGTGCGGGATCTCGGCCGCAGCGGTGTCACCGCCCGGGCCTTCCTCGCCGATGTGCGCAGGCCGGAGGAGCTGGCGGGGGCCCTGCGCCGGGCGGCGGACGAGGTGGGGACCGTCGAGGTGCTGCAGTACAGCCCCGTGCCGCACCGGGACTTCATGCGGCCCGTGCTGGAGACCGGGCACCGGGATCTCGTCGGGCCCATCGAGTTCTCCGTGTACGGGCCCGTCGCCGCCGTGCAGCAGGTGCTGCCGGGCATGCGGCGGCTGGGGCGCGGGACGATCCTGTTCGTCAACGGCGGGACCGCCGTCGTACCGCACACCGAGCGGGCGGGGACGTCCATCGCGTTCGCCGCGGAGAGCGCGTACGGCCATCTGCTGCACGAGCGGCTCGCGGGCGAGGGGATCCATGTCGCGCAGCTGGTGATCCCGGGGGCGATCACCCTGGGGCACGCCCGCAAGGACCCGGCCGTGCTCGCGGAGACGCTGTGGGGGATGCACCGGGACCGGCACGGCTTCCGGCACTTCGCCGACGACCTCGCCGGCTGACCCAGACCGATGACCTCCGGTGCTGACTGGGCACCGTCAACCTGCGGGGTGGGGGTTTGTACGCCAAGATGGTGATGTTGGCCGTATTGCTCTCTTCAAAGGGGGCCTCCGTGGCTGTCGAAATCCCTGCGATCATCAAGCCGTCCCGGCTCAGAAGCCGGGGCGGGCTGCTGGGCGAGTGTCTTGCCGAGTTCCTCGGGACCTTCGTGCTCATCGCCTTCGGCGCCGGTGTGGTCGCGACGGCCGTCGCCGCGCTGCCCGGCTCGGGCCGCGCCCAGACGCCCACCACGATCTTCCTCGCGGCCGGCGACTGGCTGTTGATCACCTGGGGCTGGGCGTTCGCCGTCGTCTTCGGCGTGTACGTGGCCGGCGGGGTCAGCGGCGCGCACATCAACCCGGCGGTGACGCTGGCGATGGCCGTGCGCCGCGGGTTCTCCTGGGCCAAGGTGCTGCCGTACTGGTTCTCGCAGGTCGCCGGCGCGCTCACCGGCGCCGCGCTGGTCTACCTCGTCTATCACGACGCGATCCACGCCTACGACCACGCGGCGCCGGGACCGAAGGTGAACGGGCACACCAACGCCACGTTCTCCATCTTCGCCACGTTCCCGGCGGCGTACTTCCACGGCGGCATCTGGGGGCCGCTGGTCGACCAGATCGTCGGTACGGCGTTCCTGCTCATGCTGATCGCCGCCGTCCTCGATGTGCGCAACCAGGCCGTGCAGGCCAACCTCGGGCCGCTGATCGTGGGTTTCGTCGTCGCCGCGATCGGCATGTCCTACGGCGCGAACGCGGGCTATGCCATCAACCCGGCCCGTGACTTCGGGCCGCGCCTGTTCACCTATGCGGCGGGCTGGAACAGCCTGGCCTTCCCGGGCAGTGTGTCCGGCTCGTTCAGCGGCTACTGGTGGATCCCGATCGTCGGGCCGCTGGTCGGAGGTGTCGTCGGCATCCTGGTCTACGACCTGTTCATCGGCGATGTCCTGCTCGTCCGGTCGCAGTTGCAGGAGCTGCCGGAGCCGGGGCGGTCGACTCCGGTGCGCACCACCAATGAGGAGTAGCCGCCGTCGGTGACGGACCGTCAGGTCCCTGGTGTATCGGGAGTGTTGTCCGGACCGGCACCGGTGGCCGCCGCCCGGCGGGCCGTCGCCGCGATCTCCTCCAGCGCCGCCAGGTGGCGGGCGAGCGCCCTGCGTCCGGTGAGCGTGAGCCCGGCCCAGGTGCGCGGGCGCTTGCCGAGGTAGCCCTTGCGGATGCTGACGTAACCCGTCTTCTCCAGCGCGGAGAGGGTCTTGCTCAGCGTGGAGTCGGAGACCTCGCAGTAGTCCCGCAGGACGGCGAACTCCGCCTCGCCGCACGCCGAGAGGTAGGCGGCGAGGGCCAGCCGGGTCGGGTGATGGAGTTCGCGGTCGAGAGCGGGCGGCGCGTCGCCCGTGGCGCCTGTCATGCGGTGCCCGCCTGCCAGGTCGCGCGCAGGATGTAGTCCGCGCCGTGGGCCAGGCCGAAGGCGACCATCCAGCCGGTCGTGCCGTACACGATCGCGGCCGGGAGGCTGATGGCCAGCGGGATGAAGGGCACCACCCAGGCATGCCAGGCGGGGCGGCCGGGCCCGCGGTCCCGGCGGATCCAGCGTGTCACTCCGCCGTGGTGCGCGCCGAGCCACAGGAGGACGAAGAAGCCGGTCAGGCTCACCAAGGCGGCGGCCATCAGCCATATCCCCCAGCGCGGCTCCCGGTCGGCCAGGCCCAGTGCGCTGAAGCCGACCGCGAAGGTCAGGCCCTGGCCGATGGCGTAACCGCGGGGCCGGTTGCTCTCGGCCTTGCGTGCGGCGGTGCGTGCGGCGGTGCGGGCGGCGCATGCGGCGGCGAGCGCGTCCCGCGCCTGGCCGGCGTCCATCGGTTCCCCCGTGCTGTTCATGTGTGCCTCCGGTGTGGGCGGTCGTCCAGGGGTGGGGGCGGGTGGTCGGGCCGCCCCCGGGTTCGTACTCGTAAGCATGGACAGTACTTTCCATAAATGCAAGTACTTTCAACCAGCCGGAGGCGGGTCACAGGGGACGGTTCGGCCAGTCCAGCAGGCGGGCGCCGATCACGGCCGTCTGGAGCATGTAGCGGTGGGCCGGGTCGGCCGGGTCGGCGCCGGTGAGCTGGTGGATGCGCTCCAGGCGGTAGGTGAGGGCGCGGACGCTGAGGGAGAGGCGGCGGGCGGCCTCGGCGGCCACACAGCCGGAGTCGAAGTAGGCGCAGAGCGTGTCCAGCAGGGGGACGGCTCCGCCGCGGGCCCTGGTCAGCGGGCCGAGCGTGTGCGACACCAGGTCGACCAGCGCCTGCCGGTCCCGCGCCAGCACCGGGTAGACGAGCAGGTCGGCGGCGCGCAGCACCGGCCCGGCCAGGTCGAGACGGGCCGCCATCTCCAGCGCGGCGAGGGCTTCCTCGTACGACTGCACCACCCCGCCGGTGCCGTGCTGCGGGCGGCCGATGGCGATCCGCGGTGCCGTGCCGGCGGCATCCGTCGCCGCGTACGCGTGCTTGGCGAAGTGGAGGAGGATCTCGTCCTCGTCGCCGGGCGCGACGCAGATCAGCCGGCCGTTCTTGGTGGTGAGCAGGATGCTGCGGGAGTCGAAGCGGGCGAGTACGGCGGCCTCGACCCGGCGGGCCACCGGGCCGCCCTCGACGTAGGCGGACGGCCCCTCGGCGACGGCCACCGCGTGCGCCCGGGAGAGCCGCAGGCCGAAGCGCTCGGCGCGCTCGGCCAGCCGGCCCAGGTCGCTGCGGCCGTAGAGCAGGTCGTCGATGAACTCCCGGCGCGCGGCCTCCTCGCGGCGTACGGTCATCCGCTGGGCGCGTTCGTAGCCCTCGGCGAACGCGTCGATCGCCTGTTCCACGGCGGCCAGCGTGGCCAGGCTGCTCTCGGCCGAGCCGTGTGTGTCCGGCCAGGCGGCGCGGGTGGCGGCCAGGTGGGCGACGACCAGCGCGCGCAGTCCGTGCCCGGCCTCGGCGGCCTGCTCGCCCAGCGTACGACGGGCCTTCAGTTCCTCCCTGGTCAGCCGCCGGCCGGTGGCCGAGACCTCGGCCAGCGTCCGGGTGAATCCCTCCAAATAGTGCTCGGATATCGCATGTTCCGTCACCCTGCCCGCCCCCGTGCCCCCGTGATCTTGACGCGCCGGTGACGCTTTCTTAGCGCATGTCCGGCATCCAGACAGTAGTGAACACTGCCGGAAACCGGCAATGCGCGGGTGTGTGCCCCGGTCGCACCATCCTCTGCGGGGAGCACTACGGAGGGTTCCGGTGCCGGGCACCGGCAGAAGTCCCGCACCGGAACCACGGGGGAGCTCCGACTTCATCGTCTGACGCAAGGACGTATGCCATGGAAGCCCTCGGCGTGCTCGCCGCCGTCTGTCTCGTCGTCGTACTGCTCGCGCTGCTGGCGTTCTCCCGGCTGTACCGCAAGGTGGACCAGAGCCAGGCCCTGATCGTGTCGAAGACACGGCGGGTGGACGTCTCCTTCACCGGGCAGGTCGTGCTGCCGATCGTGCACAAGGCCGAGGTCATGGACATCTCGGTGAAGACCATCGAGATCAGCCGCTCCGGCCGGGACGGCCTGATCTGCCGCGACAACATCCGCGCCGACATCCGGATCCTGTTCTTCGTCAAGGTCAACAAGACCGTCGAGGACGTCATCAAGGTCGCCCAGACCGTGGGCACCGAGCGCGCCAGCCACCAGGACACGCTGCAGGAGCTCTTCCACGCGAAGTTCTCCGAGGCGCTGAAGACCGTCGGCAAGCAGATGGACTTCACCGACCTGTACACCAAGCGCGAGGAACTCCGGTACCACATCATCGAGTTGATCGGCATCGACCTCAACGGCTACCACCTGGAGGACGCGGCGATCGACTACCTGGAGCAGACGCCGCTCTCCCAGATGGACCCGGCCAACGTCCTCGACGCCGAGGGTATCCGCAAGATCACCGAGCTCACGGCGATCGAGCACGTCCGCACCAACGAGGCCCGCCGCAACGAGCAGAAGGAGATCACCCGCCAGGACGTCGACGCCCGCGAGGCCATCCTGGAGCTGGAGCGGCGGCAGGCGGACGCCGAGATCAAGCAGAAGCGGGAGATCGAGACCTCCCGGGCCCGCGAGGAGGCCGAGACCGCCCGCGTGGTGGAGGAGGAACGGCTGCGCGCCCAGGGCGCCTTCCTGCGCACCGAGGAGCAGCTCGGCGTGCAGCGCGAGAACCAGGCCCGGGAGATCGCCGTCGCCGCGAAGAACCGCGAGCGGGTTCTCGCCGTCGAGAACGAGCGCATCGAGAAGGACCGGCTGCTGGAGGTCATCGCCCGGGAACGGGAGACCCAGCTGACGAAGATCGCCGCCGAAAAGGAGGTCGAGGCGGAGAAGCGGGAGATCGCCGAGGTCATCCGGGAGCGGGTCGCGGTGGACCGTACGGTCGCCGAGCAGGAGGAGTCCATCAAGAAGCTGCGCGTGGTGGAGGAGGCGGAGCGCGAGCGGCAGGCGCTCGTCATCGCCGCCGAAGCGGAGGCGCAGGAGAAGCTGGTCAAGGACATCAAGGCCGCCGAGGCCGCGGAGCAGGCGGCCACGCACCGCGCGGGCGAGGAACTGACCCTGGCCGAGGCCCGGTTGAAGACCGCCGACCTCGACGCCCGGGCCAAGCTGCGGCTCGCCGAGGGCGTCCAGGCGGAGGCCGCCGCGGAGGGTCTGGCCGCCGTACAGGTCCGTGACAAGGAGGCCGAGGTCACCGTCAAGGCCGGGCGCGCGGAGGCGGAGGCCACCGAGGCGCGGCTGCGGGCGGAGGCCGAGGGCACCCAGGCCAAGGCGCTCGCGGAGGCCGAGGGCACGCGGGCGAAGGGGCTCGCGGAGGCCGAGGGCGCGAAGGCGAAGTCCCTCGCGGAGGCCGAGGGCGCCCGGGCCGCCGCGGAGGCCGCCGAGGCGCGGCTGAAGGCCGAGGCGGAGGGCGCGCGGGCCAAGGCGCTCGCGGAGGCCACCGGCATCGGCGAGAAGCTGAAGGCCGAGGCCGCCGGTCTGACCGAGAAGGCCGCCGCGATGGCCGCGCTGGACGAGGCCTCGCGCGGGCACGAGGAGTACCGGCTGCGGCTCCAGGCGGAGAAGGAGATCCGGCTGGCCGGTCTGGAGACCCAGCGGCAGGTGGCCGAGGCGCAGGCGACGGTGTTGGCGACCGGGCTGGAGAACGCCGACATCGACATCGTCGGCGGGGAGTCGGTCTTCTTCGACCGGCTGGTGTCCTCCATCTCCCTCGGCAAGGGCGTGGACGGCTTCGTGGACAACTCGCACACCGCGCAGGCGCTGGCGAAGCCGTGGCTGGACGGTACGGGCAGCTTCACGGACGACCTGGGCCGTTTCCTCGGCTCGCTGGGCTCGGCGGACGTGCGGAACCTGACGGTGTCGGCGCTGCTGATGAAGCAGATCAAGGGCGGCGGCCCGAACGCGGTCCAGCTCCAGAAACTCCTCGACCGAGCCGGCGAACTGGGCCTGTCGGACACGCCGCTGACCGCCCTGAACGGGAGCGGTGCGCGCAGCTGAGGCCGGGCTGAGCGCCCTGAAGGGGCGCGGGGAACTGCGCGACCAGCCACCACGTACCCGCGGTCGGCAGACGACCCGCAGCCCCGAGCTCATAGCCGCACCGCCCACGAAGGGAAGCACCGCAATGTCCACCGCTGAGGCGCCGCAGGCCACCGTCGACGCCGGTACCTACGAGGTGCTCCGCGACCGGCTCGCCACGCATGCCGCAGAGCTTGCCCGGCGCGCCGAGGGCCTCAACGCCCGGCGGGCCGAGGAGTTCGGGTCGGTGACGCTGAACCTCGTTGCCACCGCCCGGCTAGGGACACCGCACGCGTGCGTGCCGAGCGACATCGTGGCCGTAGGGGACGCGCTCCTCTTCGGCGCGAGCGGCGGAGCCACGGACGCACTCGCGCTGTACGGCCGCGACGGCGAGCGCCTGCCCGAGGACGCCGTACCCGGTCTGCTGGACGACCCCGCGTTCGTGCGTGAGTTCGGCGCGCTGCACCGCTACTACCGCGCAGCGAGCCTGCTGCGGCTGCGCGTGGTCGACGGCCGGTTGCTGGCGGTGTTCCGCACCGGCGAGAAGGCCGAGGACGTGCGCGTACTGCGCTGGTCCCGCGCCGAGGACGGCCGCGTGGCGTTCCTGGACGCGCGCGGCGACCGCGACGACGTCTTCCCGCCGGCCCAGGACGTGACCTGGACGGAGACCACCCGGGAGGACCACGTCCTCGGCCGGGACCCGTACGTCGCGGTGCCCGGCGGGCTCGGCGTGTCGACCGTCGGCGGATCCCTCACCGTGCGCACCCCGGACGGCGAGGAGCTGTACGTCGAGCCCGTGCAGGAGCCGCTGCAGTCGCTCGCCGACGCCGCCCTCGCGCACACGAGCGTCGGCCCGCTGGTGCTGCTGCGCGTACGGCCGTACAAGGAGGACGCCGACCGGTACCTGGTGTTCGACACGCTGAGCCGTACGGTGCTGCGGCTGGACGGGATCGGGCAGGCGTGCCGGCGGCTGCCCGAGGAGCAGGGGATCGTCTTCCCCGGCGGGTACTGCCTGGCCGGCGGCGCGTACCGGACGTACGAAATCGACGCGGCCGGGCTGGAGTTCGAGCGTGAAGTCCGCGCGCCGAACGGCGAGGACGTGCTGTACGCCTTCCGGTCCCGCGCCGAGGGCCGCACGCTGCTGCTGTCGTACAACACCCTGCGCAAGGAGGTCGCGAACCCGCTGCCGTGCCGGGGCTGGGCGCTGTTCGAGGACGGCGCGCTCGCCGTGCTGCGCGCCGGCGGCGACGAGCCCGCGCACACCCATCCGCTCCAGTGGTGGACCTCGCCGTACGTCTCCGACACGCATGCCGCCGCCCTGCGCACCGGCACCGGCGCGCTCGCCCGGGTCGGCAACGCCGACCTGGTGCGCGGGCTCGCCGACTGTCTGTCCGTGGCCCGGCTGGTGACCGACGGCATCGAGACCGGCGAGGGGTACCGGGCGCTGGTGGCGGCCTGTGTGCGGGCCGCCGACACCCATCACTGGCTCGCCGATGAAGAACTGGGCGACCTGGCGGGCGCGTTGGGCGAGGTCCGGGCCACCGGCGAGCAGGTGCTGGCCGAGTTCGAGACCGTACGCGAGCTGACCCGGCAGGCCGCCGAGGCCCTCGACGAGGCCGCCGAGCGGATCGCCGCCGTGGTGCGCCGGCTGCGTGGCGAGGCGCCGCGCGAAGCCGCCGCCTGGGTGCGCGGGCTGACCGAACTCCGGCACGCCCACGGGCATGTGCTGACCCTGCGCGAGCTGCGGTACGTCGACGCCACCCGGGTGGCGGAGCTGGCGGCCGCGACCGAGGCCGACCTCGCCGGGTTCGGGCGGCGGGCGGTGGCCTTCCTGGCGCGCGAGGACGCCTTCGCCGGACAGCAGGAGGAGGTGGAGCGGCTGGTCGGGGAGGCGGCGGCCGTCGAGACCGTCGCGGGCGCCGCGCCCCTCGCCGCCCGGCTGGACGAGCTGGCCGACGGGCTGCGCACGGTCACCGAGGTCGTGACCGGCCTCGACATCGCCGACGCCACGGTCCGTACGGCCGTGCTGGAGCGGATCGCCGAGGTGCTGGGCGGCGTCAACCGGGCCCGCGCCACCCTCGACGGCCGCCGCCGCGCCCTGCAGGACAGCGAGGGGCGGGCCGAGTTCGCCGCCGAGACCGCGCTGCTCGCCCAGGCCGTCACCGCCGCGCTCGCCGCGTCCGGCACACCGGAGCAGTGCGACGACCAACTGGCAGCCGTATCGGCCCGGTTGGAGGACCTGGACGGCCGGTTCGCCGAGTTCGACGACTTCCTCGCCGAACTCGCCGACCGCCGCAGCGAGATCTACGAGGCCTTCGCCGCCCGCAAGCAGTCCCTCGCCGACACCCGCGCCCGCCGCGCCGAACAACTCGCCGTCTCCGCCGGGCGGATGCTCCGGACGGTCGCCCGCCGCGCGGCCACCCTCGCCGACACCGACGCCGTCACCGCGTACTTCGCCTCCGACCCGCTGGTCGCCAAGGTCCGCCGCACCGCGGGCGAGCTGCGCGCCCTCGGCGACAGCGTGCGCGCCGAGGAACTCGACGGCCGGCTGAAGTCCGCCCGCCAGGAGGCCGCCCGCGCCCTGCGCGACCGCGCCGACCTGTACACCGAGGACGGCCGCACCCTGCTGCTCGGCGGCCACCGCTTCGCCGTCAACACCCAGCCCCTCGACCTCACCCTGGTCCCGCACGGCGACACCCTGGCCTTCGCGGTGACGGGGACCGACTACCGCCGCCCGGTGACGGACCCGGACTTCGCCGCGACCCGCCCGCTCTGGGACCGCCACCTGCCGTCCGAGTCGCCCGAGGTCTACCGCGCCGAGCACCTCGCCGCCCGGCTGCTCGCCGAGCACGGCCCGGCCGCCCTCGCCGCCGCCGACGACCTGCCGGACCTGGTGCGCCGGGCGGCGCAGGAGTCGTACGACGAGGGCTACGAGCGCGGCGTCCACGACCACGACGCGACCGTCGTCCTGCGCGCCCTGCTGCCCCTGTACGAGACCGCCGGCACCCTGCGCCACGAGCCCGCCGCCCGCGCCGCCGCCCAGCTGTTCTGGGCCCACGGCACGACGGAGGAGGCCCGTACGGAGTGGCGGCGGCGGGCGGCGTCGCTGGCCCGCGCCCGGGACGCCTTCGGTGCCGTACCGGCCATCGGGGAGCTGGAGCGGGAGCTGGCCGGGGCGATCGAGGCCTGGGACGCGTCGGCGCCGGGCGGGCCGTCCGCCGCGTACCTCTTCGAGGAGCTGACCGGCGGTCCCGAGGGTTTCGTCCTCGGTGTCACGGCACGCACCCTGCTCGACAAGTTCCGGCACGCGGGCGGGAGTTACCGACGCGACCTGGAGGGGCTGACCGGCCTCGCCGCGCGCCGGCAGGTGGTGCGGGCCTGGCTCGGCGCGTACGCCGCCGCGACCGGCACCGAGGCCGGGCCGGGCGAACTGGCCGAGGCGGTCGCCGCCGAGCTGTGCCCTGGCCTGCCCCGCTACGACGGTGACGCCCCGCTCACCGCGACGGCTCAGGACCTGCTCGGCACCCACCCACGCGTGAGCGCCGGACAACTACCCCTCAGGCTCGACGAGTTCCTGGCCCGGACATCCCGCTTCGCGACCGAGGACGTCCCCGCCTTCCGCGCCTACCAGCGCCGTCGTACGACCCTGGTGACGGCCGAACGCGACCGCCTGCGCCTGGACGACCACCGCCCCCGGGTGATGTCGGCATTCGTCCGCAACCGCCTCGTCGACGAGGTCTACCTCCCCCTGATCGGCGACAGCCTCGCCCGCCAGCTCGGCACCACCGGCGAGTCGAAGCGCACCGACACCGGCGGCCTGCTCCTCCTGATCTCCCCGCCGGGCTACGGCAAGACGACCCTCATGGAGTACGTCGCCGACCGGCTCGGTCTGATGCTCGTCAGGGTCAGCGGCCCGGCGCTCGGCCACGCCGTCACCTCGCTGGACCCGGCCGACGCCCCGGACGCCACCGCCCGCCGCGAGATCGAGAAGATCAACTTCGCGCTGGCGGCCGGCAACAACACCCTCCTCTACCTGGACGACATCCAGCACACATCGCCGGAGCTGCTGCAGAAGTTCATCCCGCTGTGCGACGCGACGCGCCGGGTGGACGGCGTGTGGGACGGCGGACCGCGCACCTACGACCTGCGCGGCAAGCGGTTCGCGGTCTGCATGGCCGGCAACCCCTACACCGAGTCCGGGGAACGCTTCCGCATCCCCGACATGCTCGCCAACCGGGCCGACGTGTGGAACCTCGGCGACGTCCTCACCGGCAAGGAGGACGTCTTCGCGCTCAGCTTCGTCGAGAACGCCCTCACCGCCAACCCGGTGCTCGCCCCGCTCGCCGCCCGCGACCGCGCCGACCTGGACCTGCTGGTCCGGCTGGCCGCCGCCGACCCCACGGCCCGCGCCGACCGCCTCACCCACCCGCTGACGGCGGCCGAACTGGAGGGGACAGTGGCGCTGCTGCGCCATCTGCTCGCGGTCCGCGCGACGGTGCTGAAGGTGAACGCGGCCTACATCGCCTCCGCCGCCCAGTCGGAGGAGGCCCGCACGGAACCCCCCTTCCGCCTCCAGGGCTCCTACCGCGACATGAACAAGATCGCCGGGCGGCTGCGCCCGGTCATGAACACCGCCGAACGCGAGTCCGTCGTCGAGGACCACTACACGGCCGAGGCCCAGACCCTCACCACGGGCGCCGAAGCCAACCTGCTGAAACTGGCCGAACTGCGCGGCACGCTGAGCGAGGACCAGGCCGCCCGCTGGACCGAGGTGAAGACCGCCCACGTCCGCACCCGCACCCTCGGCGGCCCCGAGACCGACCCGCTGACCCGCGCGGTGGCCGCCCTGGGGCTGCTCGCGGACCGGGTGGCGGCGGTGGAGTCGGCCATCACGCGCGCCCGGGCGGACACCGGGGGACAGGGGCGCTGATGCTGTACTTCCTCGCACCTCTGACGGCCGCGCTCGCGTTCGTCGTGCTGAGTACGGCGGCACTGGTCCGCCGCGACCGACGACTGGCCCGGCGGTCACCGGCGGACGGGGACGAGCCGTACGGGGTGTGAGCGGGCCGGGAACCAGTGCTGATGAGCGTGCCCGCAGGGCGTGGCGTCAGCAGCCGTTGTCCGGGAGCAGTGGGACGAACTGGACGCGGGTCCGGTCGTCGGTGTCGAGGACCCGGTCGTAGTCGAGGCGGTCGACGCGGAACCAGACGTCGTCCCGCTTCCGGTCGCCGCCCACGTCGTCCAGGCGGACGCACCAGCGCTCCGGGCGGAGTTCCCTGCGGTACGTCTCGGTACCGCTCTGCACCTTGCGGCAGTTCTGGTAGTGCTCGGTGGTGTACCAGGTGCGGGTGCGGCGGCGGCTGCCGGTGCCGGAGGTCGAGGAGTGGCGGACCTGGTGGGTGCCGCTCGTGCACCTGCTGACCAGGTGGGGGCGGGTGGCCCGGGTGGTCTTCCGGGGGATGTGGCGGAGGGTGTCCTTGAGGCCGTGGACCGGGTTCGGGGTCGGGGAGGGGGAAGAGGAGGCGGCGGTGGCGCTCGCGGGCGCCGTGCCACCGGTGTTACCGCCGCCGCACGCGGTGAGCGCGGCCAGCAGGAGTGCCGTGACGCCGGCCGCCCTCAGTCGCTTGTCGAACATGTGTCTCCCCCTGTTGTCGGACGCGTAGCGTAGTCGATCGCCGTCCCGCCTTACCGCGTGCGGGAAGCCGGGCTCAGCCCAGGCACACCAGCACCAGGCAGAGCTGGCCGGACGAGGGCTGCGACGAGGACGGGGCGGAGGCGGAGGTGCCGCTGCCGTTGCTGCCGGTGTCATTGCCCGTGCCCGTGCCGGTGGAGGGGGCCGGCTGTGCCGTCGTGCCGGAGGTGCCCGAATTATTCGAAGTGCCGGTGTTCGTGCCGGAGGACGACGGTGGGGTGCTCCGTGGCAGCGGGGTGGCCGGGATGGCGGACGCGGCCGGCTGCTGGGCCACCGCGGCGGTGTGCGGGTGGGCGGCCGACGGGGCCGTGCGGTGCGTGGGCGTGAGGGTCTGCTGGTGGGGGACGTTGACCGCGGGCGTCCGTGCCGTCGCCGTGGCGGGGGTGTGCCGGTGGGTCGCGGCGGGCGGTACCGGCGTGGACGCCGGCCGGCTGGGCGCGGCCGACGACGGCTGCTCGGTGAGGCCCATGCTGCGGTTGTCCGGCGCGCTGGCCGCCTGGGCACGGTCACCGGAGCCGCGGTCCAGCGAGGCGAGCGTCAGGCCGCCGCCGACGAGGGCGACGGCGGTCGCCACCACGGCCCTGCGCTGGCTCTTCTTCCAGCGGGCCCGCTGCCGGCGCCGGGCCGCGCGTCCCTGCGGAGCGGGCGGCGCGTCCTCGACGTCGGCGGGCGGCTCGGCGGCGGGTTCCGCGGCACCGGCGGCCGTGGCGGCCATCGGGTGGGGCCGCAACCAGCTGTCGTCGGCGACCGGCGCCGCTGGCTCGGTCCGGGGGCCGTCGGTGCCGGGCGGGGCTATGTCCGGGGCGTAGGCACCGCACCCCGGGCAGACCAGGGCGCCGTTGAGGTGCCGGCGGCACGAGGAGCAGTAGTCCATCTGCGGTCTTCCTGAGTCCAGGGGAGCGGGCGATCAGTCACGGTAACGAGCCTTTCGAAAGGCTGTGTGCAGCCCGTGTGTCACTCCTGCACAGATTCGTGGGGTTCTTTTCCCGTGTCCCGGCCCGGTCCGGGCCGGGACCGTCGGCATAGTGGCGGGCGGCTTCGCACCGGACCCGCAGGAGGAGACGCATGCTCGGCACACAGTTCCGCACCGGCTCGCCCATCTGGATCGACCTGGGCAGCCCCGATATCGACACCACCGCCGCGTTCTACGGTGCCGTCTTCGGCTGGGAGTTCGTGTCCGCAGGACCGGAGGCGGGCGGTTACGGCTTCTTCCGGAAGAACGGCGACACGGTGGCCGCCCTCGGCCCGCTGACCGAACAGGGGGCGCCGCCCGCCTGGATGACGTACTTCCGTACCGACGACGCCCGGGCCACCGCGCGGGCCGTGACCGAGGCCGGCGGTACGGTGCGTGCCGAGCCCATGACCATGGGAGAGGCCACCTTCGCCCAGTTCACCGACCCGCAGGGCGCGCAGTTCGCGGTGCTGGAGAACGGGCAGGGCCTGCAGCGGGCGTCGGAGGACGACACGCTGGTGTGGGTCGAGCTGCATGTCGGTGACCCACAGGCGGCCATCGGCTTCTACCGCGGGCTGTTCGGCTGGCGTGCCCAGGAGATGCAGGCGCCGGGCATGACGTACCAGGTGCTCAGCATCGCGGAGGGCGACCAGCAGGAGGGTTCCTTCGGGGGTGTGGCGCCGCTGCAGGAGGGCGGCGCGCAGGAGGCGCGCTGGGTGCCGTACTTCGCCGTGGCCGACGCGGACGCGATCGTCACCGCGACGGGCGACAACGGCGGCACGGTGCTGATGCCGGCGGCGAACGTCCCCGGCGTCGGCCGCATCGCCTGGCTGACCGACCCGACCCAGGCGGTGTTCGCGGTGCTCAAGCCGGACCCACGCCAGACCTGAGGCCTCGTCGCCACGCCCCACCGGCCCCTCTCGAAGACCTCGCGCCTCTCAGGGGACGAGGACGATCTTCCCGGTGGTCCGGCGGGCCTCGATCGCGCGGTGGGCGGCGGCGGCCTCGGCGAGCGGGTAGGTCTGCTCGACCATGACCCGCAGCCGGCCCGCCTCGATGCGTTCGGTGATCTGCTCCAGCACCTCCCCGGAGGGCTCGGCCGTGACCCAGACATAACGCAGACCCCGGGCGGCGGCCTGCTGTTCGTCCACGCCCGGGTCGATCGACGCGCCGATGAGCAGACCGCCCGGCCGGAGCACGTCGAGGGAGCGCGGCCCGTACGCACCGCCGACCAGGTCCAGTACGACGTCCACCGGGGCCACGGTGGTGCGGAAGTCGGCGGCGGTGTAGTCGACCGGTTCGTCGGCGCCCAGCTCGCGCAGCAGGTCGTGGCGGGACGCCCGCGCGGTGCCGATGACATGCGCCCCCAGCTCCTTGGCCAGCTGCACCGCGACATGGCCGACGCCGCCCGCCGCCGCATGGATCAGCACCCGGTCGCCGGGCCGGACCCGGGCCAGCACGGCCAGCGCCTGCCAGGCGGTGAACGCGACCAGGGGTACGGCCCCCGCGTGCACCAGGTCGAGGTTCGCGGGCGCGGGCGCCAGTACGTCGGCCGGTACGGTGGTGAACTCGGCGTACGCACCGTGCCGGGTGACGGCGAGCATGCCGTACACCTTGTCGCCCGGCGCGAACCGCGTCACGCCCTCGCCGACGCGCTCGACGACGCCGGACACGTCGTTGCCCGGCGTCCACGGCGGTTCCACCAGTCCCGGCACCCGGCCGGCCCGGAGCACCGCGTCCCCCGGGTTCACCCCGGCGCCGACGACCCGCAGCAGCACCTCGCCGGGGCCGGGCTCCGGCACCTCGGTCTCGGTGTGGACGAGCACCTCGGGACCGCCGAACGCGGACTGGACAATGGCGTGCATACGGGCGGGCATCCGGACTCCTCGTCAGTGGCTGCGGGTGCCTCCATGGTCGGTCCGGGCAATCACCCTGCGGAAGAACGCACTTGTCTGATATCGAGGTTCCTCATGGATACCGGCTTCGACCTCAGGGAACACGGCGGCGTGGATGTCTTCCTGCGCGACTGCCCCACCCGCGCGGTGCTGGAACTGATCGCCGGCAAGTGGACCATGCTGGTCCTGGTGGCGCTGGAGGACGGCCGTCCCATGCGCTTCGCCGAACTGCGCCGGCGCCTGGACGGCGTGACCCCGAAGGTGCTCACCCAGACCCTGCGCGCCCTGGAACGCGAGGGCCTCCTGACCCGCACGGTGTACCCGACCGTGCCGCCCCGCGTGGAGTACCGGCTGACCGAACTGGGCCGGGAGGCAGGGGGGTTGATCCAGAGCATCACCGACTGGTCCCAGGCGAACATCACCACCATCCAGGCCGCGCGAAAGGAGTTCGACGAGCGCACGGCCGGTTGCTCACCCGCTGTTTGAGCCCTCACCCGGACTGTTCGCGCAGCGCCTTGTCGATCTCGCCCAGTGCCCTGGTCAGTTGCGCGTAGTCGTCGGCCGGCAGCGGCTTGACGAAGTACTCCTCCACCACACCGGCATGGACGGCCGCGGCGCGCAGAAAGGTCCTGCGTCCCTCGGTGGTCGGTTCCACCAGGGCCACCCTCCGGTCCCCGGCGGACGGGACGCGACGGACCAGCCCGGCTTCCTCCATGCGGTCGACCAGGCGGGTGGTGCCGCTGCTGGTGAGCGTGAGGTCGTCGGCCAGCTGCCGCTGGGAGACCTCCTCGCCGGGCCGGCGGCAGAGCCGTATCAGCACCTCCAGCATGGTGTGACTGATCCCGCACTCGCGCCGCAGGGCACTGTCGATCCGCTGTTCCAAGCGGGTGGCGGACTTGATCAGCAGGCCGAAATCCCGCACGAGCCGGCTGTTGGCGGCACGTGCGACGGCTTCGTCGCTGTGCTGGGGCGTGGCGTTCATCGAGGCCGATTTTACTGCCACCTCACTCACTGCCTCCTCACCTACTGCTGGCTCAATTGCTGTGCACTCAATTGCTGAGCAGTCAGCGAAATCCTAGGGTGGGCGCACCCCCGAGAGCGAGAGGGAGATCAATGGATCTGCAGCACTGGCTCGGCCGAGCCACCCACGCGATACAGGACTGGGCCGCCGGCTTCGGCCCCTACGAGTCCCACCCGTCCCTCCAGGTGGACGACGACCGCTTCGCGGCGGCCTTCGAGGAGTTCACGGGCCGGCTGAAGGACAACTACCCCTTCTTCCACCCGCATTACGCGGGCCAGATGCTCAAGCCCCCGCACCCCGCGGCGGTGGTCGGCTATCTCACCGCCATGCTGATCAACCCCAACAACCACGCCCTGGACGGCGGCCCCGCCACCGCCGCGATGGAACGCGAGGCCGTCGCCCGGCTCGCCGCCATGTTCGGCTACGACACCCACCTCGGCCACCTCACCACCAGCGGCACGATCGCCAACCTCGAAGCCCTCTTCGTCGCCCGCGAACTCCACCCCGGCCGGGGCATCGCCCACAGCGCCGACGCCCACTACACCCACGGCCGCATGTGCCACGTCCTGGACATGACGAGCCATCCCGTGCGCACCGACGGCCGGGGCCGCATGGACATCGAAGCGCTGGAGGACGTACTGCGCACGGACCAGGTGGGCACCGTCGTCCTCACCACCGGCACCACCGGACTGGGCGCCGTCGACCCCGTCCACGAGGTCCTGCCCCTCGCCGAGCGCTACGGCGTCCGGGTCCATGTCGACGCCGCGTACGGCGGCTTCTTCACCCTTCTCGCCGGCGCCGACGCCCCCGAGGGGCTGCCCCCCGAGCCCTGGCGGGCGATGGCCCGGGCCGACTCGATCGTCGTGGACCCGCACAAACACGGCCTCCAGCCCTACGGCTGCGGAGCGGTCCTCTTCCGCGACCCCGACGTGGGCCGCTTCTACCTCCACGACTCCCCGTACACCTACTTCACCTCCGCCGACCTGCACCTGGGCGAGATCAGCCTGGAATGCTCCCGGGCCGGCGCCGCCGCGGCCGCCCTGTGGCTCACCTTCCAGCTCCTGCCGCCCACCCCCGACGGCCTCGGCCAGGTCCTGGCGGCCGGTCGCCGAGCGGCGCTGAAGTGGGCGGCCCTGATCGAGGCGTCGGAGTTCCTGGAGCTCTACCAGCACCCCCAACTGGACATCGTCACCTACTTCCCCGCCCTCGACCCGCCCGCCCTCAGCGCCATCGACGCGGCCTGTGCCCGCATCCTGGCGGACGGCATGAGCGGCCCCGACCCCGTCTTCCTCAGCACCCTCAAGGCCGGCCGCGAGGCGTTCGCCGCCCGCCACCCCAAGATCACCGCGGACGCGGACGGCGCCCGGATCCTGCGCAGCGTCCTCATGAAGCCGGAGTCGGAGCACCGCGTCGAGCATCTGCACCACCGCCTCGAACGCCTGGCCCGGCCCGCCTGACTTCGGCGCATCGGCCACCTGGCTGATCCTCAAGGCCCCCGGATGACACGCCCGGTGAGCGCCGCGAAGTATGTCCGATTAGCCTCCGAATTGAGCGCAGAATGGATCTTTTGACGTGCGCTCCGGATCCAAGGAGGAGAAATGGGCAAGCTCCGCAAGGCCGCTGTGGCGGCCGTCATCATCGGCAGTGTCAGCTTCATAGCCACCGGCGCCACAACCGCCCAAGGCGCGGTGAGCATGCGGGGTGGCGGCTGCACGAACGTCGACGTTCTCGGTGAGGTAGGTGTCGGCAACGGAATTCTCGGCAACCTGCTGAACGGCGAGGGCGACCCAGGTGCTCAGTCCACCTCCTTCTGTTAGTGGCAGCCGTGTCATGTAGCTCACCGAACGGGGTATCGGCGTCCGTGCCATGAGCCCGGCGCCGTCCGGCCATCAGTGGCCACTTGTGTGCATGTGGGAGTGGGAAGCAGAGGGCCCCGGACCGTGACAGGTCCGGGGCCTTCGCGCGGGTGCGGGGCGCCGCGAACCGCGGCGTACGAGCGGCTGATCGCCGACGGCCCGTTCCGCCTCTCCGTCATGACCGACTGATCTCGCATCAACTGCGGTGCGAGCCTTGCCGTTTGCTGCCCTCGCTCTCTACGTTAAGTGCGGCCTTAAGTTCACTTAACTTGCTACTTAAGCGAGGTTCTCGTGCCGCATCGCGCAAGACCGCCCAGGCGCCGGGTCATGGCTGCCGCAGCCGCCCTGGTCGCCGCCGCGGCGCTGCTCATCGGAGTGAAACCGGCACCGGCCGAGGCGGCCGGTGCCCCCGCTCACCCCCAGCACGTCGAGTACTTCCCCGGACCCCGGGCGGAACCCCGTGAGGTGACCGTCCCGGCGGACGCCCCCGCCGCGACGGCCCGCCACGCGCCGATCACAGGAGGCGCCGGCCCGGCGGTGCGGGCGCTCCAGCGGACCGGACCCGTGGCCGGGCGGCTCGACCTGGTGGTGATGGGCGACGGCTACACGGCGGACGAACAGGGCGAGTTCGCCAAGGCCGCCAAGGAGAAGCTGGACGCCATCTTCGGTATCGAGCCGTACCGGAGCTACCGCGGCCTGTTCAACGTCTGGCTGGTCGACGCCGTCTCCCACGACTCCGGCGTATCCGCCGACCCCACGTCCGATGTCGTGAAGGACACCGCACTGGGCGCCCACTTCTTCTGCGACGACCTCGAGCGCCTGCTGTGCGTCGACACGGACAAGGTCGCGCACTACGCCGCCCTGGCCCCGGACGCCGACATCGTCTTCGTCATCGCGAACTCCACCAAGTACGGCGGCGCGGGCTACTCCGCCGGCGACCTGCCCGCGGGCTCCCCCTTCCACGGCGTGGCGACGATGTCGTCCGACAACGACAGGTCGTACCTCATAGGCGCGCATGAACTGGGCCACTCCATAGGCCACTTGGCCGACGAGTACCAGTACCCGGGGTACGGCCCCTACCCGAACGCCGAGGAACCGGCCGCCGCCAACCTCACACTCCGCCGAGACCCGGGCACGACGAAGTGGTACCGCTGGCTCGGTGCCCAGGACCCGACGGGTTCGGTCGTCGGCACGTACGAGGGCGGGGGGTACTACGAGACGGGCATCTACCGGCCGACCGAGACGTCCATCATGCGCTCCCTGGCCTCGCCCGAGTTCAACGTCGTCGGCCGCGAGGAGATGATCGCCGGCTTCTACGCCGACGCGGACGCGCTGACCTCCACCGTCCCCACGTCCCGGCCCGTCGGGCAGGGGAAGCGGATCACCGTACGCCTCGCCCCGCTGACCGGCCTCGCCGACCTCGAACTGACCTGGTCCGTCGACGGCACGCCGGTGCCGTCGGCCACCGGGGACCTGTCGGTGACGCCGCACGAACTCGGCGTCCACGGCCGGGGCCACCGGATCACGGCGACCGTGACCGACGAGACGACGGCCATACGGGACCCTGCCGTCCGGGCACAGACGTCCGACTCGCTGACGTGGACGGTACGGTGACGGGCGTGCCGGGCGTGCCCGGCGTGCCCGGCGTGACGGGCGTGCCGCAGTAGGCGCGGCGCCGGGCTAATGGTGCTTCCCGCTGTCCTTCCCGCCGTCCTTCCCACCGTTCGCCCGGCCGCTCCCGTCCGTGTCATGCGTGCCGCCGGCACCGGCGCCTGACGTGCCCTTGCCCGAAGTGCCGTTGCCGGAGGCGCCGTTGTTCCCCGCCGTGCCGTGGTCGCCGTGTGCGGCGCTCTTGTCAGGTTTGCCCGGGCCGGCCGACCCGCTCGGCGTGGCCGTCGCCCGTCGCAGCTGCTCGGAGCAGTACGCGGCGACCTTGTCCTTACCGCCGGCGGCCGCGACGAGTCGCTGCCAGGAGGTCGCGTCGAGTGCCTTGCCGTGCTTTCCGACCTGTGCGTAGGCGCGGCAGTGGGCCTCGGTGTCCTTGGCGGTGGTGGGGCGGTCCGTCGGTCCGGGGCCGCCGGACGGCGCCGACGGGGCAGTAGCGCCCGGCCCGCCCGGGGCGACCGCCGACGGGTGCGCGGCCCCCCGGCCGGTACCGGCACCGTGCGCGGAGGAGTGGGCGGAACCGATGGCCGCGACCGCGACGCCGCCCAGGGTCAGGCTGGCGAACACCACGCCGAACGTCATCCGCACCGGGCGCCGGGCGCGCCGCTGTGCGGGCAGCCGCCAGTCGTCCCGGCGCCGGGTACGCGCCCGGCGCCCGC